>NZ_LT963430.1:0-348850 GCF_900199405.1 Beduinella massiliensis
CCCGTCCGCCGCTAGAATCATTTCCGAGCAAGCTCTTCCTTGATCCCCGCTCGACTTGCATGTGTTAGGCACGCCGCCAGCGTTCGTCCTGAGCCAGGATCAAACTCTTATGTTCAATCCTTTATCTCCTCTTGGTGTTCCGGTTTGCACCGGCTCACAAAAGATTCAAAACTCTTCTCAGAATTAACTGTCTTTTCCTTGCGTTTGCGTTTCTTTTCTCTATTCTGTATCGTTTTCAAGGATCGTTTCTGTGCAGCTTGCGAGAAGTTTTTCACTCGCTCGCTGACAGCTTGATTAGTATACCAAACTCCTCTCCTTTTGTCAACGCTTTTTGAAAGCTTTTTTCGCCTTTTTCGCATGCTTTTCGTCTCTTCGGCACCCTGTACATCCTCTTCCAGCTTCTCATAGGCAACTTGTCTAAAGAAATAGGGCTGACGCAATCGCGTCAGCCCGCGGCGGGTACCTTAGTCGATCGGAACTGGCATAGCGCCATCCGCGACGTCCTCAAATCCGCTTCCAAAGTCCTGCTGATCCTCTTCGCCCATGGCCAATGCAGCGATCTCTTCCTCCGTCAGGCCAGCGAGCGGATCGTCCGCGTTCGGATCGATTCCGTCCGGGTCATAAGAAGGGATGTCCGTCACCATAGGGGAGGGCGACGGCAGCGGCACCTCAGGGCTCGATGGCTTCAGCAAGAAGATCGCGCTGACCGTAGCGACCAGCAGCACGACGAGCACCACCAGCAGGATGATAAGGTTCCGGTTCAACGGCGTCGCCTCCTCTCAGCGTCTCCATTTCCATAGCAGGGGGTCAACCAATTTCGATCAGGCCGTAATCGCCGTCATTGCGACGATAGACCGTGCAGACCTGCTTGTTATCCGCGTTGTAGAACGTGAAGAATGTATGTCCCAGCAGGTTCATTTCCAATATAGCGTCCTGCACGCTCATGGGTTTGCTCTCATAGTGCTTGATCTTGACCACGGCATAAGGCTCGTCCGGCTCCTCCGCCGCAGCGTCCGGTGCAAGCTCCGGCACCTCGCGCAGACGGCGGTTGATGCGGGTCTTGTGCTTCTTGATCTGGCGCTCCAGAATATCGATACCCTTATCCAGGGCGGGCAGTGAAAGATCGCGTTCCTCGTTCTCCGTGCGCATCTGATGACCCCCATATGGCATGGTGATCTCGACCTTATAAATCCCCTTGCGCTCGGTGATCTTTACCACAATCGTGGAGGCATCCTCTTCCTCGCTGCGGTAGTAAGCGTCCAGGCGCTGATGCAGCTTTTTTTCCATCGTGTCCAGGACATTCTGGGGAACGTGGGCATCCTTTGTGACGAAACGAACGATCATTTGAAAGCCTCCTTTGGGAATCATGTTGCGGCATCTTTCTTTATGCCAGCTTTCAAAGCCTCCTCGATTTGCTTTTATTATACCGTATCGCCAGACGAAAAGCAACTGACTTGTCCACAGTTCATAAAGAAGCCACAATCCAGGATTGACGCATGCGCGGGAACGTGATAAACTAAAGAAACATTCTCGTATGAAAGGGGGGAGACGCATGCGACGCGTGTTCAAGCAGTCGAGCCTTTGGCAGAACATCGCCTATATTGCCATTCAGACAGGTAATCTGGCCGGGTCCTTATTAAAGTGCGCCCAAATTGCATCCGCAATGCGTCCCGGCCCCTCAAGTACAGCCTGATTCAGTCTGTCCTTACGTGCCCGGTGCGTCCGTTTGCGGTGCACCGGGCATTTTTCTGCCCAAATAAAAGGAGGAATGCCTCTTGAAACGCTTTTTTGCCACATCTTCGCTCTGCGCGCGCCAGGTGCTGGACGGCAACCTGCTCGGCGTAGGCGGCGAATACGCCGTGCGCTTTTTGCAGTTCCTGTTGCTGACGCTCATCTGGCGCGCCCTCGCGTCGAGCGGAGCAGACCTGGGCGGCATGACGCTGCCTACGCTTCTCACCTATTCGCTGATGGCCTCCGTCTGGCGTCAGCAGCTCAACATCCTCACCCCTGCCACCTCGGCACTGTGGGAGGGTTCGCTCATCGGACGCTTCACGCGCCCCATGTCCATCCTGCAAAGCCTAGCAGCCGAGACCATCGGCCGTTGGTGGGTACCCGTCTTCCTGTTTTACGGGCTCCCTGTCTGGCTGCTCTCCCCGCTGATCGGCATATCGCCGCTGCCGCGAAGCATTTCCTGCGGCCTGCTCTCCCTGCTCAGCCTCGCCCTGAGTGCCTCGCTCGGGTTCGCGCTCGACCTGTGCTTTTCCGCGCTGGCGATGCGGCTCAAAAACGGCTGCTGGGCTGCGACGCAGGTACGGGAAGCGATTTATGAGCTCTGCTCCGGAGCGGTCATCCCCTTCGCGCTGATGCCCGCGTCCGTCGGCCGGGCCTTTGCGCTGATGCCCCTCGGCTCCATCGCCAGCGCGCCGCTTTCTATCTACATCGGAAGCAGCGATCCGCTGCCTCTGCTCGCGCTGCAGGCCGTGTGGAATCTCACGCTCTGGCCGCTTGCGCTCTTCATCTTTAGAAAAAGCAGGGAAAGGATGGTGTCCTATGGCGGTTAAAATCAGGACGCTGCTGCGCCTTTACCGCGTGTATGCGCGCATGGATGTCCTATGGTTTCTGCGCGACACGCGCTACTGCCTGCTACAAATGGCCGCGGACGTCGTGAGCGCAGCGGCTTGCGTATCCGGCGTCTTCCTGCTCGCTTCCCGCTTTGACGGGTTGGGCGGCATGAGCCGCGCCGAAGTGCTCTTCCTGCTCGGATACGCGACGATCGTGGACGGCCTGTACATGCTGTTGTTTGCGAGCAACAACATCGGCCAGATCAGCCGCATCATCGGGCGCGGTCAGCTCGACCACTGCGTGCTGCAGCCTGTTCCCATCTGGATACAGCTGCTCTCCTCCGGCTTTGCGCCCGTCTCCGGGTCCAGCATGCTGCTGTGCGGGGCGGCGCTGACCGCCTACGCCGCGCACGCCGGCGGCCTTTGCGTAAACGTTCCGCTGCTCGCGCTATGCACGCTGTGCTCATGCGCGATCATCATCAGCGTCGTTTGCCTCATCTCCTGCCTCGCGTTTTACGCGCCCGCCGCCGCGGAGGAAATTGCCTCGGACGCGCGCGGCCTCTTCGGCGAAATGAAGGGCTATCCGCTGGGCGGCCTGGCCCCCGCATTTCAGGCGGTGCTGTGCACGGCGCTCCCCATCGGTCTGACCGGCTGGCTGCCCGCGCAGGCGCTGCTCGGCCGTGCCGGAGCGTCCGCATACCTGCTTCTTTTTGCGGCCTCCGCAATCCTGATTTTCCTTACACAGTGCGTCTTTCGGAAAGGAATGAACTATTATGCAATCAACGGCTGCAGCCGTTACTCCGGCTTTGGACATCGCTGACGTCAGCAAGATCTATCAGCAGTGGCAGCGCACAGGGCGCATGCGCGACATCGTCAAAAACCTGATCCACCCCGAAAAGCGGGAGGTTGCCGCCCTCTCCCACCTGTCGCTTCGCGTAATGCCCGGCGAGTTCGTCGCCTACGCAGGCGCAAACGGCGCGGGGAAGTCCACGACGATCAAGCTGCTTTCCGGCATCCTGTCGCCTACATCCGGCGCAGTGCGCGTATTGGGGTTGGACCCCGCGAAAGATCGCGTGGAGCTGATGCGCCGCATCGGCGTGTGCTTCGGCCAGCGGACGGAGCTGTGGTGGGATCACCCGATCATCACCAGCTTTGAATGGAAGCGCGACGTATGGGATATCCCCGCAGACGTCTACGCGCGCAACCTGGCGATGGTGACCGACCTGTTGGACCTGAAGGAAATTCTGCACACGTTTGCGCGCGAGCTCAGCCTCGGCCAGCGTATGCGTGCGGACCTGGGCATGCTGCTGTTGCATTCGCCCTCCGTCGTGTTCCTGGACGAGCCGACACTGGGGCTGGACGTGCTTGCCAAGCAGCAGATGATCGCCTTCCTGCGGCGAATCAACCGCGAGGAGGGCGTTACGATCGTGGTCACCAGCCACGACATGGACGATCTAGAGGCTATGGCGCAGCGCATCGTGCTTCTGCGAAACGGCGAAATCGCCTTCGACGGGGATTTCGCCGCGCTGCGCCGTGCGGCGGGCGGGTATGCCCGCATTCGCGTGCGCGCACCGGGCGACGCCCCCGCTGTCTCCGGGGCTGCCTATCTGTCTACGCAGGGCGGCGTACACGAGTACGCCTTCGACCGCACACAGGTGGGCGTTCATGACCTCCTCGCGTCCCTCGCCGGCTGCGCCCAAATCGAGGACATCGAGATCGGCAAAGCGCCCATCGAAGACATCATTGCCGGGATGTACCGGGAGTGGAAGGGCGAAAAGCGTTAACGCCAAAAAATCGCTGCCCCCGGCGGGACAAATGTCCCGCCGGGGGCAGCTTTCTGCGTACGATTTCTTCTTGGGGTTGTCAACAAGTGGCTGCAATCAGGCTCTTTTGATCTCCCTCGGCCAGCTCCTTCACCTTTTTCATGTCGAGTCCGAGCGCTGCCGTCATGCGCTCTCCGTACGCCTTGTCCGCCCAATAGCAATGCACGGCATGGCGATACTTGACGTTATCGGTCACGGGCGCGATATTTCGCGCTGTATTCCCGATGAGCAGCGCGCGCTGCTCTTCCGTCATGACGCGCCACAGGTCGCCGCCCGCGCGGAAGCAATCGTCCGTAGGATCGTCCTGCGGGTCGTAGGCGTACATCGCGCCGGAAAGGTCGAGCGGCGGTTCCATCACGTCCGGCTGCGCCGCCCATACGCCCTGGCTGTTCGGGGTATAGGCCGGCGCGCCGCCGTAATTGCCGTCTACGCGCATGAATCCATCGCGGTGA
This sequence comes from Beduinella massiliensis, assembly GCF_900199405.1. Taxonomy (NCBI): domain Bacteria; kingdom Bacillati; phylum Bacillota; class Clostridia; order Eubacteriales; family Beduinellaceae; genus Beduinella; species Beduinella massiliensis. The sequence continues at coordinate 4,837 of NZ_LT963430.1, forward strand.
TAGTCGTTCACCTCGCAGCGCGCGCGGTTTACGGGAATCTGGTTGTAGTTGACGCCAAGCCGATAGCGCTGTGCGTCCCCATAGACGAACAGGCGGCCCTGAAGGAATTTATCCGGCGAAAAACCGATGCCCGGGACGACGTGCGCGGGCGTGAAGGCCGCCTGCTCGACCTCGGCGAAGTAGTTTTCAGGATTCCGGTTGAGCTCGAGCACGCCGACCTCGTGCAGCGGGTATTCCGCGTGCCGCCAGATCTTCGTGATGTCGAACGGGTTCTCATAGTGCTTCTTCGCCTGCTCCTCGGTCATGATTTGCACGTACATCGTCCAGCGCGGGAAGTCGCCCTTTTCGATAGACTCGTACAGATCGCGGCCGTGGCTCTCGCGGTCGTTTGCGATCAATTCCGCCGCCTGCCCGTCGGTGAGGTTCTTAATCCCCTGCTGTGTCTTAAAGTGGAATTTACACCAGACGCGTTCGTTCTTTTCATTGTACAGGCTGTACGTGTGCTCACCGTAAAAGTGCATGTGCCTAAAGGACGCCGGGATGCCGCGGTCGGACATGACGATCGTCGTCTGATGGAACGTCTCCGGCAGCAGCGTCCAAAAATCCCAGTTGTTCTGGGCCGATCGCATGCCCGTCCTCGGGTCGCGCTTGACCGCGCGGTTGAGATCCGGGAAGTTGTGCACGTCGCGCAGGAAGAAGGTCGGCGTGTTGTTGCCTACCAGGTCCCAGTTGCCCTCCTCCGTGTAAAACTTAACCGCGACGCCTCGGATGTCGCGCTCGGCGTCCGCCGCGCCGCGCTCGCCCGCGACGGTCGAAAACCGAAGAAACAGGTCCGTCTTCGCGCCCTTCTGCAGCACCTTAGCGCGCGTCCATTCTGAAATGTCGTGCGTGACGGTGAGGCATCCATAGGCGCCCCATCCCTTCGCATGCATGCGGCGCTCTGGAATGACCTCGCGGTCAAAGTGCGCCAGCTTCTCCAGCAGCCATACGTCCTGCATCATGACCGGGCCGCGCGGCCCGGCGGTCAGCGAGTGCTCGTTTTCCGCGACCGGCGCGCCCGCCTCGTTCGTCAGTTTACGTTCCATTTTTTAAACCTCCATCTTTCGTTGTCGGTCGGTTCGCGCCCCTGCGCCGTCTGTTTTGTTCTTTACTGTAACTATAGTCATTACATTTGGGTTTGTCAAGCGATTTGCGGAAATTTTTGAGAACTATTATCAAATATTTGCGTCGTATAAAATTGGTTGTCAGAATTGTTCTCACAAAGTAAAAAGGCCACGCTTTTTTCGCGTGACCTCGATTTCGTAAAATTCATCCGGAGCTGTACAATGCGGCGCATGCTATCCAGCACGCCGCCGCGTGAAGCGGCGACCGTTAGAAGGGAGAATCTGCACCGTAGGATTTAAATGGGATGACCCCTTCAGGGTTCTGAACGGCCATCGCATCGTACTTGTCCATCAACGCATAAGCCTCTTCCTCCGAGATTACCGTATCGTTGCCGGTATCCAGATCCCTGTCCCTTGTAAAATACCAAACCACATCCTGCGCCTCTTCGTCGTAGTCGCTGATCACGCCCTCCCGCACGACAAGCTCCGCCCCGACGAGGTCGAGAATGTAATTCCTTGAAAAGGCAGCTCCGTCAGAACCCTGGTTGACAAAGCCTCCGTCATTGCTCAAGTAATAGGTGTTTCTTGTCCATCCCTCCATCACCCAAAGGGGGGATCCGTTTAACAAAGTGTATAATTGATACACCTCGCCATCAAGGCCCATGATGAGCAACTCATCCGTTCCATTTCCATCCACATCTTGCAGCATGTAACCCGTCTGTTCCATATCCGCCTGATAGGGCTCGCAAAAGAGCCCGAGCATGTCTTCAAGCTTCCATTCGTCGTGGAGCGCTTCATAGTACGTATCGAGAATTTGCGCATATGAATCCCACTGTCTGCTCTCTTGTGGGGAGAAGGGCTCGCTTTCAAAGACGCCGTCTTCATACGCTTCCGCACCGCATGCGCAATCAATGTAGTCCGTATCGACCCAGCCTTCCATACCCGCCCAGGAATCCGGACTGGACGAATCCGCCTGCGTCACCCGAATGCGCGCCCAATTTCCGGATATTTCAAGCAGCATAAAACAATCGGCCTGTTCCAAATGCCCGCGTACGTCGGCACCCTGGACTTTCGTCCTGACTTTTACATAATTTCCGGTGCACGCGAGATCCTCCGCGTAGACATGGCGTTCAAGGTGCTGCGCGTGATTTATAGAATCCGCCTTGGTTTCGATTCCCCTGGCTTTCTCGGCTCCTGCGTCGAGTGCAAAAGCCAGAACCAGGATGGTCAGAATGACGGACGCCGCTTTCTTCACGTTCAAGCCTTCTTTCTGTGTTCACCGTCCACGATTATGAAAAAAGGCATGCGCATCGAAGCCTCTCATGCCTTTTTTGAGGTTCTTTCGGTCTTCCGCCGCCTTTTTACCTGACCGGAAGTACATAGCCGATCTTCTTCATGACCTTTTGCAGCGTGCGGTTGGCGATGCGTCCGGCGCGCTCCGCGCCGTCCTTCATGACGCCTTCGAGGTACGCCTTATCCTTGACAATCCGGCCGTACTCCGCCTGAATGGGCGAAAGGGCTTCGATGACCGCGTCGGTTACGGTCTGCTTGAGCTCGCCGTAGCCTCTTCCCGCGAGCTCCGCACCCACTTCCTCCGGCTTTTTGCCGTTCAACGCGGCGAGGATCGCCAGCAGGTTGGAGACGCCCGGCTTGTTTTCCGGGTCAAAGCGAATCTCCGCGTCAGAATCGGTCACCGCGCGCTTAATCTTGCGGCGCACGTCGTCCGGGCCGTCGAGCATGCTGATGAAGCACTCGTCCGGATCCGACTTGGACATCTTGCGCGTGGGCTCCTGTAGGGACATAACTCGCCCGCCGGTCTTGGGGATAAAGCCCTCGGGGATGGTGAACACGTCGCCATACAGGCCGTTGAAGCGCTGGGCGATGTCGCGGCAGATTTCGATGTGCTGCTTCTGATCCGCGCCCACGGGTACGAGGTCCGTCTGGTAGAGCAGGATGTCCGCGGCCATGAGCACGGGGTAGGTAAGAAGTCCCGCGTTGACGTTATCCGCGTGCTTCTGGCTTTTGTCCTTGAACTGGGTCATGCGCGAGAGTTCGCCCATGTAGGTGTAGCAGTTGAGCAGCCATGCGAGCTCCGCATGCGCAGGGACGTGCGACTGTAAATAGATGATGTTCTTCTGCGGGGCCAGTCCGATGGCCAGCAGCAACGCCGTCAGCTCCTGGGTCTGCCTGCGCAGCTTCGCAGGCTCCTGGCGCACGGTGATGGCGTGCAGATCGACGACCGAATAAATGCAGTCGTACTCGTCCTCCAGCAGCTTCCAGTTGCGCATCGCGCCGATATAATTGCCCAGCGTCGGCGTTCCCGACGGCTGAATGCCGGAATAAATGCGCTTTTTCGGCGCCGCAACCGCTTGATTCTCCATGAAATGCCCTCCCAACTTCTACCGGGATTCATAATCACAAATTTTATCACATCGTGGGCAGAACCGCAAGGGCTCATGCTATAATAGAAGGACAGCACCCTCCCTATCCTCACGAGGCCGTATCGGCCCACAAAGGAGATGCCTGCATGAAACGAAAATTTGCCTTGTCCGTGCTGCTTTCGGCGCTCCTGCTCGCGCCGTCGCTCGCCCTCGCCTCCTTTCCCTCTGTGCGCGCCTCCTGCTATCCGGTCTACCTCGCCTGCATCACAGCGGGATGCGACCCGCAGACGGCGGCTCTGTTCCTCATGCCGCAGGCCGGCTACATGGAGGATTACGCGATCAGCGAACCGGACTTCGTCCGCTCGCAGGAGGCGGACATCGTCGTATTGCTCGGCGGCGGACTGGAGAGCTTCACCCCCTTCCTCTACCAAAGCGGGCTCAAGCCGTTGATCGTCGCGGGCGAGCACATCGAACGCATCAAAGGACGCGTGCTCGACCCGGACGAGGACACCACGCCTGCGGACAACCCCTATGTCTGGCTCTCCCCCACGCGCTGGGGGGAGATGGTGCATGGCGTCAGCGCAGCGCTGTGCCAGCTCGACCCCACGAATGAAGCCGCTTACAAACGCGCCAACGACGAGGCGCAGAACGCGGTGAGCCGCGTGAAGGATGCGCTTTCGGAGGAGCTCGCCTCTTTCGCAGGGCGTCAGGTCATCGTGGCGCACCCGGCGCTCGCCTATCTCGCGCTGGACGCGGGGCTCGACGTGGTGATGACCCTCGAACGCGACCCTTCCGTGCAGCCGCTCGAGGGGGACGAAGAGGAGCTGCTTTCGCTGATGGCGGCGTATCCGCAAGCCGTCCTGCTCGTGGAGGATACCGCGCCGAGGATGCTCAAATCGCTGCCGGGGCGCATCACAGCCTCGCTTGACGTGCTTTTGAACGGCCCGCGCGGCGACGCGACCGTGTGGGAACGCGCGATGACCCAAAACATCGAGACGCTGAAATCCGCGCTTTCGCAGTAGCCCGAAAAAGCGCTGCCCGTCCGGCGCCCGTTTCACATGGACACGATACGCTTTGAGGTAACGAAACATGGACGATCTCTTTTCCGCATCGAATGAAAAACTCAAACCGCTCGCCGACCGCATGCGCCCGCGAACGCTGGACGAATTCTTCGGCCAGCAGCACATCGTAGGCCCCGGCAGGCTGCTGCGCCGCGCCATCGAGGCGGACCGCATGACCTCCTGCATCTTCTACGGCCCGCCGGGCTGCGGCAAGACGACGCTCGCCTCCATCATCGCGAACACTACGCGCGCCGCGTTCGTGCAGCTCAACGCCGTCACCTGCGGCGTAGGCGAGGTGCGCGAGGTCGTGAAGGAGGCACAAAACCGCCTCTCCCTCTACGGGCAGGCGACTTACCTTCTCCTGGACGAATGCCATCGCTGGAGCAAGTCGCAGTCCGACTCCATCCTCCCGGCCATCGAAAAAGGCACCATTCGCTTCATCGGCTCGACGACCGAAAACCCCTACATCGCCATGACGCCCGCCATCGTCAGCCGCTGCCGTGTGTTCCAGTTCGAAGCGCTCGGGCAGGCCGACGTCGAAGCCGCGATGCGGCGCGCGCTTTCGGACGCGGAACGCGGCTTTGGCCTGCAAAAGATCGACCTATCCTCCGACGCTCTGCACCACATCGCCAAGATTGCAAACGGCGACGTGCGTTCGGCGCTCGGCGCGCTGGAGCTGGGCGTGCTCACGACGCCGCCGGACGCGGAGGGCGTCATCCGCTTCACGCTCGCGGTCGCGGAGGAGTCCATCCAAAGGCCGGTCATCCGCTGCGACGAATCGCTGTATTACGACATGCTCTCGGCGTTCTGCAAGAGCTTGCGCGGCTCGGACAGCGACGCAGCGCTCGCCTGGTTCGCGCGATTGATCTACGCAGGTGTCGATCCGCGGCTGGTCGTCCGGCGCATCATCGCCCACGCCAGCGAGGACGTGGGCCTTGCCAACCCCATCGCCATGCTGCAGGCGGTCGCCGCAGGGCACGCGCTGGAAATGGTCGGCATGCCGGAGGCGCGCCTCTCCATCGCGCAGGCGATCTGCGCCATCTGCGAGAGTCCCAAGTCCAACAGCGTCTCCACGGCGGTGGACGCCGCCATGCAGGACGCGCAGCAAGGAGGCTTCGGCCCCGTGCCCGTGCACCTGCGCGACACGCACTACAAGGGGAGCGCCAAGCTGGGCTCCGGCGCGAACTACAAGTACCCGCACGACTTCCCCGGGCACTGGGTCGCGCAGGAGTACATGCCGCCCGAGGTGAGGGGCAAGCGCTATTACCGGCCCAGCGACCAGGGAAACGAGCTGAAGATTCGCGAGCGCCAGCGGGCGCGGGGGAAGGAATAAGCGCATACAAAGACGGGCCGTCCGGAATGGACGGTCCGCCGATTCTATTTTCATAAAGTTTAGTGAAACGGGTTCGTTCCTGCGCGACAGCTGCGTGCGATGACAGGAAAACCCCGTCAATCGTCAGCACCTCACCTTTTATCCTCCACATTCTTTTCATATTCCTCCAGCAGCTTTGTGGAGTTGATGAGCGTTATCCGCCCCTGCGCCAAACGAACGATCGTCCCCTCAATATCCACCCTTCCTTCAAGTTCATAAAAAGAATCCAGATTTTGATTTGTAAAGCGCTGCTGCTGCTTTAAATCCTCTTGCAGTGCTTCAATGTAAGATAAAGCGCGCTCGTCAGACAAATTTTGATAAAAGGCGCTGATGGCCCCGTTCCATGCCTCTACCAACATGCTTTCATTTTTTATGGAATCCCCGCCATTGTATATCACACTGCACTCAATATTTTCCTGATCTGCCGATAGCACCTGCAGCAATAGCCAGTCTTCATCGTCTGACTTTGCCCTGTAGATTTCCCATCCATCAGGGTATGGCGCCCCCAATGCCTCTTTCGTAAACGTCAAATCTATTTCCAGCGATTCAAAATAATCTATCATGCTTTCTCGCCAAGCTTCTGACGTAGATAAAGTTACAGGTTCAGCCACGCCCAGGCAAAAAGGGATAAAGCACAAAAGCAATGATAACGCAATAAGTTTCCTCAACATAAATTCATCTCCTTCCCGAATAGTACGTATACATTTCAATACCGATTGATTCAAATGGAGTTTGAAGCGTTGTTTCATCAAAAGTTTTACCCGATACGTAAAGACAAATTATTGCATCCGAACACATGGTTTACGAATGGCGCTCCTCCTGGTTCTCTCACCTCCTCATAGAGGATACCGTGCCGGTGACAACGCACCTCGTCACGCAACGCAGTCATCTCGCCTCTCCCCCCTGCTCACGTGCGTCGTTAGCATGTCTTCCTTTTCTGATTCTTTATGTAAAAAACCTTTTTTATTTCATGATAATTGCTATATATCCAATTATAAGACACCTCATGAGGAGCTAAAATGGAAAGCAAGTTTGCGTGCCACGTCCAAGATATTATAATAGAAGAACCGTATGGCAACGTTTTTTTATTCACAATTTTCACGCCTTACATATAACTGTTTTTTTGCGCAGCGTACATCTGCGCGTATTCGCCTTGACGGCGCATTAGCTCCTCGTGGGTGCCGCTTTCTGCGATGCGGCCATTCTTCATCACGACAACCCTGTCTGCGTATTTAAGCGAGGACAGGCGGTGCGTCACGAAAAATGTCGTCTTTCCCTCCGCGATGCGCATGATCTGGCGGTACAGCTCGTCCTCCATGAACGGGTCGATCGCGGACGTAGGCTCGTCGAAAAAGCAGATTCTGCCCGCGCGCAGAAAGGCGCGCGCGATGGCGATCTTCTGCTTCTCCCCGCCCGAAAATTCCACGCCGCCGAACCGCAGGCCGACCTGGGTGTCCAGCCCGTCGGGTAGGTTTTTAACCCACGCACGGTCGAAGACATGGTACAGCGCTTCCTCGACCTGCGCGTCGCGCGTCCTTTCCTCCGTAAAGACCATGTTTTGCCGCATGGAGAGGTCGTAAACTCTGTACTGCTGCAAAACTCCGGTCAGATGCGTATAGCCGCTTTCACAGACGCCCAGCTCCTCGCCATAGCGAATCGTGCCGCCCGTCGGCTGGTACATCCCCATGAGCAGCTTCATCAGCGTGCTCTTGCCGGAACCATTTTCCCCGACGATCGCGATTTTTTCGCCACGCTTGGCCCGGAAATGCACGTGGTCGATCACACAGGCCTGTCGCTGCGGGTACGAAAAGGAGACGTCCTCCAGCACGATCTCATCGCCGGGCTCGACGGTCCGCTCCTCATCCCCGTCCTCGGAATCCAGGAAGTCGAACATCGCCCCGGAATAAGCGATGTTTTGGAAGACGTTCCCGATGCGCTCGACAGCGACCTCGACGTTATTGAATATCATCTCGATGGCGACGAACAGGACCAGGACGCGCCCGGCGCTCCCCGATTCCCCTTTTGCCAGCGAAAGGACGGTGAAGAAGGTCACGAGCCCGTAGGCGGCAAAGCTCACCGTGTTGCTGAGAAGCGAGATCAGAAGGTTGGAAAAATCCAGCCTTTCTTTTCTTTGAAAGACCTCTTCCCGGTTTTTGCGCAGCTTCGTCAGGAAAAATTGCTGAAGGTTATAGGCGCGCGTCTCCTTGCTCTTCAGGTAGTCAAACAGCGTATTCGCCCGCAGCTCCCTCTCGGCGTATTCGCGGCGAAAGGCGAGGTTTCGTCGCGTCAGCAGCACGTATTCGAGCGCTTTGGCGGCCACGATCGCCAGGACGACCCACGCGATGGACGAATCAATTCCTGACAGATAGGCGCTGATCCACAGGGTCGAGAGCGCCGTGATGCAAAGGGCCGATATGAGGAGCATGGTGTTGCCGACGGCGTGGATGTAGCCCTGGTTCGCCTGCTCGATTTGCCCGTACAATGCGTGGGATTCGTAGTGGATCAGACCCTTGCGGTTGGCCTTATCGATAAGCTCGCTCTGCATCGCCATCTCCGCGGTGATCCACAGGTAGGAACCCAGCGCGTTGAAAATGTTCTGCGCGTTGCTGACCAACAGGATGCCCGCAAATGCCATTGCGGGCATCCACAGGGAGCCCTCCATCCTTTCCACGGCGCTGATGAGCCGCTCCAGCGCGACGATAGCCGCGGGGTTGAACAGAGACGTCAGTACGATCAGGAGGATGCACACGAGGAACCTGTAGGGCGCGTTCCTGTAGATGATGGCAATCGTTCTGCCGATGTAGCCGAGTCGGGGCTTTTTTTTCACCCCAGTGGTTTTGCAGAAAAACATATATCCTCCCATAAGATGGACTAAATGAACTGACTTCTTTGCTTGCGGAACATTTCGGCATACATGCCGTTTTGTCGCATCAGATCCTGGTGACTTCCCTGCTCACACACCCGGCCGTGGTCGATGACGTAAATCCAATCGACCGTCTTGCAGGAATTCAGCCGGTGAGAGATGGTAATCGTCGTATCCTTGGCGAGCAGATGGTTGAAGAGGTCGTAAAATGCGAGCTCCTGGCGCGGGTCCATGGAGGCGGTGGGCTCGTCCAATATCTTCAGGCTGGCCCTAGACATCATCAGCCTCGCAAGGCAGACCTTCTGCCATTCGCCCCCCGACAGATCGATCCCACCCTCGCGCTCGGTGCCCAGGAATGTATGAAGCGATTGGGGGAGCCTGCCTATCGTCTCTGTCAGACCGCACGCGTCCGCCACGCGCCATATCTCCTCGGTGTCTCCGCGCCGCGAGAGATCGCCCATGGCGATGTTTTCCGCGAGCGTCACGTGGTATTGCTCAAAATCCTGAAAGAGCATCGCGGCGACGCCTACGATTTCCTCCCGCGTCATGTCGGAAATGTTCCGGCCGTCCACCTCGATGCACCCTTCCTGCAGGGGATACAGCCCTAGCAGGAGCTTCACGATGGTGGACTTGCCCGCGCCGTTTTTCCCCACCAGCGCGTAATGCCTGCCGGTTTCAAACGAAAGGTTCAGCCTATCGAGCGTCGCCGTTTGCGCGCCGGGATAGGTAAAGCGCACGTCCTTCAATTCAACCCTGGAAAAGGCTTGACGCTGAGAAGGCGCCGCGCCCCGCCTTTCCTCCTCGAATTCCAGCACGCGCGAAAGCAATCCGATTTCGCGGGAGGCCTTCGTCATTTCGCCGACCGATCGGGCGACGCGATCGATGAGCTCCTTCAGCCCAAACGGAATCACCGAAAGGAGCGTGAGTCCCATCCCCAAACTCATCCTTCCCGCTCGCACGCCGGTGACCAACACGGCGATAAAGAGCAGGATATACGCCGCAAAGGCGACGCCCGCGTATTGAGTCTTGACGGACCCCTTCAGTTCTTCACGGATGGAGGCCTTTCTGACCTCTCCGTATTCCTCTTTCCAAAGTTTTTTGAACGCTCCGGCGTATCCATATAGAATCCTCTCCTGGGCGTACTCCTTGCCGAGCAATACGCCTTTCAGGTAATCGCAGTGTCTGCGCAGGGCGGCTGTCTTTTCCCACACGCTGTAAAACAAATTTCCCGCGTGAACGGCGAAGAGGGCAACAGGCAGGAACACCGCGCACAGCAGTGCGCCCAGAGAGGCCTGCGCCCTGACGAGCAGATAAAAATAGCACAGAAAGTTGACGGCTGCCGCAGACAAAACGCCAAGCTGCTTCACGAAGTTCCAGACGCCCCCGAAACCCTCCTTCGCCAGAGCCATGGCGTCGCTGTTTTGGCTGTTCTCCAGCAACGGATACTTCACATACCCTACCTTTTCGTAAAACAGCATCTGGACGTTTTTTTGCAGGACGTTCGAGAGGGCGCATTCGCACGCGTTCAGGATGAACGGGCCGCCGTATTTGCCGATGTACGTCAGCAGGATGTTGAGCGCCAACAGCCGCATAAAACCGCCCAGCTCCGCGATGGAGAGCCCGCCCATGCCGTCGAGCAGCGCCTGTCTCCAAAACACGGTTGGGATGGAGAGCGTGGCCAAGAAGAGGCCGGAAAGAAAATACAGCCCCATTACGGACTTTTTGTTCTTTGCTGCTCGGTCAATTAATCTCCATATTTTCACAACCGTTTTCAAGCAATCTGGCATACTTATATCCTTTTCTTTTTAAGCTTTCTTGTATGTGGTAAATAATTTCAGCTTTTTTACAAACGAATTGGTATGCGCATCTTTTTCCATACCGGTCCTTCATTTGCAAATACCTGCATCAGCGTGTTTTCGCTAGTTGATAATCTAGCTTAGTTTTTATCCTGTCAGATATAATGTAAGTAATTTCATTCCCGGCATATATGTGCGTTTGTACGCACAAATAAAAATCAAACCCTATCTCAATAAATTTATACCATACTTTAATTAAAAAGGAAATAAAGATCTATGCAGCCTAACCCCTTCTCCATTGGAAAAAGAATGCGCAATTCTACAATAAAACTTTACATTTTACTTATGAATAACAAACAGTCCAGTTCACCTTGAAATAGGGACTGGCTTTATCAAAATACATAGGACGCATCCTTCTTAGTTTTTATCCGCTAAGCAGTCAGTTTCTACGTTTACATCATACTGCTGTTGATACGGGATGAAGCTGTACTTGCCTGTAAGCCTTTCAAAGGAGTACCTTCTTCTTGTATACACGCTGAACATTGAATAAACAAAAAACCGGGAGCTTCATGCATCCCAGTTTTAAATTACAGGCAACCTTCTGCGGCGCCTGCAAAGCGCCTTATTTTTCCTGAATGCTCTTCTTGAGGTCGTCGATGGTGGAGGCCATCTCCGACGTCGTCTTCACCATCTCTGCGATCTTGTCGCAGGAGTGCATGATCGTCGAGTGGTCGCGCTTGAACGCGTCGCCGATGCGGGGCAGCGACATCTCCGTCATCTCGCGGGTGAGATAAATCGCCACCTGGCGCGGCAGGGCGATTTCGCGCTTGCGCTTCTGGCCGACGATGTCCTGCACGGATACACCGTAGTACTCGGCGACGGCCTGCTGGATCAGCTCACAGGTAATGCGCTTGGGGTCGCGCACGGAGAGGATGTCGCGCAGCGCCTCCGCGGCGAGCGAGGCGTCCACCGAACGGCCGGTGAGCGACGCGTAGGCGACCACGCGTGTGAGCGCGCCCTCGAGCTCACGGATGTTCGACTCGATGCGCGTGGCGATGAGCTCAAGCACCTCGTCGTCCACGGTGATGCGTTCGCTGTCCGCCTTCTTGCGCAGAATGGCGACGCGCGTCTCGATGTCCGGCTTTTGAATGTCCGCGATGAGGCCCCACTCGAAGCGGGAGCGCAGACGTTCCTCGAGCCGGGCGATTTCCTTCGGCGGCTTATCCGAGGAGATGATGATCTGCTTCCCCGCGCCGTGCAGGGCGTTGAACGTATGGAAGAACTCCTCCTGCGTGGATTCGCGGCCCGCGATAAATTGAATGTCGTCGACCATCAGCACGTCCACGTTGCGAAAGCGGTTCCTGAATTCGACGTTTTTGTTGTTCTTGATGGCCTGGATCAGCTCGTTCGTGAACGTCTCGCTGGAGAGGTACAGCAGGCGCATGGCCGGGAACTGCTGCTGAATGTAATGGCCGATCGCGTGCATCAGGTGCGTCTTCCCCAGGCCCACGCCGCCGTACAGGAACAGCGGGTTGTAGGCCTCTCCCGGCGCCTCCGCGACCGCCAGAGAGGCGGCGTGCGCAAAGCGGTTGGAGTTGCCCACGACGAACGTGTCGAAGGTGGACTTGGGGTTGAACATGTTGACGCCGGAAATCTCCAGGCCGTCCTTCCCATCCTTGCGCTGGCCCTGCCATTCCGCGCGCTCCTGCGGCGTCAGGTATTCAAGGGTGAGGGGCTTATGACAGACCTCCAGCACCGCGTTGTTGATGAGCTCCTGATAGCGGCCGAGGATCGTCTTGCGCATGAAGTCGCTGACCACCTCCAAGTACAGGTGATCGTCCTCCATCGCGAACGGCTTTAAGGAAGAGGCAATCCACGTTTTATATGAAACCTCCGGAAGGTCCTCGCGCAGCAGCACGGTCGTTTTCTCCCAGATCTCTTCATATTCCATCAAAGATGTCCTCCTCATATCCTGCCTGCCCCGGCGCTCCTCTATTTGCACAAGAATACAGCGGCTGCCCGGCCTGTAATCCTATGCACACCCGGCCGTGCGAATCCGCTCGAAATGTGGAATGTGTGGAAATTTTGCACAGGTATTTCCACAGCCTGTGGAAAGTTTCCGCGAAACCACGTCTATAATACCAAAAAACCCTGGCGTTTTCAAGCTTTTTTCGATCTGTCTCCCGCACGTCTCTCTGCACTTTTACACAGGTTGGCGAAAAATTGTTGAAAACCTCGTCCCCCACCGCTGGTGGTTTTTCGACGGATTCTGCACAAGGCTTGGTTTTTTTCCACGAATCCTGTGCAAAAGCAATCGCGCTATTATGAATATAAATTCATGATAGCGCGATTTTTATGAATATTATTCACAAAAGTTTCCTGAAAGGATTTTCAGCTCAGCGCATCGTCCGCGACGCGCCAGCCCGTACCCGAGGGGGTCAGCGTAAGGTGCGCCGCGGCGAGCACCTGGGCATCGTCGTCCTCCGCCAGTACCTCAAGGGCGATAACCGGCGAATCGGCGTACTCGTCGGTAGTCAGCGGCTGGTCCGACCAATAGCAGGGCCTTCCGTCGTTGATAAGGGTGATGCCCACATCGCTGTTGCGCGCCCGGAGCGCGTCCCAGGCGATGAAACCGCCCGAGGAGGCCGTATAGCGGAACCGGCAGGCGACCGGCAGGCCTTCCGCGTCTGTGAGGCTCAATTCGAGCAGCAGCCCCGGCTGAGCGGAATCCAGCGGCGTGTAGCTGCGCATCGTGTCGACCCAGAGCGTGCCCGCCGGCGTCTCCAGGGACAAGCGGATCATCGTGTCCTCTTCACGCGCGTACTCCAGCAGGTCCGGCGTATACATCGCCGCGATCATCCCGTAGCCTCCGTTTTGAAAGAAGTCGCCCAGCTGATACATGCGCCACTCCTCCCGCTGGCTTTCATCCAGCAGCCCTTTTTCGACGATCATGTCCTCCAGCTCGTCCAAAAAGGCTTCGTAGGACTCGCGAAGTTCGCCCAGTTCCTCCGCGTTGAGCAGCGGATCCCCTTCGGCTGCCAACGCGCTCAGGGGCAAAACAAGCAGCGCAAGCAGCAGGCATAATGTGCGTCTCACGGCGCATCCCTCCTTGTCCATCCTTACCGCGGGGGAGCGCCACCCGGCTCTTCGCCTTCCCTTACGGCACAAAATATACGATGTCGCTGACGCGGCGCTGGCCGCCGCCCGCAGGCTTGTTGATGATCTCGCCGTTATAGTAGAGCGTCGCGGAGCCGCCGCCGTCCAGGTTGTAAGCGGTAACGCAGCCCTGCTCCACGAAGACCTGCGCCAGCTCCTGCAGCGTCATGCCTTTATCCGACCAGCCGTCGCGCCGTCCGTCCGCGACGATGACCACGTAATCCCCGTCGGCGGTCTGACCAATCGCGGTGCGCGGCTCGCGGATGCGATCGTTGGTGGTGATGATGTACTTGCTGGGCATCTCCAGCGCTTCTCCGTCGCGCACGAGCGCGGGGCCAAATTCAAACGCCTGCACCACGCCCTGCAGCATCAGGTCCTCCGCCGGGATGGGCGTCTCCTCGCGCTCGGACTTGAGGTAAGTCTCCATCAACCCGTTGCGGTCGATGGTCATCAGGTCGCGCGTGCTCTTCTTTTCGCGGTACAGTTCGCCGTTGCGGATGATGATGCCCACGTTGTCCTTGTGGTTGTAATAGTCACCGTTAAAGGCCAGCACCGCGCCGTTGCGCTCGGCGATGGATTCGGTATCCTCCACCATCTTTTTGTCGTACACGTCGCCCGCAAACGCCGTGCGCAGCTGGGCGGGGTCCTCGACGTGCACGTGCGCAACCAGAAATTTGAGCTTATGGGACTTGAACGTCCACGCTTCCCGCGTAATGTCGATCGTCAGCGTGTCAGAAGTATAGGTGTCGTAGTGTTCGGACGTGCGCTCCTTCGGCGTCTCGGCGGCGAAGGCAAGGGTGGATAAAAACATCAGGCAAAGCGCAAGCAGCGCGCATAAGCCCCGCTTGAATGTGTGCATCTGTCCATTCCTCTCTATTGTATATATGTAGGTTCTGTAAAAATCATTCCGCCGCGCCCGCCCCTTCGTCCGGCAGCGATGCGGCGTCCACGAACATCACGATGTCCGATACGCGCCGCTCGTCGCCCGAGGACGGCATATTTACGACCTCGCCCTGAAAGTAAAGCGTCGTGGAGCCGCCGCCGTCCAAGTTAAAGGCGAACTGCGCGCCGTGCTTGACGAACAGCTGCTGGAACTCCGGAAGCGTCATTCCCTCGGAATATCCGTCGCGTCGTCCATCCACCACGATCAGGATGTAGTGCAGCGGGCCGATCTGGCCGATGCCCGTTCGCGGTTCGCGATAGGCCGGATCGTCCGCCGTGCGGATGAAAAAGCTCTTGGGCAGCGTGGTGGCCTCTCCGTCCTTCACGAGTACCGGGCCGAACTCAAAGGTCTGCCAGGTGCCCGCCTTTTCAAGCTGATTTGCAACCACGCCCTGCTTCTCCCGCCGATCCGTCAGGGCAGACATGTTGCCCTCTCCATCTACGATCAGCAGATGCCGCTGGCTGTTCTGCTTGCGGTACAGCTCGCCGTTTCGCAGGATGATGCCGTTCTTGTGGAATTTGTAAAAGTCCGCGTTCGCGGCGATAACCGGCTGATGGCGATCTGCGATGTCGGAGACCGTCTCATAGGAAGCGTTGCCGTACTTCTCGCCAGCAAAGGCCGTCCTCAGCTGTTTGGGATCTGACACCTGAATGTCCGCCAGAAAGTAAGTGACGCCATCCTCTTGAATCTGCTCGATGGAGACGGAAAGCGAGTCGCTTTTGTAGGAAAGCTCGCCCGGCTCGTAGTGCTTGAAGCGGCTGGGCTCCTCCGTCGCCTCAGGCCCCGGCGTCGCGGCGGCCGGCGCGCTCTGCACAGGGCTTTCCGGCTCACTCTGCTCTTTTTGCAAAATAGCAGCCAGCGTGGAGTCCGGCTCGATCGTCGGCCCCGGCAGGGCCTTTACGGTCAGGTCGTTCTGTGTCTTTACCCAATCCTCAAAGCGCTCCTGCACGGTAGGCAGCGGTTCAAGCGGCGCGCTCGCCTGTGCGCAGACGATCAGCAGCAGCATCCCCGCCGCGATCAGCGCCGGAGGACGGGGGTTGAAGTGCACGCCCGGCTTGGGCAATTCAAAATGCCGCTTGGGCAGGCTCTGCGTCTCGCGCCTCTTTGACAGGCGCCGCCGGTTCTGCGGCTCCTCTCTGTCTTCTTCCTGCGCGGACGCCGGTTCCTCTCGTGCGGCATCGTACCGGCGGCGGCGCGGCGTACGATCCAGTCGATCCAAGTGCGTTTCCTCCAGATTATCGGCGTCCGATGGCCGGTACGCCCAATTTTTTTGTTTCAGCGCAATGGCCCCGCAGGGCGGCAATGCACGGTTTCAGCCTATGGACAGAAAAATCCGTGTTTATCATAATAGAGGCGACCTGCCAAATTGTCAATACGCCCGCTCTTCCTCCCGTCTCTGCTGCACAGAAGTTTGGTGGAGTGATCCTGTCGAATAATGACGTTTTTACAAGATAAAATGGATTGCAATGCCCATATTTTTGCTCATTTTCCTTGACAAGTGGCGCAAAGCGTGTAAAATATGGCTTAGATCAGGTCTGCAAAAGAAAAAGCGCAGGAAAGGAAGCGAATGCAATGCAGGAAATTCAGGTGACGTACCTAAACCACAGCGGGTTCCGCGTGGTCGTGGACGGCCTGTGCATGGTGTTCGACTATTGGCCTGGGGAAACGGGAGAATCCGGCCGCCTCACTCGGGCCGACCTCGCGGGATATGAACAGGTCATCGTCTTCGTCAGCCACGGCCACCCGGATCACTTTACCCCTGAAATTTACGACTGGATGGAGCCGCAGCGCGTACACTACGTGCTCGGGGACGATGTGCCGGAACCCTACATCGGAAAGCGCATGCAGCCAGGCGCGGAGACGCGCATCGGCGGCGCGTTCATCACCGCCTACGATTCGACCGACCTGGGCGTATCGTTCCTCGTTCGCTACCACGGGGCGACCCTATTCCACGCGGGCGACCTCAACCTTTGGCACTGGCGCGACGTTTCCACGACGAAGGAAATCGAGGACGCGGAGCGCGCCTTCAACAGGGCCGTTAAGCCTTTGGAAGGGCTGGACATCGACGTCGCCTTCTTCCCCGTCGATCCGCGTCAGGGCAGCCTGTACGACGCGGGGGCCGGGTACTTCGCCATGGCCGTCAAGCCCCGCCTGATGATCCCCATGCACTGGCAGGGACGAGTGGACGTAGCGCAGGAATTCGTACGCCTCAACCGCTCCCGCCGCACGGAGATGGTGGCGCTCACCCGTCCCTTTGAGAGCACGATCTACTACCGGCAGGAAAACGAAGCGCCAAGCGCGAACGTCCCTTCAGAGCCGGAGCAGGCGACGCTACAGCCTGACGCGCCGGAGGTCCCGCCAAAGCCGCCGCAAGACGGCGAAACCCCTGCGGAACCCCGGGAGAGCTGAGCGAACAGCGGCGCTCTTGACCGCATGCTGCGGCCAAACTTCATAAGGGAGGATTGAGCATGAACTTTACCATGGCGCACGCGAACCTGAACGTCCTCGATCTCGATCGCAGCCTCGCTTTTTACCAGGAAGCGCTGGGCCTTTGCGTGCAGCGCGACAAGACCGCGGACGACGGAAGCTTCCGCATCGTCTTTCTCGCGGACGGCCGTTCCAGCAGCTGCCTGGAGCTGACGTGGCTGCGCGACAAGGGAACGCCCTATAACCTGGGCGATAACGAATCGCACATCTGCTACACGGTGGACGATTATGAAGCCGCCCACGCAAAGCACGCAGAGATGGGCTGCATCTGCTTTGAAAATGAACAGATGGGGCTGTACTTCATCCATGATCCTGACGGTTATTGGATTGAAATTGTTCCCGAAAAGCGCTGAAAAAACCAACCAATTTATTGAGGGCCAGCGCGGCACAAGCCGCGCCGGCCTTTTTGCAGCCTCCGCAAGCGCTTCGTTTTTTTTGCCAAACCTCTTGCTTTTCCGTGCTAAAGCGATCATAATAATCGATAACCCGGCGACGGGCCAAACTTATCACCATCAGAAAGAGGGGGCTCATTACATGAAACGCGTCTACAATTTCTCGCCCGGTCCTTCCATGCTCGCCCTTCCCGTCCTGGAACAGGTTCAAAAGGACCTCGTCTCCTATGGTTCTACGGGCATGTCCGTGATGGAGATGAGTCATCGATCAAAGATGTATCAGGAAATCTTCGACCAAGCCGTCGAATTGCTCAAAGAGCTCATGCACGTGCCGGAAAACTATAAGGTATTGCTCTTGCAGGGCGGTGCGACGCAGCAGTTCTCCGCTGTGCCGCTCAACCTGATGAAGACGGGCAGGGCCGATTACGTGGACAGCGGCAATTTTGCGCACCTCGCAGCCGAGGAAGCGAAGCGCTACGGCGAGGTCCGCATCGCGGGCTCTTCGCGCGCGGAAAACTACACCTTTGTGCCGGAAGCAGACGTCTCCCCGGAGGCGGATTACGTGCACATCACCACGAATAACACGATTTACGGCACGCGCTTCACGGCGCTTCCGGACACGAAGGGCGTCCCGCTGGTCGCGGATATGTCCTCGAATATCCTTTCCGAGCCGTATGACGTCTCCCGGTTCGGTGTCGTCTACGCCGGCGCGCAGAAGAACATCGGGCCGGCGGGGCTGTGTGTGCTGATCGTGCGCGAGGATCTGCTCGGCCGCGCCCATCCGCTCTGCCCCAAGCTGCTCAACTGGCAGGTCGAAGCGGAGGCAAATTCCATGTACAATACGCCCAATACGTTTGCCATCTACGTGGCGAAGCTGGGCTTTGAATGGCTGCGTTCCCTCGGCGGAGTCGAGGCGATCGAAAAGGTCAACGTCGAAAAGGCCGCGCTGCTCTACGACTACCTGGACGACAGCCGCCTGTTCAAACCCACGGCGCAAAAGGCGTTCCGTTCGCGCATGAACGTGACCTTCGTCACCGGCGACCCGGACAAGGACGCGCAGTTCGTGAAGGAGGCTGCAGCGGCGGGGCTCGTAAACCTCAAGGGGCACCGCACGGTCGGCGGCATGCGCGCAAGCATCTACAACGCCATGCCCGTCGAGGGGGTGAAGGCGCTGGTGGACTTCATGAAGCAGTTTGAGATGAAGAACGCGTAAGGAGGCAGCGATATGTACAAGATTCAAACGCTCAACGCGATTTCGGACGTGATCTTCGGCCAGCTCGGCGATCGCTATACGGTTTCTCCCGACATGCAGGAACCGGACGCCATCCTCGTTCGCAGCGCCGCGATGCAGGACACCGCCCTTCCGGATTCGCTGCTCAGCATCGCGCGGGCAGGCGCAGGCGTCAACAACATCCCGGTGGACAAATGCTCGCAGCTCGGCATCTGTGTTTTTAATACGCCGGGCGCAAATGCGGGCGCGGTCTGCGAGCTGACGCTGGCCGGTCTGCTGCTTTCCGGCCGCGACGTGACGGGCGGCGTGGAGTGGGCTAAGACGCTCAAGGGGCAGGGCGCGGCGGTCGAAAAGCAGGTCGAAAAGGGGAAGGGGCAGTTTGTGGGGCCGGAGATCGCGGGCAAACGGCTGGGCGTCGTGGGCCTGGGCGCGATCGGCCTGCGCGTCGCCAACGCGGCGGCTGCTCTGGGCATGAACGTGATGGGCTTCGACCCGGCGATCACGGTCGAACACGCCTGGCTGCTTTCCCGCCAGATCGAACGCGCGGGCTCGCTGGACGAGCTTCTCGCCGCGTGCGATTACGTGACGCTGCATGTGCCGCTGACCGACGGAACGCGCGGCATGATCGGAACCGACGCGCTTCGCAAGGTGAAAAAGGGCGTCCGCGTCCTGAACTTCTCCCGTGGGGGATTGGTAGACAGCGCGGCGATGCTGTCAGCTCTCGCGGACGGCACGGTCGCCCGCTACGTCACGGACTTCCCATCTGACGATCTGCTCCTGGTAAAGAACGTCCTGTGCATCCCGCACCTGGGCGCTTCGACGCCCGAATCTGAGGAGAACTGCGCGGTCATGGCGGCTCGTCAGACGCGCGACTATCTGGAGAACGGCTCGATTCAAAACAGCGTCAACCTGCCGGATGTGGCGCTCGCCCCGGTGAGCAAGCCGCGCATCTGCCTGATCCACCAGAATATCCCCAACGTGCTGGGCTCGATCACGGCGGCTGTTTCCGCACAGCGCCTGAACATCTCCGATCTCGTGAACCGTTCGCGCGCGTCTCTGGCCTATACCGTCGTCGACCTGGACGAAATGCCGCAAAACCCCGATGCGTTGCAGACGTCGCTCGCTGCCATCGATGGAATGCTGCGCGTCCGCATGCTCGGCATGTAAGTTTCCAAAAAAGAAGCTCCGAAAGCGGTATTGGCCGCCTTCGGAGCTTCTGGCCATCGACCAAGTCGATGGCCTCGTGCAAAAAGAAGGTTCATTTTGCACGAATGTCACGGGTGATGTTTTCCTCCGCAAATGCTGCGCATTTGACTACGGAAAACGCCCCGCCCGACCGGCAAAGCCGGTCGATACGATTCCACATGAAGGGGGAAGCTTCCCCTTCATACATCCCCTTTTACAAGACGATACTTTGTCAACTGTCTGAAGCTCCGAAAGCGGTATTCGCTGCCTTCGGAGCTTCTTTCTTTTACTTTATCGGCCCGCCCTTGTGGCAGGAGAGGAGCGCGCCGCCGGTAACCGGACGTCCGCTCTTTCCGCCCTTCGGGGGCGCGTCGCAGGAGCCGTCGCACAGGCGCGATCCATGCGCCTCGTGAGGGGGCGTTTCGGGCTTGTCTTTGAGCTGCGCCGGGGTGAGCACGTGCGCGCGGGAGAGCGCAAGCTTGGCGCAGGCGGGGCCCGCCAGCTCGTAGAGCACCGCTGAGGACAGGATGACGGTGGAAAGCAACGCGCCCATTTCCGGGGAGAGGATGCGCTCGCCCAGCGCTGCCAGTCCGATGGACACACCCGCGTTCGGAATCAGCGCGAGGCCCAGGTAGCGGCGAACCTCCGGCGTATCGCGGATGATCGCGGCGCCCATGCTCGCGCCCAGGAACTTGCCCGCGATGCGGACGAAGAAATACGTGATGCCGATGACCCCCGCCGTCGCCAGAGCGGGCACGTTGAGGCGCATGCCGGATACGACGAAGAAGATCGTCAGGATCGGCGGCGTAAACCGGTCGACCTTCTTAAACAGCGTCTCGCCCTTGGAGATATTGGCGTGCACCGCGCCGAGCACCATGCACGAGAGCAGCGGCGAAATGTTCACCGCCGAGCACACGCCCGACAGTTCCAGCAGCATGATGACCACCAACAGCAGGCGGTTGTAGGAGGAATGCACGTGGCGCAGCAGCGCCTTGAGCAGCAACGCAAGCCCCACGCCCAGCGCGATGGCGACGGCATTGTACACGATGGGCAGCACGACGGTCGCCATCATGGAGCCAGACGTGCTTTCGGACATCTGGGCGATTGCCGCGCATACGCTGAAGGCAAGCAGAGAGACCGCATCGTCAAGCGCGACCACCTGCAGCAGCGTATCCACAAAGTGGCCCTTCGCCTTGTACTGGCGGATGGTCATCAGCGTGGAGGCCGGGGCGGTGGCGGAGGCGATCGCGCCCAGCAACAGCGAGAAAGCCAGCGGCAGGTGGAAGATGAAGAGCATCGCCAGCGTCACTAGAAGGGCGGCGACCAGCGATTCCATCGCCGTCAGAAAGAAGATCTTGCCTCCGCTTCGCTTCAGAGACGACCATTTAAAATAGCGTCCCGTGCCAAAGGCGATGAAAGCCAGGGCGATATCCGTAACGAAGCTCATCGAGTTCACCATAGGCGCGTCCACCAGCTTGAGGCAATACGGCCCGATGAAGATACCCGCGAGAATATAGCCCGTCACGTTCGGCAGGTGCATCAGCTTGGTAAGCCTGCTGAACGCAAAGGCAGCCAAAAGGGTCGTCCCGAGGCACAGGATCACCCTCGCCGTATCGTTAAGCTGCAAAGCAAGCGTTGGCATGGGAAGTCGTCTCCTTTCTCACCCCTGTCTGCACAGGGATTTGCGCGGCGCATGCGCGCCAAACGGCCTAAAAACGGGGGCATCCCTTTCGGGATGCCACAACACTCCTTCGATTGCTCTTGATTATAGGCCGCGAAAATGCTAAAATCAAATTATAGTTTTTTGCTTCTTTATAAATTTAACTGATAATAAAGGGTGGGCAAGATGGTTGATCCCAAGATTCGGACGCTGCTCAAGCTCGAGGAGCTCGGTTCCTTTTCCAAGACGGCGCAGGCGCTGTCTCTGACGCAACCCGCAGTGAGTCACCACATAAAATTGCTGGAACAGGAATTTGGCATCCAGATTTTTGTAAAAGGAAAGCGAAAATTAAAGCCCACGCCCGAAGGCGAGGTGCTTCTCAAGTATGCGCACCGCGCCATCGCCCTATCCGACAAGGTGCATCAGGCCATCGAAGATTGCAAACACGCCGTGCATACGCTCACGGTGGGCATTACGCCGACCGCGAGCGACATCTTCGTGCCACAAGTTCTGGCTGCCTATTGCCACCAACACCCGGGGACACACGTCCAAATTGTGCGCGGAACTATAAAAAAAATTGATGCAATGCTAAAATTTTATGAAATAGATTTTGCGATTGTGGACGGAATTTTGCCAGGCGACCACTACCGGCAGGTGCTGATGGGCACCGACCATCTGTGCCTGATCGTCTCGCCCAAGCACCCCTTTGCCACCCGCCTGAGCGTGACGCTCGATGAGCTGCAGCGGGAAAACCTCGTGCTGCGTCCCAAGTCGACCGGCACGCGCAAGCTGATCGAAAGCTACCTCATCAGCAACGGCTACAACATTCAGAATTTCAACGTCATGATGGAGGTCGACAGCGTCTCCACGATCAAGGAAATCGTCGAGGCGAACCTCGGCATCTCGATCATCTCCTACAGCGTCTGCCGCGAGGAGCAGCAGCAGGGGCGCCTGATCGTCCGCCCGATTGAGAACTGCCGCATGGTGCGCCAGGTCAACATGGTTTACCCTCAGGATTTTGAGCACCCGGAAATCCTGCAGGAAATTCAGCAGGAATACCACAACCGGGTAGAATGAGCGCTCCGGAATCAAAAAAACGCTGCGTCGAGCATCGAGCTCCTTGACGCAGCGTCTTTTTGTGCGGCGGGCCCACGCCCGCTCGATTGGAGTTAGCGCTCCACGCGGCCGGATCCGGAGCCCTTTTTGAGGGCCTCGACCTCGGCGACGGAGACAAGGTTGAAGTCGCCGTTGATGGTATGCTTGAGGCAGGAAGCGGCCACCGCGAACTCCAGCGCGTCGCGCTGGTTGTCGTAGGCGTTCAGGCCGTAGATCAGGCCGCCGCCGAAGGAATCGCCGCCGCCGACGCGGTCCACGATGTCGGTGATCGCGTACTTGCGGGAGACGTAAAACTCCTTGCCGTCGTAGATGCAGGCCGCCCAGTAGTTGGTGTCCGCGCTCTTGGACTCGCGCAGGGTGATGGCGACGCGCTTGATGTTCGGGTACCTGTTCATCGCCATCTTGGCGATCTTCTCGTAGACGCTCGTGTCCAGCTCGCCGCTCTCCACGTCGCTCTCCGCCTTGATGCCCAGGGACTTCTGGAAGTCCTCTTCGTTGGCGATGACGGTGTCGACGTACTTCACCAGCTCGCTCATCACTTCGTCCGCGCGCTTGCCGTACTTCCACAGGTTCTTGCGGTAATTGAGGTCGCAGGAGACGTGCACGCCCTTCGCCTTGGCCGCCTTCACCGCCGCGAGCGACAGATCCGCCGCGCTCTGGGAGATCGCCGGGGTGATGCCCGTGATGTGGAACCACGTCGCGCCTTCGAGCGCCTTATCCCAATCAATCGCGTCGGACGCAGCCTTGGCGATGCAGGAATCAGCGCGGTCGTAGATGACCTTGGAGGGGCGCTGGTTGGAGCCGGTCTCCAGGAAGTAGATGCCCATGCGGCCGGGAACCATCTGAATGTTCGACACGTCCACGCCGTATCCGCGCACCGTGCGCAGGCACGCCTTGCCGATGTCGTTGTCCGGCAGCAGGGTCACAAACGCGGTATCCATGCCGTAATTGGCCAGCGAGACAGCCACATTCGCTTCGCCGCCGCCAAAGGTGGCTTCCAGCGAGGGGCTTTGGAAAAAACGTTCGAGCGCCGGGCTCTTGAGGCGGAGCATAATTTCGCCGAAGGTTACTACTCGAGACATGGGAATCTCTCCTTTTTACACGGCTCTATGCCTTTATATGATCACATTATAAGGCATAATTGGAAACAAGGCAATAGAAAGTCGCACAGAACGTTCACAAATAAGAACGATGAACGCATTTGTAAACGAATGTTTCAAAAAATAGATAAAGGAACTTGACATAAACCGGGATATTCTGTAAACTGTTCATATATTATAGGAATAAAACTGTGGAATTTATGGATGGATGCGGAGGTGAACGCGAGCCCGTGCGCTGGGCGCCTGGTTTCTCTATGATTTCCAGTAAAAAAACGGGAGGTATGCAAAGCTATGTTGGTTAACCTGCATGAGACGGGCCTTGCCAAAGTCCTTCGCGGAATCGACAGCGTCATCCACGCGATCATGCTGATCGTCGCGGAAATCGCGCTGGTCGTAATGGTTTCCATCGTTACCGCGAACGTCTTCGTCCGCCTCTTCATTCCGAAGATGGGCGGATTCGTCTGGATTGAAGAGGTCGCCTTTATCCTGATTTCCCTCTTTACGTTCCTCGCCTGCGCGATGGGCGTCCGCGACCGCTTCCACATCGGCATTTCGATCCTCTACAACCGCTTTCCGGCGGGCAGCACCGGCCGCCGCGTGCTCGACATCGTCAGCAAGGTCGCGACGCTGGCCGTGGGTGCCATCATGGTCTACTTTGGCTGGCAGCTCTGCCAGAAGCTGGGCCGCTTCCCCATGACCAACACGCGCTGGCCCCGCTGGGTTCAGTACATGTCCATGCCCATCGCCGGATCCGTCATCATCTATGACTCCATCCTCCAGCTTCTGGGCGTGCTGCACGACGACGACCTGCTTTACTCCGAACCCGAAGTACAGTACGAAGTCGAACACGAGAAAAAGAAGTAAGGAGGAACACAAGTATGGATCCGAATACGTTGGCCATCGTGGTCCTCGTCGTCACGTTCGTCGGCATGCTGGCGATCCGCATCCCGGTATCCTTCTGCCTGCTGCTGGCCTCGATCTTCAGCGCGCTGGCCTGCGGACAGGGCATCATGTCCCTCATTCAGGCCATGGCCAAGGGCGTGTGCGACTTCAACATGCTCGCCATCCCGTTCTTCATCGTCATGGGTGAATTTATGAACGTCGGCGGCATGTCCGAACGCGTGCTCGACCTGGCGAACCTGCTGGTCGGCCGCTTTAAGGGCGGCCTTGCGTACATCAACGTCCTCTCCTCCATGATGTTCGGTCATCTGTCCGGTTCCGCCGTCGCGGACGTCTCCTCCCTGGGCTCCATCGTCGTACCGATGATGAAGAAGCAGGGCTATGACGACGACTTCGCCGTGGGCCTGACCGTCACCACCGCCTGCCAGGGCGTGCTGATTCCCCCGAGCCATAACATGGTGCTCTACGCGCTTGCCGCAGACGCGGGCGGGCTCATCGCCGCGCTGCTCTACGGCGGCCTCGTCCCGGGCGTGCTGCTGGGCATCAACTTCTGCATTCTCGTCTTCTTTTTGGCGAAGATGAAGAACTTCCCCAAGTGCGATCCCGTCCCCAAGGGACAACGCGGCAAGGTCGTCCTCAACGCGATTCTTCCGCTGATGATCTTCGTCATCATCATGGGCGGCATCGGTCTGGGCCTGTGCACCGCTACCGAGGCGGCCTCCATCGCCTGTATTTACACCTTCGTCATCGTCTTCCTCGTGCTGCGTACGGCCAAGTTCAGGGTGCTGCCGCAGGTGCTCAAAAACGCGTTGAAGACGCTGGCGACCGTTCTAACCCTGATCGCCGCCGCGAAGGCCTTCTCCTTCATGATGACCTACCTGCACATCCCGCAGCTGCTCATCTCTGCGCTGGGCGGTCTGGCGCATAACCGCGTGCTGCTCCTGCTGGTCATCAACGTGCTGCTGCTCCTGCTGGGCTGCTTCATGGACATGGCCCCGTTGATCCTCATCATGACCCCCATTCTGCTGCCCGTCGTTCAGGCCGTCGGCATGAGCACCGTGCATTTCGGCGTCATGATGATCTTCAACCTCGCCTGCGGCCTGTGCACGCCGCCTGTCGGCACGGCGCTGTTCGTCGGATGCGCTATCGGCAAGACGCCGATCGAGCGCACCAGCCGTCACATGCTTCCGCTGTATGCGGTCATGATCGTGACGCTGCTGCTGGTCACCTTTATTCCGGGTCTGAGCACCTGGCTGCCCACCGCGCTACACATGATGTAAGCTATCCTGATGATGTGCCGCCGCGTTTTTCGCGGCGGCCCTTTATGCATGTCTGCGAAGCATGCAGGTACAAAACCGGCAAACGCATGTCTCTAAACGGCTGTGCAAGGCGGGCGAGCTGTGTTAAAATAAGGTATGCCTGATTTCATCCGCGCTGAAGGGGGGATTCGTTTGGACGTACTGATCGGGACGACAAATCCGTCAAAGGTTGATCGGCTTGAACGCCTGCTCGAAGGCCGCGGTGTGCATTTTCTCACGCTGAGAGATCTGCATGTCGTGGAAGAGCCTGCAGAGACGGGACGGTCGCCCGAAGAAAACGCGCGCATCAAGGCCGCGTTTTACGGCCGCTTTTTCGATCCGGTGATCTGCAACGACTCCGGCCTCTATTTCGACGGCCTGCCGATCGACGATCCCCGCCAGCCAGGGCTGCACGTCCGCTCTCCCGAGGGGAAACGCCTTGACGACGACGAGATGATCGAATACTACGCTGCGCTCATACGCGGACTCGGCGGAAAGGTACTCGCCTATTATCTGGACGGGCTCGCCGTCTGCAAAGGCGGTCGCGTCGAGTCGTGCGTGGAAAACGATCCCGAAGACAGGAGCGGCGCCTTCTACATGGTGGATCACGCATCTCCACTGCGCCATGCGGGCTGGCCGCTGGATTCCCTCTCGATCGACCCGCACACGAACGCCTACTTCGCCGATCCTGCGCCTCCACAAGAGCCCCAACGACTGCATGTCACGGCGCGACATCGACGGGTAAGCGCCTTCCTCGCGCGGGCGCTGGGACTCTGAAGGCCGCCCGCCCCTCCAAAGACGGCAAAAAGGCGGACGGCTTTTGATCTGTAACGCCGCCCGCGGAAGATCCCATCTTGAGAGAAAACACAAAAGGAGCACGGCTTTTGCCATGCTCCTTCGTTCGTTTGGATACAATTAGAACTGCTCGCCCAGCGTCTTGATCGCTTCAACGGTGTCCTCGTAGCCAGCGGCATAAATGTCATACAGGCTCTTGCCCTTCAGCACGTCGCTGGACTCGGTCATCGCCTTCTGGAATTCGGCAAACGCCTCGTCCGTCAGCTCGACCGCCTGCGCGCCGCCCTCGAGCACGATCTTCTCGGACTCGACCTCGCGAGCCTTCCATGCCTCGATCTCAAACTCCTGCGTGTCCTTCGCGCACTGCTTGATGATCTCGATGTCTTCCGCGCTCACGCCAGCAGAGGCCAGCGCAGTCTCAGAGGCCAGCAGGACTTCCGGCACGCGGGTATGATGGTCGAGCGTGTAGTAGGGAGCGGCCTTGTAGTCGCCCTTGGACTCGTAGGTCGGCCAGTTGTTCTCCGCGCCGTCGATGACGCCGGACGTGATGTTCTGGGACACCTCGTTCGGGCCAATGCCGACTACGGGAGAAGCGCCGAGGACCTTCACCAGGTCGCACATGAGCGCGTTGTCCTGCATGCGAATCTTCAGGCCAGCCAGATCCGCGACCTTTTCGACCTTCTTGGTCGTGTAGAAGCAGCGGGAACCGCCGTCGTAGTAGCACAGGCCGATCATGCCGGAGCCGGAGGACTGAACCTCGTCCAGCATCTTCTGACCGATCTCTTCGCTGTTCAGCGCGGCCCACATGTGCTCCGCGTTCTTATACAGGTAGGGAAGCTGAATTGCGTTCATCGCGGGTACAAAGTCCGCGACCGGCGACGCGGAGACACGCGCAAACGCCAAGTCGCCCACGACCATCGCTTCGATAGCGAGGGGCTCAGCGCCGTAGAGCGTGCCGCCCGGATACACGGTGATCTCGATGCGGCCGTCGGTGCGCTCCTTCACCAGTTCGGCAAAGTGCTCATCCGCCATCGTCGTCGGGTAGCCTTCGACGTGAACTTCGCTCAGGTTGAGCTTGATCGCGTCAGCAGATACGGAGCACGCAAGGCCCAGCACCAGCATGAGGGCGACCGCGAGGGTCAAAAACTTTTTCATTGGAAACGACCTCCTTGTTCTTCGTCACACCTGTGACCTTATCTTTAGTATACCTTGATACGATCACCGTTGTCAATAAGATTTACAGGCAAAAAGTAGGAAATTTCGACAAGTCATCCAGCAATCGCGCGATTCTTCTTTCGCATTTTTACTTCTGCACGAGGTGTACGGCGAAGCCAGCGATTTCGTCCTTCAGGTAGATCGCGATCTGCTTGCCCTCCTTCACGACGAGGGAGCTCTCGTCGAACGTGAAGCCCTGGCGTTCCAGATAGGCGCGGCCGCGCGCGAGGAAGTTGGTGCGGATAGCGATGTGCCCCTTCTGGCCGCGACCGCTCTTCTTCATGACCTCGATCGCGGTGCCCGCGAAGACAGAGGAGTTGCCGACCTTGACCGGCCATCCAAACAGCTTGCAGAAAGCCTCGGCGGTCTTCACGGCCTCGTCCTCGCCTTCGCAGTTGACGCCGATGTGCGCCAGCTCGAAGCCGAGCATCAGCTTCACGGCGGATGCGGTCAGCTCGCGGATCTTATCCCAATCCTTGGCCTTCACCGCGTCCTTGGGGACCATCCAGCTTCCGCCGCAGCAGAGGATCTTTCCGAAGGAGAGGTAATCGAGCAGGTTCTTTTCATTCACCCCGCCGGTGGGCATAAAGGTCACGTCCACGTAGGGCGCGGCGATGGACTTGATGTACTTGAGGCCGCCCGCCGCCTCCGCGGGGAAGAATTTGACGGTCTTCAGGCCCAAAGAGAGCGCCGTCTCGATGTCGGAGGGATTGGAAGTGCCCGGCGTCACGGGGATGCCTACCTCCTGGCAGTGACGCACGACCTCGGGGTTGAGGCCAGGGGAGACGATAAACTTCGCGCCGGCGGCGACCGCGCGGTCCACCTGCTCGCAGGTCAGCACCGTGCCCGCGCCCACCAGCACGTCCGGCAGCTCGCGGCTGACGTTTTGAATGGCCTCGGCGGCGGCGGCGGTGCGGAAGGTAATCTCCGCACAGGGCAAGCCTCCCTCGGACAGGGCCTTGCACAGCGGCACGGCGTCCGCCGCGTCGTCGATGGCGATGACCGGCACAATACCGATCAGCGAGAGCTTTTCAAGAATTTCCATCATTCGTTCCTCCTTAGAAAGATCAGGGCTTTATCGGAAGCGCAAAAGCGCCGCCTTACTTTAGAAAATCCTCGCGCATGGGCGAAAATACGTCCAGCAGCCTTCCTGCCTTCACGGCTCTGCACCCGTGCACCGCACCTGAGGGGAAGACGAGGGTGTCGCCCGCCCTTAGCGTATATGCCTTTTCGCCGATGTGAAAGGCGAACTCGCCCGCGAGGCAATAGGTAATCTGGGTATGCGGGTGCGCGTGGTCCGCACCGACGCCGCCTTCGTCGAAGTCCACCTCGACCATCATCATCCGCTCGTCATAGGAGCGAATGCGCCTGCGCGAGCCGCCGCCCAGCTCCTGCCATGGAGCTTCGGGTTTCGTGTACGTTTCCATCGGGAAAAACCTCCTCGTTCTGGCCGTCCGCGCCCCGGCGCGGGATCAGTCGACCTTGATGCCGAAGTACTCCACGGCGTTGCCGTAGCAGATGCCGCGCACCAGCTCTTTCAGCGTATCCATGTCCGCCGGGTATTCGCCGTTTTCCACCCACTTGCCGATGAGGTCGCACAGAATGCGGCGGAAGTACTCGTGGCGGGGATAAGAGATGAAGGAGCGGCTGTCGGTCAGCATGCCGACGAAGCGCCCCAGAAGTCCGAGGTTCGCCAGCGCCGTCATCTGGTCGATCATACCCTGCTTCTGATCGTTGAACCACCAGCCGGAGCCGAACTGAATCTTGCCCGGGATCTCGCCGTCCTGGAAGTTGCCGATCATCGTGCCGAGCACAAAATTATCCTTCGGGTTCAGGCAATAGAGGATCGTCTTGGGAAGCGCCTTTTCGTTGTCGAGCATGTCCAGCAGGCGGGAGAGCTTCGCGGCGATCTCGGCGTCGCTCACGGAGTCGAAGCCCACGTCCGCGCCATAGCGCTCGAACATACGGGTGTTGTTGTTGCGCATCGCGCCGATGTGGTACTGCATCACCCAGCCGCGTTCCTTATACATCTTGCCCAGAGAGCGCAGCAGGCAGGTCTTGTACGTCTCGATCTCCAGCGCGGTGAGCGCCTCGCCGCAAAGCGCCTTGCGGTAGGCCTCCTGCGCCACGGCGTAATCCGGCGCGGCAAAGGGAACCGTATCCAGCGCGTGATCGCTTACGCGCGCGCCAACCTCGTGGAAATACTGCACACGGCTTTCCAGCGCCTGCAGCATGTCCTGAAAATTCAGCGTGTTCTTTCCGGAAACGCGGCCCAGCAGCGATGCGTACTGTACGAAGCCCGCCTTGTCGATGTTGATGATCTTGTCCGGACGGAAGGCGGGAAGCACCTTCACCTTGAACGCCTTGTCCTCCGCCAGCAGCTTATGGTAGTGCAGGTCGTCGCACGGGTCGTCCGTGGTGCAGATGACCTTTACGTTGAACTTTTCGATAAGGCGGCGGCAGCGGAATTCTTCCGTCCTGAGCATGGCGTTCGCCTTGTCCCAAACGTCCTTGGCCGTCTTCTCGGAAAGCACCTCGTCGATGCCGAAGACGCGCTTGAGCTCCAGGTGCGTCCAGTGAAACAGCGGATTCCCAATCGCGTACTTGAGCGTGCCGGCGAAGGCGTAAAATTTATCCCAATCGCTGGCTTCGCCGCGGCACAGCGCGTCCGGTACGCCGTTTGAGAGCATTGCGCGCCACTTGTAATGGTCGCCGCCGAGCATCAGGTGGCCGAGATTGCGGAATTGAATGTTCTCATAAATTTCGCGCGGGTTGAGATGGCAGTGATAGTCGAAAATCGGCATTTCACGGGCTGCTTTGTAAAGCTTACGCGCGGTGTCGGTCGAGAGCAGGAAGTCTTTGTCCATGAATTCCTTCATAATCGCACCTCCGTTTTTTTGTAAGGCCCTTTATAGCGTGACGCCGTCCTTGAAGATGGCGATTTCACGATACCCGAAGCGCTCGCTGCACGTCTCCTCGCCCGAGGCGACCGACAGCACCTTGGAAAGAAAGGCGTGCGACGTCTCCTCCATCGACGCGCCGCGCACGAGAACGCCCGCGTCAAAGTCGATCCAGTTCCTTTTCTTTTCCGCGAGCGCGCTGTTCGTCGCGACCTTGACGGTCGGCACGGGCGCGCCGACCGGCGTGCCCCGGCCGGTGGTGAACAGCACCATCTGCGCGCCGGAGGCCATCAGCGCCGTGATCGCGCACAGGTCGTTGCCCGGGCCCTGCACCAGGTTGAGCCCGCGCTCCCGCACCGGCTGCGCGTAGGAAAGCACGTCCATCACCTGCGCCGTGCCGCCCTTTTGCGTGCAGCCGAGCGACTTGTCCTCCAACGTGGTGATGCCGCCCGCTTTGTTTCCCGGCGAGGGGTTTTCATAGACCTCCTGCCCGTGGCGCAGGAAGTAATCCTTAAAGTCGTTGATGAGCCGTACCGTCTTTTCAAACGTCGCCCGATCCCGGCAGCGGTTCATCAGCAGCGTCTCCGCGCCGAACATCTCCGGCACCTCGGTGAGCAGGGTCGTGCCGCCGCAGCGGGCGAGCAGATCCGAAAATCTGCCCAGCAGCGGGTTGGCCGTGATGCCGGATAGGCCGTCCGAGCCGCCGCACTTGAGGCCGACGATCAGCCGGGATGCGTCCACCGTCTCGCGCTTAAAGGACGACGCGTATTGCGCGAGCTGGGCAATCAGCTCCATGCCCGTCTCGATCTCGTCCTCGACGTTTTGCGTCGTCAGGAACTTCACCCGCCGTTCGTCCACCGGGCCCAGCACCTGCCGGAACGCCTCGATGTGGTTGTTTTCGCATCCGAGCCCCAGCACCAGCACGCCGCCCGCGTTCGGATGGCGCACCATGGAGGCGAGCAGGCGCTGCGTATTTTGATGATCTTCGCCCAACTGCGAGCACCCGTAGGGATGGGTGAAGCAGTATACGCCGTCCACCTTGTCTTTAAGCGCCTCGTTTGCCCTGCGCGCAAGAATCTGCGACGTGCCGTTGACGCACCCGACGGTGTTCACGATCCAGATCTCGTTGCGAATGCCGACGCTTCCGTCCTCGCGCACGTAGCCCTCGAACGTGCGGCGCATGTCCTGCGCGGTTGGCGCGCCGGCGGGCTGGTAGGCGTACTCGAGCGTGCCCGAGAGGTTCGTCTTCACGTTGTGCGTGTGCACCCACGCGCCGGGCGCGATGCCCTCCGTCGCGTGGCCGATGGGGAACGCGTACTTGATCACGTCCTCGCCGGCGGCGATAGGGGAAAGCGCGAACTTGTGGCCCGCCGGGATGTCCTGCGCAAGCGTCACGCCGCAGGCCTCTTCGCCCGCGCGAAGGGCCTCCACCGCGACCGCCACGTTGTCGCTTTCGCTGATGCGGATAAATCTCGTCTTCTCCATGCCCGCCTCCATTCAGCGAACGAGGGCGTCGATCGCCGCGCGCGCACCCTTTTCGCGGATGTCCGAAAGCGCGGCCGAAACCGCCGCCTCAAAGCCCGGCAGCGCCGTCAAATCCTCGCCCCAGAAGTCCGCGTTTTGGAGCACCGCATGCGCGGTATCCGCGGCGCTTCTGCCTTGGAGTCCCTCGAAAAACGCGAGCACGGCATCGTCGTCCGCGATGGGATAAGCGCCGTCCTTTTCGCGCGCGCCCTCCATCGAGCCGTCCGCCTTCCTGGCGCCGCTGTAAAAGGCGATGAACGCGGCCATGGAAAAGGTCAGCACCTTCGGCAGCGCGCCCTTGCGGCGCTGGTACTCCTTGATCGTCGGCAGCACGCGCGCGCGGAACTTGGACTGCGAGTTGAGGGCGATGGAAAGCAGGTAGTGCTTGTTGAAGGGATTTTCAAAGCGCTCGAAGATCGCGGAGGCAAACGCTTCGAGATCCTCCCTCGGCAGGTCGAGCGTGGGCATGATCTCGTCAAACAGCGCCATCTCCATGTACCTGCGCACCCAAGGGTCGGCCATGCATTCGCCGACCGTATCGAGCCCCGCGAGATATGCGCCCAGCACCATGGAGGTGTGCGCGCCGTTGAGCATGCGCACCTTGCGCAGCTTGTAGGGCTTTACGTCCTGCGTAAAGACGACGTTGCAGCCTGCCTTCTTAAAGGGCAGCTCCCGCTCGATCCACGCGGGGCCCTCGATGACCCAAAGGCCGAACGGCTCCGCCGCGTCCAGCAGGAAGTCGTCGTACCCGAGACCATCCAGAATCTCCTTCGCGTCGTCGCGGGGGTATCCCGTCACGATGCGGTCGACCAGCGTGGAAGTAAAGACGCATTCGCGCTCGAGCCACGCCGTAAACGCCTCTCCCAGGTTCCATTGCGCGGCGGTTTTCCGCACGCACTCCTTCAAATGCGCGCCGTTGTCGTCGATCAGCTCTACCGGCAGCAGAATGAAGCCCTTGCCCGCCTCCTCTCCGAAGGCGAGGAAGCGCTCGTAGAGCAGACGGGTGAGTTTGCCCGGATAAGAGGCCTGGGGCTTGTCGTCAAAGGAATCCTTTCCGGTGTAAACGATGCCCGCCTCCGTCGTGTTGGAGACGACGAAGCGAAGATCCGGGTTGTGCGCGAGCGCCAGGTAGCCTTCAAAGTCCTGATAGGGGTTCAGGCCGCGGCGCACGCACGTGACGACGCGCGTGTCCTTCACCACCTGACCCGCCTCCTTGCCGCGCAGGATCAGCGTATACAGCCCGTCCTGCTCGTTCAGCTTGTCCACGAGGCCGCGCTCGATGGGCTGCACGACCACGACGCCCGCCTCCATGCCCGCCTCCTCGTTGGACCTGTCGATCATAAAGTCTACGAACGCGCGCAGGAAGCCGCCCTCGCCAAATTGCAGGACGCGCTCGCGCGCCGGCGCGCAGCCGTGCTTTACGGCGAGGGAGGGAAGGGTCTCTTTGCAAAGTTTCGTCATGTCACAGCCTCCTATGTAAAATATTCGGGGTTACAGGACGTGCAAAAAGCGCTCGATGCGCCGCTGCGCGTCGAGCAATAGCTGAATGCACCGCTGGGTCGCCTCCTCGCTCGCGCGAAAGAGCGGCATCGACACGCTGACCGCGTACACGGGCTTTCCCACGCGGTCGCGGACGGCGACGGCGAAACAGCAGACGTTTTCGTTGCTTTCCTCGTATTCCGTCGCGTATCCCTGCTGGCGCACGCGGGCGATCTCCTGCAAAAGCGCCTCCATGGAGCTCACCGTGTGCGGCGTCAGTTTTTGAAAGTCGTAATTGCGGTATAGCTCGCGCACGTGCTCCTCCGGCCAGCAGGCCAGCACCGCCCGGCCCATGGCCGTGCAGTACAGCGGGAAACGTGCGCCGATGCGCGAGGTCATGCGGATGGAGTGCGTGCTCTCCAGCTTATCCACATATACCATGTCCGTGCCGTCGGGCACGCCGCAGTGCACCGTCTCATTGCAGCCCGCGTAGACGCGCTGCATGTACTGGTGCACGACCGACTGCTCCGTCACGTCCTTTACGGCGGCGGAGCCCATTTCAAACATGCGCAGCGAGAGCGCGTAGCGCGACGTCGCTTCGTCGTAGGTCACGTAGCGCTTGTCCAGCAGCGTATGGATGAGGTTGAACGCGCTCGATTTGGGGATGTCCAGCGCCTTCGCGATTCTGTGCAGCTCCAAGCCCGCAGGCTCCTCGCTGAGCAGTTCCAGAATGTCCAGCCCGCGCGCCAGGGATCGGTTGAGGGTTTCGGCCACGCATTTCGCCTCCTTTGCAGGCCAGATTGTGAAACCGCGAAAATCATTCATAATGATGAACAAGATTCTCTATTGCGAACAGTATAGCATCCTCCCTCACAAACGTCAAGCAGGCTGGCGAAAAAATCCGCTGTTCCTTTGTTCGACATGTCCACCTTCATTCCCTTTTTTCCCAATCCCCGGCGTCTGAATTCTCTTCCCAAAAGGCGGAAAGGAGCCGCATGAGCGCCGCGTCCGTGGACGCCTCGTACAGCGGGAAGAAGTGCGGGGGCAGCAGCCCCTCGTACGCCGCGTCAAAAAAGCGCGTGTCGATGAGCAGCGCCGCGCCGCGGTCCTGCTCGGTGCGGATGACGCGCCCGACGGATTGCAGCACCTTCGTCATGCCGGGAATGCGGTAGGCGAGGCCAAACCCGTCTCTCCCCGCACCGTCAAAGTACGCGCGCAGGGTATCGCGCTCCGCGCAGATCTGCGGCAGGCCCACGCCGACCACCGCGACGCCTGACAGGCGCTCGCCCGGCAGGTCGATGCCCTCCGCGAATACCCCGCCCATCACGCAGAATCCAATGAGGCGCTCGCCCGGCTCAAAGCGGGCGATGAAGGCGTCGCGCGCGGCTTCGTCCATGCCGGTCTGCTGGGTGATGGCTGAAACGCCGGTCGAAAGATCCTCAAAGCAGCTTTTCACGAGGTTCATATATGTATAAGAGGGAAACAGGGCAAGATAGTTGCCGGGACGGCTTTTCACCAGCGCGGCGATCGCCCGGGCGACCTGCGGCGCGGTGCGTTCGCGGCTGGCGTAGCGCGTGTCGATGGGCATGCGCACCACCCGCAGGCGCTCCGGCGGGAAGGGGGAGGGCAGCGAGAGCATGCCGTCCCCCTCTTCGCCCCCCAGCAGCGCGCGAAGCTGCGGGAGGGGGGAGAGGGTCGCGGAAAAGTACACCACCCCGCGCAGCTTTGCGGTGACCTCGCGCAGATAAGGCGCGGGGTCGAGGCACAGCAGGCGTACGCGCGCATCCCGTCCGCCGCGCGAAAGCAGAATGGCATAGGTTTCGTCCGCTCGGGCCGCGCACTGCACGTAGGAGAGCGCGTCCGAAAATGCGTCCGAGAGCAGTGCGCCCTGACCACGCGCCATCGCCTCGCCCAGCGCATCCGCGAGAGATTGCATGTCCTCCGTCAGGCCCTCGGGCAGACCGTCCAGACGCACCTCCCCATCGGCTCTTTCCTCCTCCACGTGACTGAGCCGCCGGATGGCGCGCGTCATCGCCCGGTAGGGCGCGTTCTTTCGCCCAAACTGCTTGCCGTACTGCGCGCGAAGCTGGCGCAGGGCGGCGCTGTCCGCCTGCGCGGAGAGCATGTCGCGCGCGCGGTCGACGAGGTTGTGCGCCTCGTCCACCAGCAGCGTCACGTCGCTGCGCTGCAAAAATACGC
Organism: Beduinella massiliensis; assembly: GCF_900199405.1. NCBI lineage: Bacteria > Bacillati > Bacillota > Clostridia > Eubacteriales > Beduinellaceae > Beduinella > Beduinella massiliensis. Next base: position 40,993 of record NZ_LT963430.1, read on the forward strand.
GTTGAATGCGCGCTACCGGGTCAAAGGCGTAGTTGTAATCGCACACGACGACGTCCGCGATCTCCGAAAGCGAAAGGGAGAGCTCGAAGGCGCAGATGCCGTGCTTCCCGGCGGCTTCCTCGATTGCCTCGCGATCCCAAAGCTGCCTGCCCATCAACGCTTCTACCGCCTCCGGCAGACGGACGTAAAAGCCCTTCGCCATCGGGCAGTATTCCGGGTCGCAGCGCCGCTGCGCGCCCAGCGGGCAGATCTTCTCCTTAGCGGTCAGCTCCAGCGCGCGCACGCGGGCGCCGCGCTCTGCAAAGCGGCGCAGGGTAGAGAGCGCCAACGCGCGGCCCGTCGTGCGCGCGGTGAGATAAAAGATCTGGTTCGTATGGCCCGCCGCCAGCGCCTTGAGCGCGGGAAAGAGCGTGGCCGCGGTCTTCCCCGTACCGGTGGGCGCCTGCGCGAGCAGCCGCCTGCGCTCGCGGATGGCGACGAACACATTCCCCGAAAAGGCGCGCTGGCCCGCGCGAAAGCCGTCGTAAGGGAAGGCAAAGGCGGCGAGCGACGCATTTCTCTCCCTTCGCCAGGAAAGGAGCATGCCCTGCCATCGGGCGTAGGGCTCGACCAGCGCTGAAAAGCGCTCGGAAAGCGCCGCCGCGTCCTGCACGTCCGTGAAGCGGCGGAGCACGCCGCCGCGCTTTTCGGTATAGACGACGTCCATGCGCACGCGGTTCACGCCGCGCGCTGCGCAGAGCATGTGCGCATAACAGGCCGCCTGCGCCCAGTGCGCGGGCAGCGCGTCCTCCAGCGGCTGATCGTCCCAGAGCTTGATTTCCTCCACGCACAAAAGGCCGTCGGCTGAAAACAGCCCGTCGGCACGCCCTGCGACCTCCAAATCGAAGCCCTCCGCACAGGGCACGCTCAGAGAGAGGGATACCTCGGATTCGTAGCCGGGCAAGTCCTCCTGTGCAGCGCTCTGGCGCGCGCGATGCGCGCGCGAACCCTCCAGCATGCGCTCGCGGTCCACGGCGGCCCCAGCCAGATCCTCCGCGTGCAGGGTATACTCGACCAGCGCGCGCACCGACACGCGCAGGGTTTCTTTCATGTGTCGCCTCCTGTGCCTTTCCCGGCGCGGGGAAAGGCGGAATCCCCAAGAATCCTCACTACCCCATATTATAGCATACGTGCTATAATGAATCCATTCTATCGGCACCGGAGGTCATCATGAAAAATCTCTCTACGGAATCCATCGCAAAGCTGCGCAAACGCCGCGGGCACATCCCGGCCGTACCGGAAAGCGCCGCCCTGCTCGCGGACGGCACGCTGACGCCGCAGGCCCGGGAGGACGTGCAGCGCTGCGTAGACGAAATCTTCCGCCGAAACCGCACCGTCGGCGGCACCATGGCCCTCGTCGTGAAAGGCCAGGTCGCGGGCATCTTCCCTTACGGCCTCGCGCGCGTGCAGGGGAACGTGCCCGTCACCGAAAACACCTACTTCCGCATCGCCTCCGTCTCCAAGCTCGTGTTCGCCTTTGCCGCCCTCCGCCTGTGCGAGGACGGCCTGCTCGAGCTGGACGCGGACATTTCCGATTACCTCGGCTACCGCGTGCGCAATCCCCGCTTTCCGGACGTTCCGATCACGCTTCGCCAGCTGCTCACGCACACCGCCTCCCTCGTGGACAACGCCCTGTACGACGGGCCGGGCATCGACGGCGAAATGTCCATGAAGGAGCTGCTTACCCCGCCCAACGACGCCGTGGACTTCTCGCAGGACGAGCCCGGCACCGTCTTTTCCTACTCCAACTTCGGCGCAGGCATCGTGGGCTCCATCATGGAGATCGTGACGGGCGAACGCTTCGACGACCTGATGCAGCGCCTGCTCTTTGAGCCCCTGTCCATCTCCGCCTCCTACGCCCCCCAGCGCATCCGGCCGGTGGAGGACTTCGCCTGCGGCTATTACGTCAGCCGCGTCTTCCCCCCGCGAATGGCTTACGACGCGCCCATCCTCGCTGCAAGGCCCCTGCCCGCCGTGAATCCCGAAATGGACTTCACCTGGTCGCCGGGGCGCCTCATCATCCGCGCCGGGGACATGGCGAAGCTGCTGCGCCTGCTGCTCTCGGACGGTGAAATCGACGGCGCACGCATCCTACGCCCCGAAACCCTGACGCTCATGCGCACCTGTCAGGACGGCCTGGGCTCCGTCCGCCGCGCGGGACGCGGGCTCAACGTCGCCGTGCTCGAGGAGCTCTGCGGCAAGGGCCGCATCATCGGCCACCAGGGCGTGGCCTATGGCATGAACGCCGAGCTCTGGGGCGACGTGGAGCGGGGGAGCGGACTCGTCATGCAGACCAGCGGCACCATGCTGCACAAGTACGACGGTTTCATCCGCTGCGGCTTTGAAATGACCTCCTTCGCGTTTGACCTCATCGACCGGCTGCTGTAGCCGGGTTCCATAGGAAAAGGCGTCAAAGTTTAGTTTCTATGTGTCTTTACACCTGCAATTACATCTAGTATAATGGGCAGCAACGACTTAAAGGAGTTGTGTGCACATGCAAAAGACGGAAAAAAAGAGCCTCGGGGCGCGGCTTTTCAAACGTTACGGTCTGGACGCGCTCAGCGCGATGGCGCTGGGCCTGTTTTCCACCCTCATCATCGGCACGATTCTGGATCAGATTGGTCAGTACGTGCCGGGGCTTTCAAAGCTATCGGAGTTCGCGGCGGTCGCCAAGTCCGGTCCCGTGGTCGGCGGGGCGATCGGCGTCGCGGTCGCCTGGGGGATGAAGGTCGCGCCGCTGGCGATGTTCACGTCCGCCGTGTCGGGCGCGATCGGCTACGAGCTGGGCGCGCCGCTGGGCTGCTTCATCGCCGCCGTGCTGGGCGCGGAGGCAGGCAACTTCGTCGCGGGCAAGACGAAGCTGGACATCATCCTCGTCCCCTCGGCCACGATCATCGTCGGCGGGCTGGCGGCGGTGCTGTGCAGCCCGGCGGTCAACGCGCTGATGAACCTGCTGCGCGATTTCATCGATACGGCCACGCGCATGCAGCCCATCCCCATGGGCGTCATCGTCTCCGTCGTGGTAGGGCTCGCGCTGACCGCGCCCATCTCCTCCGCCGCGCTGTGCGCGATGATCTTCGTCGCGCCCGAGGGTACGGAGCTGGGCTTGGGCCTGCAGCTCGCCGCGGGCGCGGCGACCGTCGGCTGCTGCGCGCAGATGGTGGGCTTCGCCGTCGCCTCCTACAGGGAAAACGGCATCGGCGGCCTGATTGCGCAGGGGCTCGGCACCTCCATGCTGCAAGTGCCCAACATCCTGCGTCATCCGCTGATCCTCGTGCCTCCGACGCTGGCCGCCGCGATTCTGGGGCCCTTTGCCACCACGCTCTTCGACATGCGCAACTACGGCGTCTTCGCCGGCATGGGTACGGCGGGCCTTGTGGGGCAGATCGGCACGTTCAAGTCTATGGCCGCATCCTCCGGCGCGGGCGTGGTGCTGCTCAAGATGCTGGCGCTGCACATCGCGCTGCCCGCCGCGCTTTCCCTCGCCATCTGCCTGCTGATGCGCAGGGCCGGACTCATCAAGGACGGGGACATGAAGCTGGAGCTGTAAAAAAAGAAGCTTTACGCGCAATGGAGCCTACAAAACGCTTCATACACAAGCGACCTCTAAAACCTGCGTTTCACCGCTGGTTTTTAGAGGTCTTTTTCTGCGTTTCTTTTTCTATTCGGCGCTCATCTTCAGCAGTGCCAGACGATCTTGGCCGGATTGGGCTCGTCCGTGACCGAAACAGAGCGCAGCGCCGCTTCCATCTTCGCGCATTCCTCGGCGGCGATGGTCTCGTACACCTCGTCGGTCGCCTCGGTGCCTACGCGGTCGTAGGCGACGGCCGCCGCGCCGTAAAAGGCGAGGCTGAGCCCATAGGTCGGCGTGTGAATGGCGGATGCGCTGGAAAAGATCGCGCGCGCGGCCGCCTGCGCGGCGGGCACGGCCTCCGCAGCCCGCGCCGCGTCCTGCACGGGACGAATTTTCGCCTTCGCCTCCGCCAGCTTCATGCCGCCCGCGAGGTACGTCCGCGCGGCCTCAAGCCCCTGCCGGGGCCGCTCGTCTTCGGGGAAGGCCCGCTCGTAGATCGACAGGAGATGCTCTTCCGCGTAATCCGTGCTCCAGGCGGCGATGGTCGCCCTAGACTGCGTCTCGATGGCGCGCATCAGCGAAAGGATGTAGGGGGACTCGGCGCTGCCGAGCATTTTGCGAGTCTTTGCCATGCCGTATCTTCCTCCTGACGCCATTGATTTTCCACAGAAACCCCCGTCTCATCCCTCGTTTTGACCGTTTTCCTCAGAAATCAGCGCAAACCGAGGCTGCACGCGTCCGTCTCTTTCCACATCTTCCACAAACATTTTGAGCGGCCGCACCCAGATGCCGCGTTCGCCGTACAGCGCCTGATAGACCACATACGGCTCCATCGTCTCGCTGTGCGTGGCGACGTAGAGCACCCGGTACTGATTTCCCTTGAAGTGGCGGTAAAGCCCGCCCGAAACTACGTTGCACATCTCTATTCCTCCTCTTTTTCCGTCTGCGCCTGCAGGATGTCCGAAAGCTTCTTGGGCGTGAGCACGCGGGCGGACGCGCCGTAGAGCATCGGGTCAAAACCACAGATATCCCGAAAGTCGCAATAAGCGCACACGCGGAAGTTTCCGCGCTGAGCCGGGCTGATGTCGATCTCGCCCGCCGCGATGCGCCCGCTGAGCTCCGCGGCCATGCGCACCGCGTAATCCACCAACAGCGCCATCTCCTGCTCGGAAACGGCCAGCGCGCCCTGGCGCAGCGTCCCGTCCTTTTTAAGCAGCGCCTCCTGCTGATCCGCGCCCTGCGCCCGGATGATCTCCACGTCGCACAACGACAGCCCTTTGAGCGAGAGCTGCCTGGCGATTTCCCGCTCCACCGCCTCGCGCACGCGCAGGTTCTTGACGACCAGCGGGTCGTCGATGCGGCAGTAAAACAGCCCCGCCGCCTTCGCTCCGCGATACCTCTGCAGCACGGCCTGCAGATAGATGAGCAGCTGCAGCTGCAGCCCCCAATAGATGTCGGTGGGATCCATCTCCTTGCGCCCGGACTTGTAATCCACCACGCGCAGGTAGACGCTCCGCTCCGTCTCCATCAGGTCGATGCGGTCGATGCGCCCCTTGAGGTACATGCGCTCGCCGTTTTCCAGCTCGATCTGAATCGGCGGGATGACGCCGCTGCCGAACGTGAACTCCATGTCCTCCAGCCGAAAACCGCTGCCCTGCATCTGGTGCGTCAGCGTCCAGCCCGCCCGGCGCGCGGTCCTGCGCATGCGCCCGGCGAATGCCTTGCCGCGCGCGCTTTCACCCATGGGCGTGCGCTGCCACTGATCCAGCAGCGGCTCGACCACCGCGTCCATCATTCGGTCGCTTTCCGCGCGCTCGATGTCCGGCCAGTGCTCGTGGGAGAGCGCCTCTCGCGTGAAGCGTTCCACCGCCGCATGATACAGCTCGCCCAGCTTGTCGCGCTCCGCGCCGGTCGCCCGGCGCTGCACCGGGCGCAGGCCATAGCTGACGAAATGACGGTAGGGGCACTGGGCGAACGTCTCCAGCTTCGATACGCTCACCGTCCGCCGCCCGTACAGCGCGCGGGCGGTGTTCACGCGCAGCCTCGGAGCGTAAACGCGCGTGATGAGCGCGTCGCGCACGTCTCTTACGCGTTCCGCGTATTCTCCGTTCCCGCACAGCGCCGCATAGGCCTCGCGAAAGGGGCCGTCGAGCTCTACCTCGCCCGCATCCGCGAGCTCCCGCAGGTGAACGGAGAGCGCATCCAGCGCCGCGCGCGGGCTCAAAAGGGCAGCGCGCTCGCCCTTGTCGAGCGCACCGCCCTCGACCGCAAGGTCGGGGAACACGCGCCGAAGCGCCAGCACCGCCGACGCCGGCCGCTGCGCCCGGCCCTCCTCGTCCGAGAGCGCGTAGCTCACGTACAGCCGCCTTCCCGGCAGCGTCATGGCCTGTAAAATGTCCAAGCGTGAAAGCTGCGCGCGGTCGCTGTCCACCATGCCGAGGTAGGCGTCCGCCTCCCTGGCCGTGAGCGCGCGCTCTTCGTCCGTCAGCAGGCTCTGCGAGCTGCTCTGCAGCTTGCCGTCGTTCATGCCCAGCAGGAAGAGCGCGTCCACCTGCGCCGTGCGCACGTTGCCGATCTGGCCTGCCACCAGCGCCTCCTGTGAGGTCGGCAGCGCGCCCAGCTCCATCGCGCCGACGCCCGCCTCCAGCATGTCCATCACCGTGCGCATCTGCCCCCGATGCCCGCCCAGCAGGGTGTGCATCTGGTCGAGCAGCTCCATCAGCAGGTTCCATACCTGCGCGCAGTCAAATGCCTCTACCGCGAGGCCCGCGTCCATGAGCGCCTGCTGCTCTCGCTGCAGGGTGTCAAACGCCGCGCGCTCCTCCAGGTAATAGAAGATCGCGTCCACCGTGCCGCTGGCATCCTTTGCGCCGGAAAGCGCGCGCTGCAGCCGCAGCAGCGGCTCCACCACCCGTGCGCGCAGCTCTTCGGCCCTTGAAACCTCTTCCTCGCCGCCGAATGTAAAGGGGTAGCGCATGCGCCCCGCGCGGATGCCGTATACCGTCGCGTAGGTGTCCAGCGCGTCGGCTTCCTCGTCCGTAAGATTGCAATAGCCCGTACGCACGCACTCCATCAGGTCGTCCACCCGATAGCCGCGCGTGGCCGCGCGCAGAGAGGAGAGCAGAAAGCGAAAGAGCGGGTGCGCAAGCGCAGGCCGCTTTTCGCTGACGTAGACCGGGATGTCGTACTGCGCGAAGATGCGCTCGACCAGCGGCGCGTACACCGCGCCGTCCGTGTATACGGCGGCCATGCGGCAGAAGGGCTCGCCCTCCATCGCGAGGGCCCGAATGCGCGCGGCCACGCCGTGCACTTCGGCAAAGGGCGTCGCGGAGGCGTTCAAAAAGACGGCCTGCGGCGTGCCCCTTTGCGGGCGCAGGGGGTAGGCGTAAAGCTCCCGTTCCAAATAGACGATGTCCGCCGGCGCGGGAAGCTGCGCGTCCAGATGCTCGCGCACAGGTTCTATGCCTGCGGCGCGCAGCAGCTCTTCCAGGCGCAGCAGGCTCTTCAGCGCGGGTTCGTACAGCGCCGCGTCGCGGGCGGGCGGCGTATCCAGCGTAAGGGCTAATGTCAGGCCTTTCGCGCAGCGGGCGATCGCGCAAAGCTCCGCTGCGAACGTAGGGGTAATCATGTCAAACCCGTAGACGAACGCGTTTACATCCCGCAGTACGCCCGACGGTTCCATGCGGGAAAGCAGCTCCTGCTGCACGTCCTCGCCGTCCACAAAGCGGCCTTGCAGGCGCTGTTCGTAAGCCGCGTAGAGCTGGGAGGCATCCTGCAGCTTCATCGAAAGCGCAGGCATCTCCCCGGCGCGTTCCGACAGGGCGCGCACATCCTCGGGCGAGAGGCCGCCGCGCTTAAAGTCCGCGATGAGGGAGGAGAGCCTCTGCACGAAGCCCATGCGCCCGCCCGCGCCCCGGTAAAAGCACAGCTCGTCCGAAAGGTCCTCCAGCGCGGCGGAGAGCACCATGCACTTGCCGCGCTCGTCGATGCGCACGCGCTGGGGCTGGCCCGCGCGCTCGAACACGCGATCCTGAAGCCGCGAGGGGGAGAGCACGTCGATGTCGAAGTATCCGGGCAGGTTCAGCCGCTGCACGATCTCCGTCTCCGCCTGAAGCGTGTATTGCTCGGGCACGATCAGGTAACAGCGCCCGCCCGCGGCGTATGCCTGGCCGATGCGGGCGATCACCTCGGGCAGCAGCCTGTGCATGCGCCCCGTCAGCAGCGTTGCGTTCACATTTCCGCCTTCTTTCCAAAGTCAAGAGGGTTTTCCCTCCTCCCCCGCGAATGCGATGTACAAACTACATTGGGAGGTCGTCATCATGCGCATCGCATGTATCAGCGATATTCACGCCAACCTGTTCGCGCTCGAGGCCGTCCTGAAGGACGTTCGCTCGCAGTCGCCCGACCTGATCCTCTCCCTGGGCGATCAGATCAACCTGGGCCCGCAGCCTCTGGAGGTGATGCAGCTGCTCGACAGCGAGGGCATTCCCTGTTTGCTGGGCAACCACGAGCAGCGCGTGCTCGCCCTGCGAACGGCCCACGACGCGAGCCTTGACGCCATCAACTTCGCCTCCATCCGCTGGACGAAGACGCAGGTAGAGGGCGTCCCCTTGGACTACCCCCTTTACAAGCGTATCGACGGCATCACGTTCGCGCACGCCGCGGTGGACAACCCGTCAATGCCTCTGGAGGAAACGCCGGAAGTGGACCGGGCGCTGGACGCGCTCTCGACTCCGTTGCTCGTCTGCGGCCACTACCACAACGCGATGCAGCGCACGCACGGCGGCAAGACGATCTTCGTGACCGGCGCGGTCGGTATGGCGGAAAACGGCATCCCCAATACCGCGCTCTACGCGATCGTGGACGACACGCCCGCAGGCGTGACCCTGACGCCGCGCATCGTACCCTACGACAGCGCTCCGCTCTACGACGCCTTCCGCCGCTCCGGCATCCTCGAATACTGCCCGATCATGAGCCGCGTCGTACACGAGGCGATGACGCAGAACCGCTGCGTGCTCATGGCCTTCATGCGGCACGTGCGCGCGACGATGCTCGCCTGCGAAGAGCCTGGCATCAGCGAACGCGTGTGGACGCTCGCAGGCAATACGTTCGCCTGGAAGACCGCGCAGACCTGCACGGAGTATTGGGGACTGTGAGCGCTCAGATCTCCGGATGGCTCTTTAAAGACGCATGCGCCTGCAGCAGCCATCGATGCGGGCAGAGCACCCTGCCGTTTAAGAGCGCATAGTCGATGTAAGTCAGGCACGCGCCTTCGAGCGAACGGACGAGCGCCCCGCGCACGGCCTGCGCGTAGGGCGGGGTTCCCTCCTGATCCCACGCGAGCTTGTCCGCAAGAAAGAGGGCCATGTCGTAGGGGGATGGTTTCTCCTTGAGCGTCGTGTGACAGCCGACCGCCGAAAGCACCGCGCCGTCCTCAACCCCCAATAGCTCGCGGGAAAGAATTTCCGACAGGCGCTGGTGCAAAAGAAACGGATGCCTTTCCTCCGCGAAATCGACGGCCATTCCGCGTTCCCGCGCAAAGGAAAGCATGTCCTCCGGGCGCATCACCGCGCCGACGTCGTGCAGCACCCCGCAAAGGCGGCATCTTTCCTCGCTGAGCGAAAAGCGCCGCGCGAGGCCGGTGCATTCGTCCGCCACGGCGCACACGTGCGCGAGCGTTGCTTCCTTGCCGTTTGCCCTGAGCAGCCGCTTGGCATCCCGCAGGGGATCGCCGGTAAACGCCGGAACCTCGATATAGGAATACTTAGACAAGTCCATAAGCTTCTCCTTGCGGGTTCAATCGATTTCCTCTTCTTCGCCGTTTCCGCCCTTTGAGAGCTGAATGCCGATCTCCGCGTAATCCGCGCCGTATCGGTCCGCGCTGAGAATGCCCGCGAGCGAGTTTTCCGCCTCGCAGATATCGCCCCGATGGCCGATCGCGCAGGGCTTATGGATGAGCGCCGCGGGATTTAAATAATCCCATCAGCCCCGTCACGGCGATTTCAAAGAAGATTGCCGTCAGGCAGCAAAGCGCCGCCAGCAGGCTGAGGAACGCCTGGAAGAGGTCTTACCTGGCTGCCCCCTGCTGCTCAGGTATGCCTGGATGCAGGCGTTCAGCAGGGGACTTAGCAAAAGGAGCGTCAGCCCCTTCATCGACAGTTCAAACAGAACGTAGTTTTTGATCGTCCTTGTGCGCATGAAGCCCTCGTAATCGTCGTCTATTCCGTCATACCTTCGTCCCCGCGCGCGTAGCCCGCGGAGAGCACGTCCTCCAGCCTGATTTCCTGCGGCGTCCTCCTGCGGGGAAGCAGGGCAAAGAAGGCTCCTTCCCCGATCGAAACGACCTGAACAGCAAGCGTCCGCACCGCGCCGCCCGTCAGCAGCGCGATGCGGATCTTTTTTTTATTTTCGAGGGAATAGCGCAAAAACCGCTCGACCATGTCATTCTCCTACCGCGTAAATCGTGATCCAGTCCTTTTCATACACCTTTTCAAACAGGCGGTTCAACGCCTCCACGTCGGGATTCATCTCCGACATCTCGTAATCGCTCAGGTAGATGTAGGAGACCCCGTATTTTTGAAGCACGTCCAAATTGTTCTCCGGATCCTGATAAAAGCGCTGGCAGTCCAGGCTGTTTTCCTGATAGCTGAGTCCGTGGAAGAAGAGGTACAGGTCCGAACCGCAGACGATGTTCCGCCCCGCCAGCGCAGAGGCGGGGTTCAAGTGCTGCGTGCCGGTCATGAAGACCGCGTGCGGCTCCGTCTCCTCCTCGATGAACTCCGCCGCCTCCACCGCCGCGGGGTCGAAGAGCTGATAGTCGCTCACCGCCTCGCGCGCGATGCTGAGGCCGCCGGAGAGCACGGAACACAGCACGAAGAGACCAGCGAGCACGTAGCGTCCGCGCAGGCCCTTCATGCGCAAAAAGAGCACGGAGGCATAATCCGCCGCGAGCGCAGCGGCGAACATGTAAAACACGTAAAACAGCTTGTTGTTGTCGTACTCGTTGGGCTGGAAGAGCAAAAGCTCCGCCACGACGAAGATCGTCATCGCACCCGCAAGCACGCCCGCATGGCCGCGCCGGTCGCCCTCCAGCAGCACGCAGAGGAAAAGGATGAACGCGGGACCGACGTTCTTGATCCAAAAGAAGAAGTATTCGTCGATCAATCCGCGGTTCTGGCTGTTGTTGACCCAGTTGAACTGCACGCGCAGAGAGCCGCCCTCCAGCGTCTGCTTGAAGGCATTGCCGACGAGCTGCGGCAGCGCCAGCGCCATGGTGATCACGAAGTACAGCGCGATGCCCTTCAAAAGGTCAGCGCGCGCCTTCCTGTCCGAGCGCGCGAGGGAGAAGAGCAGGAAGCCCGCGCTGAAAAGCCCCAGCGCGAGGAACGAATGCGTGTGGACGAGCGGCATGGCGCCCGCGACGAGTCCCAGCACCGTGAAAGCGCGCACGCTCCTGTCCTTCACCGCCCAGCAAAGCAGCAGAAGCGCCGGAATCAGCACCGTCCAGCCGCCGAGCAGCGTGCGCTGCGGAACGAGCATGTCCACGATGACGTTCGACCAGCGCAGGTTGAACTCCGGCTGGTTTGCGGGCGTCTTGTAGTAGCCGGTGAAGATCTCCATAAAACGGGAGGGATCCTTAAAAGCCATGTCCACGTCGTAAAGAAAGCCGAAGCCGCCGTTCAAAAAGAAGAGCGCCGCCGCCAGGATGAGCACCCCGCGCCGGTTGCCGACGACCTCGCGGCAGAGCAGCACGAACCCGAAGAACACCAGCCCCATCATCAGGGTTCCCGGCACGACGATCGCCGCGCGCAGGTTCATACCCATCAGCATCATGGAGGTGCTCATGGAATCCGTGAGGAAGGGATAGCTGAGCGTCGCGCCCGGCAGGATCGAATAGGTGGGGGGGAACGCCGCGTCGCGCAGGCTGGTCGCGATGCCCAGGTGCAGGCACAGGTCGCCGTAGGTGGACTGCCCGCCGTGCAGCGAGCCGTCCGCCGCCGGGCGCAGGACGTGCGTAGATTGCAGGTAGCCGCCCAGCACCGTCAGCGGCACGGCGACCATCAGCGCGGTGAAGAGCAGGTCGAAGTCGTCCTGCTCCATGCGCCGCGCGGGGCGTTCATCCCTCAAATAGAACGCGCCTGCAGTGATGCCGCCGAGCGGCAGCAGCGCCAGAACGTGCGCGAGCCTGGAAAAGCGCACCGCGAACGCCGGCAGCGCCGGCATCCACATCAGCAGCAAAAGCCCCAGGCACAGGCCCATCCATACGCGCATCACCGGGCTCTTGCGCGGAAACTGAAAGTGCGTAATGGCGACGCCGCAAGCGAGGTAAAGCAGAAGATAGGCTGCCGCAAGCATTTAGAATCCTCCCTTTTCGCGTCCCTTCCGGCGTCGGATGGGCGGGCATCCAGCCTTGTTTTCGGATAAATTACAGCGCTTCGTTCACGTACCCTACGAGCATCTGAACCGCCGCCTCCATGTCGCCAAGGTCGATCGTCTCCGCGGCGGAGTGCACGTAGCGGCAGGGAATCGAGATGACACCGGAGGGCACGCCGCCGCGCGTCTGGTGAATCGCGCCGGAATCCGTGCCGCCCGCCGTGAGCACCTCCATCTGATAGGGGATGTTCTGTTCCTTGGAGAGCTTCACCAGACGGTCGCGCACCGCGGGCGCGCAGATGACCGATCGGTCCATGACCTTGATCGCCGCGCCCGCGCCGAGCTTCACCGCCATCTTGGGCTTTGCCTCCGGCACGTCGCCGGTCGTGGTCACGTCCAGCGCGATGGCGTAGTCGGGATCGACGGTGTAGGCCGCCGTGCGCGCGCCGCGCAGGCCGACCTCTTCCTGCACCGTAAAGACCGCGACGACCTCGTTTTTCGTCTCCTTCATCTGCATGAAGGCCTCCGCCAGCACCGCGCAGCCCGCGCGGTCGTCCATGGCGGGGGAAGCGAGCCGCACATCGCCCAGCTCCGACACCACCGGCGCGTAAACCGCCACGTCGCCGATGGCGACCTTCGAGAGCGCCTCCTCGCGCGAGGTAGCGCCGATGTCCACGTACAGGTGCTGCATCTTGGGCGCGCCCTCGATGTCTTCCTCCGCGCCGATGACGCCCTTCACGCCGTTTTCAAACACGACGTGCTGGCCGAGGGACACCGACACGTCGATGCCGCCCACGTTATACACGCGCACGAAGCCTTCCTTGTCCGCGTCGGTGGCGATAAAGCCGATGTGATCCATGTGCGCCGCCAGCATCACGCGCTTGCCCGCGCCGTTTTTGCGCACGATCAGGTTGCCCAGTGCGTCCGTCTCTACGCTGTCCGCGTAAGGGCGCAGCATGTCCGCGATCACCGCCGCGATCTTTTCCTCGTGACCCGTCGCGCCGTGCACGGCGAGCAGCTTTAAAAGCGTATCCTTTATCATGAATCTGCCTCCCTGGTTTCAATGTTTTTTTGATTTATTGCTTTTGCACCGGGCACTCCGTGTTCATCGCTGCAAGGCAGCTGAGCACGAGCTCCTGCTGCGCGCGAATGTCCCGAAGCGAGGCCACAGACGCGGGGGAATGGATGTAGCGGCAGGGAACCGAGAACGTCACGCAGGGCACGCCGCCGCGGGACTGATGGATCGCGCCCGCGTCGTTGCCGCCGGACAGAAACTGCTTGTATTGCCAGGCGATGCCGCACCTGTCCGCCACGCCTGTGGCGAAGCGCACGAGCCCTTTGTGCGCAATGGAGGTTCGGTCCATAAAGCTGATCGCCACGCCCTTGCCCACGCGCGTCACCTTCATGTGGTCGGGCACGTCTCCCAGGTCGTTGCTCGTCGTTCCCTCCAGCACGATTGCCAGATCGGGCTTTACGCGGTATCCGGCTACCTCTGCGCCGCGCAGGCCGACCTCCTCCTGCACCGTAAACGCACAGGTCATGTCGCCCTCGTACGCGCTTTCCTTCAGCGCGCGCAGCAGCGCCAAGCAGCCGACGCGGTCGTCCAGCGCCTTGGCCTTTACGAGCTCGTCCCCGAACTCCACGTATTCGCTGTCGAACATCGCATAGGCGCCGACGGGGCAGAGCTTCAGGGCCTCTTCCTTCGTCTTCGCTCCCACGTCGATGTAGAGCTTGTCATACCCGAGCACCTTCTGCATATCGGCGGCGCTTTGCAGATGAATCGCCTTGGCGCCGATCACGCCGGGTACGTGGCCGTCGCCGACCAGCACCCGCTTGCTCACGATCACGCGCGCGTCGATGCCGCCCGCGCAGTCAAAGCGAAGCAGTCCCTTGTCCGTCGCGCCCTTGATGATAAATCCAACCTCGTCCATGTGCGCCGCCAGCATTACATGCGGCAGGTTCGGGTTTTTGCCTTTTTTGAAGGCATAAACGCTGCCCATCGTGTCGCAGGTCACCGCGTCGCAAAGGGGCTGTGCCGCCGCCTTTACGTATGCGCGCACCGCGTCCTCGTGGCCCGTGACGCCGAACAGATCCGTCAGTTCTTTCAGAAGCATATCTTGTCCTCCCAGTTTTCGTCAAGGGAAGCGATGTAGGCGGCCAGAAGCCTCGCCTGCTCCCGCAGCGTCCTCAGTGAAATCGTCTCCACGGTGGTGTGCATGTACCTGAGCGGCAGCTCCATCAACACCGTCGGTACGCCCGCGCGGGAAACCTGCAGCTCCCACGCGTCCGTCCAAGTGTCGCCTGAACAGGCAGAGACCTCCGTTTCCACGTTAATCTCCTTCGCCACCCTGAGCACTTCTGCGAGCATCTTCGGATGAATGTTCGGGCCGCAGGTGAACGCCGCCTTGTCGATGTGGTGCGTCTCGTCCGCCTTGCAGTCGGGCATGTCCGCGTGCGTCACGTCTATGGCGATCGCAAGGTCCGGATCGACCGCGTAGACGCTCGTCTTCGCGCCGCGCGAACCGACCTCCTCCTGCGAGGAGCAGACCAGATAAACGTCCGCCTTGTGCTCCATGCGCTGAAGCTCCTGTGCGCAAAGCCAAAGTATGGCGCAGCAGGCGCGGTCATCCAGCGTCTTGCTGGCCGCGTAATCGCCCGCAAGCTGCGTGAATCTGCCGCTAAGCTGCACGCGATTCCCGATGGAAACGCGGCGGCGCACTTCCTCTGCGCTATAGCCCACGTCAATGTACAAATCTTCGCGCTTGTAGTTCTTCCTGCGGTCGGCCTCGCTCAAAATATGCGGCGGCTTTGCGCCGATCACCCCGTGCAGCGGCTCGTCGCACAGGACGGTCACCTCGCTCGCGGGCAGGATGCGCGGGTCCACGCCGCCCATCTGTGAAAAGCGCAGGCATCCGTCGTCTTCGATGCCCGTCACGATCAGGCCGATCTCGTCCAGATGCGCGCAGACGTAGATTTTCGGCCCGCCCGCTCCGGGCAGATGGGCGATCATGTTCTGCAATCCGTCTACGCGCGTCTGCGCGCAGTAAGGCGCAAAGGCCTCCTGCATGAAAGCCGCGACCTCCTGCTCGTTGCCCGGCAGGCCCGAGCGCGTCGTCGCGCGTGTCAAAAACTCCGTGAGGTTCAAAAGATCATCTCCTTTATTTTCATGCTTCCTGTAAAAAAGCTCTTTTGCCCGCTTCCTGCGCCTCGATTACCCGGTCGCACCAGCTGTCGAACGCCGGATCCTCCACCTGGCATTCCGGGTGCGTCTGGATGTAATTCCACGCCTTTTCTACTCCGATGTCAAACGGCGTAGTGCATATGAAGTCCGGCACCAGGCGCTTCAGCTTCGAGCAGTCGAACACGACGGAGTTCGCCTTGTCGCCCAGAAGCGGCCCTTCAAGGTCCGGACGGCAGGCGATAAGGAAGTCCGAAGCGACGTGATAGAGATTCGCCTTCACGCCCATCGTCCGCGCGGTGCATTGAAGGATCTGGTTCCAGGTGAGCTGCTCGTCCGAGGTAATGGTAAACGCCTCGCCGATCGCCTTGTGGTGCCCCATGAGCCCCACAAAAGCCTTGGCAAAATCGGACGCATGCGTCAGCGTCCAAAGGCTCGTCCCGTCGCCCGGAACGATCACGGGTTTACCGGCCAGCATGCGGCGAAGCACCGGGTAACTGCCCTTTTCACCGTGCACCGGCACGGTAATGGAGCGCTCGCAATACGTATGGCTGGGCCGGATGACGGTGACCGGGAAGCCTTCCGCGCGGTACGCCTCCATCAGCACGTTTTCACAGGCCGCTTTCTTCCGGGAGTATTCCCAGTACGGGTTGCAAAGCGGCGTCGATTCCGTGATCACGTAATCCCGCGGCGGCTTTTGATAGGCCGAAGCGGAGCTGATGAAGAAGTACTGGTTCGTCATTCCGGAGAACAGCCGGATGTCGCGCCGCGTCTGCTCCTCGTCAAAGACGATGAAATCCGCGACGACGTCGAAGCGCTCGCCCGCCAGCGCTTTCTTCACAGCCTGTTCGTCCGAAATATCCAGTACGAGCGAGCGGGCGCCTTTGGGCAGAACATGGTTTCCGCGGTTGAGCAGCGTGAGCTCCCACCCGCGCTCCACGGCCAGGCGCGATACCTCCGTGCTGATCGTCCCTGTTCCGCCGATAAACAATGCTTTCATGCTTCCACCTCCACATAGAAAAGCGTCGTGTTTTCGCACACCTCGCCCGTTTTCAGGTCGATGTGCGGATAGTCCGTCTCCGGTCCTGCCGCAAAGCCCATCCAATAGGCGGGCACCTGGTATACATACCCGCAAACCGGGCAGCGGTAGTAGTAAACTTCCATATATGCTCCTCACTTTGCAGCGCGAATTGTTTTTATTATAGCATGTCTTCCGGTAAAATGTCATCCATTTCACCGCTACGTCCATTCGCAGGGAAAATACACATAAAATGAAGCTGCAAATGGAAAAAGGCCGCAAAACGTTTGCAGCCCTTCGTTTTCTTTATTAGGAGCATCCTGACCCTTTCAGGAAAACACGCAGCTTTCCCTTATTTTGTGTACGTTTCTATTGAATGATCCAATCGATCTCTTCTTCCTTGCTAAGTGCAGGAACTCTAAAGGGATCTTCGACTCCATAGGTGGCACCATCAATATACGAAATAAAATCAATCCATTTCGGATATATCGCCCTTTCAACAAGATTGCCTTCTGAATCGATGACTATTTTCCAGCTGTTGAAATTAGAAAAGCTTGTCCGAGTCGCTCCCCAAATCCAAGTCGTACCATCGGCGTCTCTATTTATGTGAGAAATAAAGCAACCTTTCCCCAAAGAAAGTGTTATTTCTCTTGTCCACATCACAGTTCCATGGTCATCTAATGCGGTAACATCAAGCGCATTGTTTTCTTGGGTAAATATCGCAAAGCTTGTACAGCCATCAGGTGAAACAGCAAGACGTATTCTGCCTGATGTCAGGACGTCATAATCTGTTAAGGAATACGTCCACCGTTTCTGATGGTTTGAATCAAAAGCAATCAGCTCATGTTCGTCTGTTTTTTCTCCTTCTACCGATACGTGAACGATGATGTCCAAGCCATTTCCTTCTGCCTCGTATAGCGACTTATATCGTCCATCCTTCTCCGTCTGAATTTGTATCACTTGGCCTTTCGCATCATAGTATTGGATTCTCCTTTCGCTGATAAAATACACATTTCCATTCACCAGAATATACATTCCCGCATCCTGCGGAAGCTCATATGCTGCAAGAAGGGAGCCTGCCCTGGAATATCGGTTAACAAATAAACCTTCTTCCGTTCTGTAAACATAGGCTATGTCATCGCCAGATAGTCCCAGCTTTGCGTCACCGTATAACGCTCGAGGAATTTCCACTTTCCAAAAAATTTGACCATCCGCCGCTGTACAAATCAATCCCGAAGTTTGATCTGTCTTGTTCTGGCACTCAAACAAAATTTCGCCGGTTTTTAAAAAAGCCTTTATTCCCGAATCCCGATACAGCTCTGAAAATGACATGGCAAATCCTGTTGTATGTCCTATAAACAGAATCAACAGCATCGCGCCAATCCCCATCGTGATCTTCTTTTTCAATTTACTTCCCTCTTTTTTATGATATATTTCATACAAATATCATTCAGAGCTTTGCTTTTCAGATCCCGTATAGTTTTAAAGGAAGCATACCTGCTTCCTTTAAAACTATACCGTTTCTTTGTTATATCTTACTTAAATGTACCCCCGCATGATCGTCGCAATCAGATTGGTCTTATAAAAGTACCCCGCAAGTTTCGACTGTTCGATCATCTGCCCGACCTGTTCGATAGGGGAGACCGTCAGGATGATCGGTACCAGCGCGAAGAGCACGAAGACGAGGAAGATGCCGCGGACGCCGCCGAACACGCCGCCCATCAGCGCGTCCAGATGGCGCAGCACCGGCAGGCGGAATACGTAACCGATGAGGTTGGAGAGCATCGTCAGCACGATGTAAGCGAGCAAAAAGCAGATGAGAAAGCAGATGATGTTGAGCGACACCGCGATGATCGTCTGGTTGAGGTACTCGGAGATATTCGCGCTGCCTGCGGCGGAAAAAACCTGACCGCTGATGTTGCTCTGCACAAACTGCTGAAAAATTTCAGGAAGGTTCGCACGAGACAGGATCTCGCCGAGCGTATCCTGCGAAATGCCCGTGATGGGCGTCATCGCAAGGTCGATGTCCTTGATGCGCGATCCAGCGTCCGTGTAGTGCACGAGCGTCCGAATGAGCGCCTCGTTGTTTTGCAGCACCTCCGCGAGCTGCGGATAGGTCAGGTACGCGATAAAGAGCGCTCCCAGCAACGATATGAGGCTCAACACCCCGCTGATAAATCCGCGGTACATGCCCATGATGATACTGATCCCCAGTATCGCGATGATGATGTAATCGACGATGTTCAATTTTCCACCCCGTCTCCTTTGATCTCTTCTCGTTTTGTGCGCTGTGATTCGTCATTTGGGCAGCGATATGACGTATGTATCCGACCCCGACGCGACGATTACCTTGTCGCTTTGCAGCATGCCCAGGACCTTGGTAACCTGCACAGGCATCGTGTAAGCCGTGAACGTCTGCTCCCCGTACCGGCAGCTGTACACGTGCGTTCCGGAAAACGCGTAAACGCCCTTCGTGCCCAGATAGGCGCCGATACATTCCGCCGGCAGATGCAGCACCTTGTCCGTCGCGCCGGCCATGAGCCGCAGGCTCGTGATATTCATCGACCCTTCGCCCGAAGGGGCCGGAATGAAGAGCTGATACGTGTTCTTTCCGACCTTGCGCATGTCCTGCAAATACCAGCCGTAGATCAGCACATCGCTTACGTTCTGATCCCGCGTAATGCGGTAGTCATATGCGCGGATCTTGCGCGTATCCACGACGTACAGCTTGTCGGTATAGTAGATGTCGTACACCAGCTGTTCTCCGAGCGTCGCGTTGCCGAGCACGAGCCTGCCGGGCTGATACGTCTGCAAAATGGTCGAGATGACCGTTCCGCTCGTATCGATGCCCAGTATCCAGAGATACTCGCCGTCGCTCATCGTGAAAAAGCCCATATCCAGAAGCGTCTGATCCGCCACGGAGATCGCGTCGACGCTTGCGCCGTCCTTGTCAATGACGTAGACCGTGCCGTTGTCGCTCATGCCGACGAATGCCGCGATGTAGTCCTTGCCGATGCGTGCGAACTGAATCTCGCTGGCCATCTTGTTGTTATACGTGTTCTGCCCTCTGTCGTTGAGCGCATAAATCTGGTTAGCCGACCAGGCGACCACGCGGCCGGAACCCGTGCTGAAGCCCGCGTTAGCGCCCACCTGGAAGTTCCAGCGGGTACTGCCCGAATCGCTGACGCATTGCAGCATCGTTCCGTCGTAATAGAGGATGTTTTCCCCGAAGGGCGTAACCTCCTGGGTCGATAGCGCACCCAACCGCACAGCGCGCCCCGTCGTCTCGGTCGAGGAACCGCTGCCGACGGACCAAACGAGCAACGCGATGAGCACGATTACCGCCACCACGGCGCCAAGCACCACGACCGGCGGGATAGAATTCTTTTTCCTTTGCATGGCGGATCTCATCCTCCGATTGATTCAGTGGTCTGATATGCAGCATAGGGCATAACCATCCGTTATTGTAATTCTTTGCGCTCTTTGCCTTTTCCTCCAACCCCTGAAACTTTTTAAAACAGCTGTGTCTGGCTCCTGCGCCTGAGCGCCTGCGCTGCCTGCGCGGGCGACATGCCGCGCACATTGAGCAGAAAAGCCCCTCGCACGCTGGGGCGAAATCGCAGCCCTTCCATGCCTCCGGTAAAGATGACCGCGTCCATCTCCTGTCCGCTTCCCGCAGGCGCCATTTCAAAGCCCATGCCTGAAAGACTGCCCGCCATCGCTTCCAGTCCCGGCTGATACGCTACCTTCATGTGCTTTCCTCGCTTTACCGTTTCCTGTTTTCCACGCCTAAGCGTGAAGATTCCCCTATATCGTGCACAATTCGGAAGCATCTTATGTAGGGCTCTCGTGTACCAAACGAAAATCCGGTGAAAAAACTTGCATCTACAGGACGCCCCATCTATAATGATCAAAAACGACAGGAGGATGGCCATGCAAGAGCGCTTACAGCCCATAGCGGCGAGGTTTTTCGCGGCGGGTTTTCCGGTTTACCTGGTCGGAGGCAGCGTGCGCAACGAACTGCTCGGCCTGCCCGCGTCGGATCTGGACATCTGCGGCCCCGCGAGGCCCGAACAGGTAATTTCGCTTTTTGAAGGAAGCGGTATGCGCGTCGTGCCGCGCGCTGTCCACTTCGGAACGGTGGAAATTCATTTTGAGCGTCATGGAAAACGGTATATGGCCGAGTACACGACGTTCCGACACGATTCCTACCGCTGCGGTCACCGGCCGGACAGCGTTCAGTTCACCGACCGTATCGAGATAGACGCGCTGCGACGCGACTTCCGCGTCAACGCGCTATACAGGAATCTCGTCAGCGGAGAACTTCTCGACCCTACGGGCGGACTTACGGATATTGAAAAGCGGTGTCTGCGCACGGTGACGGACGACCCGGCGCTCGTCCTTCGGGACGACGGCCTCCGTATTCTGCGCATGGCGCGCTTTGCCGCGCAGCTCCGCTTTTCGGTCGATGAAGGTCTGCTTCAGTGTGCAAAGGAATATGCGCCCCTTCTGATGGACATCGCCCCCGAACGGATTCGGGAGGAATGGGAAAAGATCCTCCTTTCCGATCTGCGCTATCCTTCGCTGCCCGGAGGCGTGGAGGCGAGCGTGGGAAGAGGACTTTCTCTGCTAGAGCAAACCGGCGCTTTCCGCGCTTTTTTCAGCGACTGTGTGCGCGACGCCGACACAGTTTTGGCACTCGCAAATCTGTTTTCCACAAATGCAGTTTTCACAATCGCCGCCAAGGACGGCGCCGACTCCTTTTTGGGCGCTTTTGGGGAAAATACCAACGTTTTGGCCCTCCGCTGCGCGGCGTTTTTTGGCAGAACGAATCCCGAAATTTTGAAAAACGCCCTGGTTTCCCTCAGGTTCTCCACAGAAATTGTGCGAAAAACGGCTATTTTTGTGGAAAACCTTTGGGATACTGTGGATAACTCTTCTTTGCGACAAAAGCTGGCCCAAATGGGTTATACACAAGGAACAGCGCTCGCCTGCATCCTTCTTGCGCGCAATCGTCCACAGGAAGCCCGCGCGGTTTTCTCCACGCTCGCCGCATTGGAGCGCGAAAACGCGCCTATGGACGTGCGGGCGCTGCGCGTGAATGGAAACGACCTGCTGCCGCTGCTAGAGGGAAAGGACAGACGGATCATGACCCCTCTTCTGGAGGCGCTGCGCGTACATTGCGTGGATGATCCCAGCGAAAACGAGCGGGAAAAGCTGCTTCTTTTCGCAAAAAAATATCTGAGGAATCAAATTCCTCAGAATAACTGAATCCGTACGCGCAATATGGAAAAAGTCCTCATGATTCCCGGAAAAGGCTGCCCGCTTCCACGCGGTAGACGGCCCCCTTCGGCGCGCCCGCGAGGTCAGACAGATCCGTGCACGTCACGATGGTCTGCACGCGGTCGATACGCTCGATGAGCTGCTGCCTGCGGCGCGGATCGAGCTCGCTCATCACGTCGTCGAGCATCAAAATGGGCGTTTCACCGCGCTCCTGCTCGATAACGGAGAGTTCTGCGAGCTTGAGCGAAAGCACGACCGTCCGCTGCTGCCCCTGCGAACCGAAGACGCGCACCTCCTTGCCGGAGATGGAGAGCTTCAGGTCGTCCCGATGTGGTCCCACGGTGGTGGTTGCGCGGCGTACGTCCTCCGGACGCGCCGCTTTCAAACGGGCCATCATCGCTTGGACGAGGTCCGATTCCTCCTTCACCTGCGTCATATACGTCACTTCGAGCGCTTCCACGCCGCCCGCGATCGCCCGATGGCACTCGCCGGCGGCTTTCTTCAGCTTTTCAACGTATTCGCGGCGATGGCGGATGACCTCCGCCCCCGCGAGAGAAAGCTGTTCGTCCCACGCGTCCAGCGTTCCCTGCGCAGAAGGGCGCCGCTGGATTTCGCGCAGCAGGTTATTGCGCTGATTGAGCGCGCGTACATAGCGCTGAAGGGCATAAAAATAGGCCGGACGGAGCTGGGATAGCTCCATGTCGATGAACCGCCTGCGCTCGGAGGGGCCGTCCTTGACGATGGACAAATCCTCCGGCGCGAACAGCACGCCGTTCACGTGGCCCATCAGTTCACCGATACGTGCCACCTGCGTGCCGCCCACGCGTACGATCTTTCGCCTGCGATCCTCGCGCGATAGGGTGACGGAAACGTCGTGCGTGCCGTCGAGGTGGGAAACCTCCACGCCGACGAAAGCCGTGCCTTCTCCCCATCGGATGAGATCGCGGTCGTGCGGCGTGCGGTGTGAGCGCCCGAGGCAGCAAAGATGCAGTGCTTCGAGCACGTTGGTCTTTCCCTGGGCATTTTGTCCCGTCAAGACGGTCATGCGCGCGTCGGGCAAGAGCTCGGCGCGCGCATAGTTTCGAAAGTTTTGAAGCCTGATCTTCGTCGCTTTCATGGTCTTAGGACGCGAAGACGCGCACCGGGAGCACCAGATAGAGGTAATCCTCGCCCTCCGGCGGGCAGATGACGCAGGGACTGACGTTCGAGTTGAAGCGCATACACACGCTCTCTTCGCCGAGCACCTTGAGCACGTCCGAGATGTAACGCACGTTAAAGGCGATGTCCATGTCCTTTCCTTCGGTCAGGATGTTCATCTGCTCCTGCACGTCGCCCAGCTCCGCGTTGGAGGTGAGCGTCAGCGTGTCGCCCTCGATGTGGAAGCGAACGAGGTTGTTCTTTCCCTCGCGGGCAATCAGGCTCGCGCGGTCGATAGAGTTGCCCAGATCCTCGCATTTGACCTGAATGCGCGTCTGCCATTCCGTCGGCAGAATCTGGCGATAGCGGATGTATTCGCCCTCGAGCAGGCGGGTGACTACGCGCGTGCTGCCCATGTCCGCCGAAAGATGCGTGCGGCCGATGTTGAGTTCCACCGGCTCCTCCTCGTCCGCGAGCACCTTGGCGAGCTCGGAGAGCATCTTGCCGCCGACGACCGCCTGCACGGGCTGCTCCACCGGCTGGGCGAGATCCGCACGGCGCATTGCCAGGCGGAAGCCGTCCAGCGCCACCATGCGAACCTCCTGTTCGCTGATCTCCATCAGACAGCCGGTGAGGATCGGGCGCGTCTCGTCCGTCGCGATGGCGAAGCAGGTCTTCTGAACCATGTCCTTCAGCGTCTTTTGCGCGATAGAGACGCGGCTTCCACCCTCTACCTGCGGGAGCTCCGGATATTCGACGGGATTGAGTCCCGCCAGCGTAGTGCGGGAGGACTGGCAGCGGATGGTCGCCGCGTAACGGTCGTTTACCGAGATTTCGACCGAACCGCCGGGCAGCTTGCGCACGATTTCGCTGAAGAGTCTGCCGGGCAGCACCACGCGTCCATCCTCGCTGATTTCCGCGGCGATGGACGTTTCGATGCCCAACGCGAGGTCCGTGCAGGTGAGCTTGAGACCCTCTGGGCAGGATTCGATGAGGACACCTTCCAGGACCTGCAGAGTGGAGCGGACAGCCAGCGCGCGGCTCACCGTAGAAAGGGCGGTCATAAGGTCGGAAACTTGGCAGTTGAAACGCATCGTAAAAACTCCTTCCGGGTGTAGTAGCAGTATATATATCCGTAGTAATCGTAGGGGATTGGAAACTGTGGAAAACAGGAGAATATGACGGATATGCTCGAAAAATCGGGACGGACGAACCTGTGGAAAACAGGATGGATTCTCCACAAGGAGGAGCCAAAACTGCTTTACAGTCTATGCCGGACACAATTTTTCTAGAACGCAGGCCCTGCGTTTGTGCAAAAATAGTCCACTTTCATTTATTCGCGGAAAGGACCGGGAAAACCTGCCGGAAGTGCCGCAATTGTTGAAAAAATGTTTCCGGCGCTTGACAGGTTGAAACGAACCGCCTATAATAATAGGCGTTGTGCATGGAGCGGTATCGAAGTGGTCATAACGGGACTGACTCGAAATCAGTTGAGGGGCAACTCTCCGTGGGTTCGAATCCCACCCGCTCCGCCAGATCATCACTTGGTTTTTGTTGAAAACCGGGTGATGATTTTTTTTGTTCAAGGGATAGGAATGACCGGCTGCGAACAAGAATCATTCTGCCCTTTTGATATTTTACGTATATTTATGGAAAATGACAAATGCCTTAAACATCCCTGTGCTACGCTTCTTTCGGAATGAAGAAAGGGAGGAATGTAGTACTATGAAAAAAACGATCCTGATGCTTCTCGCGCTTCTGGCAATGCTTTGTCTGCTCTGCGCGAGCGCTTCTGCCGGCTCTGCGGTGGAAGCGCTCACCTATACCGAGCCCTACATGGTCAGCCTGAATCCGTCTCATGAGATGAACATTCTTTGGTTGACGAAGTCGCCCTGTGAAGGAACCATAGAATACGGACCGACTCCGGCGATGGGCAGCAGCGTTACCGCAGAGGCCTTTGAAATCAAAGGTTTCCGCACCTCTGCGACGGCGGAAGGCTATGACGACGACCCGAAGAAAAACCCCGCGCTTCCCGTCTACCAACTTATCGGCAAGCTTGAAGGCCTCAAGCCCGGGACGATTTACTACTATCGCGTCACGACTACCTGCGACGGCGTTGTGCAGCAAGGCGAGCGCTACTATTTCAAAACTGCGCCTGAAAAAGGCGGCGATTTCGACTATGCGCTGCTCAGCGACATGCAGCTCAAGGTCAAGACTAAGGAAACCCTGAAGCTGTTGGGACAGGAAAACAAGGACTTCCTGATTTTCGCGGGCGATATGTGCAACACCCCGTGGAAGGCCGGCGAATGGTTCAACGTCGAGGGATGCTTTCAGGCCGAGGGTGAATCTGACCGTACCTTCTTTGGATGCCTTCAGCAAACCAGCGACAACTGCCATCTGGCACAGTATATGCCCATCTTCCCTTGCCCCGGCAACCATGAGGTGGACGACCAGCGCGTGTTCACCGACAAGGAGATGGCGCAGAATGACGATATGTGGAGCTGGGCCATCTACATGCAGATCTTCCGTCCACTCTATCCGGAACAGGATTATACCGTGAACGGCACCCGATGGTACAGCGCTGACTACGGCGACCTGCACATCAGCTCGATTTCTGTGAGTCGTTGGCAGTCCTGGGATGGCTTTGAGTTCCCTGGCTGGATCACGAAGGATGATATTTCTCCCGACAGCGCACAGGTCCAGTGGCTGGTTGACGACTTGAAGAATACTGATGCAAAGTACAAGTGGACCGTCATGCATTGGCATATGCTCAATCGCGGCGAGGACGGTTACTTCCCGGTTTCTCAGGCGATTGCGGATCCTAAGGATTCCACCAAGGCAATCTATCCCGATGGGGACTACTGTTGGGATGTGCTGCGCCCGATTTACGAGACCTACGGTGTAGACGCGGTGAACTTTGGCCATAGCCACGTATACGAGCGGTATCAGATTAACGGCGTCAACTACATCGAAGCGGCCTCAATCGGAAACAATTACCGTGGAACCGGAGATGCCTACCATTTTTCCGGCAACCTGCCGGTGGTGGAGGAAAATAATTTCCGCTCCTACATGCTGGTACATGTAGGCGATGAGGGCGTCACCGCACGCGGCATCCAGGCCAGCGTGGAAGACAACGGCATCGGTTATATCGGCCGCGTGATCGACAACTTCACCATCGCGGAGGCTGAATAAAAAAAGATTCCAATTTCTGCGCAGCGCAATCGCCGGCGGCTCCTGACGGGGCTGCCGGTAATTTTGCATAGCAGGAACCAGAAAGCGCGAGGTTTAATGCGTTGATTTAAGGATGAAGAGAAAGATGCAGGTGAAACTGAGTGCGGATGTTGCACAGAGCTTGCTGACGTGCGATTGGCTGAAGAATTGCAGCAAGGCGCAGCGGGGGGCGTGCCTCTTCGGGAGGATAAGGCGAATATGGAAAAATACAAGCTAACCAATTTGAAGAAATCGGAGAGCGTCTCACGCACGGTGAAGAGAAAGGTTTTCAAAAAGGCTGATGAAAATGAAAAGGACCGCGTACAGGCAGCTTTTCCGCCGGTGCGCCGTCCTTCGGGCTTTTTTATCTGCATATGCGTATCATCGGCGTATACGCGCTTAGATTCTGCGCTCAAAGCACATCACGCTTTCGACCGCGCCCGTCCAGCAGAACATGTCCACGCACTGGATGCGAGTGGGGTCGTAACCGAGGGAGGACAGCAAGCCTGCGTCGCGCGCGAGCGTGGCGGGGTTGCAGGACACGTAGACCACGCGGCGGGGAGCGGACTCGGCGATAGCGCGCAGAACCGCCTCTTCGCAGCCCTTGCGCGGCGGATCGACGACGACCACGTCCGGGGTAAGTCCCTCCCTTACGAGGCGCGGAAGCACCTCCTCCGACGCGCCCACGAGGAAATCCGCGTTTTCAATGCCGTTTCGCGCGGCGTTTTCCTTCGCGTCCGCGATGGCCTCCGGCACGATCTCGATGCCGATGACGCGCCTGGCTGCGCGGGCGAGCAGCAGCGAAATCGTGCCCGCGCCGCAGTAGGCGTCCACCACGGTCTGAGAGCCCGTGAGTTCCGCAAATTCGAGCGCGAGGCCGTAAAGCTTTTCCGTCTGATCGGGATTGACCTGGAAGAAGGAGAGGGGAGACACGCGAAAGCGCAGGCCGCAGAGCGTGTCGATCATCGAATCTGCCCCCCAGAGCGTGACGAGGCGCTTTCCGAGGATGACGTTCGTTCGCGCTGTGTTGACGCTGAGCATTACGCCCGTGAGCGTGGGAACGGCCTCTTGAAGCGCCTTTACGAGCGCATCGGGATGGGGCACGCCTTCGCCGTTTACCGCGAGCACCACCATCGTTTCCCCTGTGCGGGCGACGCGTGCCATGACGTGGCGGACGAGTCCCTTATGCAAAGTTTCATCGTAGGGCTCCGCGCCGCTTTTTTTCATCCATTCCTTTACAGCTCCGACAGCGGCATTGGCCTCCCCGCGCTGAATGGCGCAGCCCATCTGCGGTAAATCGACGAGATCATGGCTGCGCGGCGCAAAGAACCCGATCCGGGGAGCGGAGGAAGTGCCCCCGACAGGGTAAGCGCCCTTGTTGCGGTAATGCCAGGGATCCTCCATGCCCAGAACAGGGGGGACTTCGATAGAAAGTCCGCCGATGCGGGAAAGGCAATCCTGCACCTGGCGCTGCTTGTAAAGAAGGGTTTCCTCATAGCGCATGTGCTGTGCGGCGCAGCCCCCGCAGCGGCGGTAAATGGGGCAAGGAGGCTCTGCGCGCGCGGGAGAAGGCGAGAGGACTTCTTCCACGCGCCCAAAGGCATAGCGGCGTTCGACCTTGACAATGCGCACGCGTACCCGTTCTCCGTCTATCGCGCCGGGCACAAACACCGTAAACCCGTCGGCGCGGCAGACGCCTTGGGCATCCATGCCATAGCCCTCCACGGTCAGGTCGAGCAGCTGATTTTTATGAAGCGGCGTCGGCATTGAAACACTCCTTTATTCGATAAAGCAGGTACCGAGATACACGGGGACTTCTGGCACGCCGGACAGCAGGGTTCCGATGCCGCGGGGATAGAGGACGGGCAGGGAAGAGGCTTCCTCCAGCGTGTGCCACTCGCTCGCTTTCTGGTTCCGGTCTGTTTCTGTCGGGTCACGTCTGGGAGAATCGAGCAGATGCGCAAGAAAAACGTGATAAATTCTGTGCGTATAATCGGGGAATTGCTTGCGAAGTGCGTCGTCTTCGTAGATTTCTTCTGCAAGCGCCGCGAAACGATCGATTGCAATGGGATAGCCCGTCTCTTCGAGCACTTCGCGTTTGACGGCGTCCTCCATGGTTTCGTAGGGCTGCTGGCCGCCGCCGGGCAGGTCATAATAAACATGGCCCTCCGGATCCTGACAGCGATTCAACAGAACCCTGCCTTCGCTGATGACGAGCGCCTTGGCAGCGCAGCGTATGGACATGGAATCCTCTCCGTTTCAGGTTTCTTTTTATCCTACGGTAGTATACTTTCATTCTTTTGTCAAGCGATCAAAAAAAGGCCCGTCCGCTCGCGCGGAGGGCTTGATAGGCCTTTCTTACAGGCTGTTGACGAGATTGTACAGCTCCATATTGAACGGACGCTTGCAGCGAAGCGCTTCCGCGATGGGCATATGGAAGATGCGCCCGTCCTTGATGCCGAGCACCTGATTGCTGATGCCGTTGTTCAGCAGCTTGACGGCCAGGTTGCCCGCCTCGAACGCGAAGGACGAGTCGTAGGCGGAGGGCTGCTGGCCGCGCTGGGTGTAGCCCAGCACCGTAGCGCGCGCCTCGACCATGCCGCACTTGCGCTTGAGGATGGAGGCCAGCCGCAGGGACGAGATACCTTCGCCCGGGTAGCACTGCTTGCCGTGGCTGGTCAGGAAGCCGTAGACGTCGAAGGGCTCCATGGAATCCCAGGCGCCCTCCGCCACCACGACGGAGACGCGGTTGTTGCCGCGTGCGATGAGCGCGTTGAGACGGTCCGCCACCTGATCGATCGACCACGGCACCTCCGGCACCACGACGATTTCCGCACCGGTGGAGGCCGCGGATTTGAGCGCGATGTCTCCGCAGTGGCGGCCCATGACCTCGATGACCGCAGGACGGTCGTGCGAGCGGCTGGTCGCGCGGATCGCGCGGATGTCGGACACGCAGGAGTTGACGGCGGTGTCGTAGCCGAGCGTCATTTCGGTGTACGCGAGGTCGTTGTCGATCGTGCCGGGAATGCCGATGGTGGGAATGCCTAGCTCGCTCAGACGCATCGCGCCCTGATAGCTGCCGTCGCCGCCGATGACCACGAGTCCTTCGACGCCCATCTCGTGTAGGTTTGCCACCGCGTGCGCGCGTACCTCTGGCTGCTTGAACTCGACGCATCGCGCCGTGCGCAGGTAGGTGCCGGGCTGATCCGCGATGTCCAGCACCGTATCCAGGTCGAGTTCGACCATGTCGTCTTCAATACGCTGGCTCTTGCACAGCAGGCCGTTATAGCCCCGCTTGACACCAATCAGGGTGATGCCGTAGTAAGACGCGCTGCGGGCGATGGACATGACCGCAGCGTTCATTCCCGGCGAGTCGCCGCCGGAGGTCAGGACGCCAATTCGACGCATAGACGATGCCTCTTTCTCAATTTAGTCATTTTTTCATTACAACCCAAGCTCCATGAGAATCTCCCGGGCTTCTTGCAGCTCGGACTTGAGAACCTGAAGCTCAAAATAGTTTTCCTCTGGCGGCATGGCTTTGTAAACGGGGCGCATGCGCACGAAAATATTTTCGTCCTTGAGTCTGTCGCTGATTCGGTCGGCTGCTTCCTTGCCCTTAATCATGTGAATGACGACCCACATATGAACGCCTCCCGTCAATCCAGGCCGGAGCGGATACAGCCGTGGCGGGTGAGAATCTCCGCCTTGCCGCGAACCTTGACGGCCGATGTATTGTCGGTAAACTGCGCGACCATGACTTCGCCCGCGTCGAGCCGTTCGGTGTGATGCAGACGCGTGTCGCGTCCGCGCGTCATACCGATGATGGTGACGCCGTTTTCAAGCGCTTTGACGACGATGAAGTCCCCGCAGACGGCACTTTCGTTTAAATCGCCTTGCAAATGAAACACCCCCCGTCATGAAAAGCCAAGTCCACCATTTTTATTATAGCATGTGTTTGTTTATGGTGCCACAGTTTTTCTTTCGATTCGTGATTGTGCCCCGCATGCTTCGCCGTTTTTTCATCCTTTTAAACAAATTCCGGCGCCAATAGATGAATGCGCGAAAGACCAATCTTGCAATGCGGCCTTAAAGAAGGTATCATAAGAAAAAAGACAAAAGCAGAAGGGGGTCTTTTCATGCATCCGATTAAGATGACGCCGGCCTATCGCTTCGGCGCGATGACGCCCTGGGGCGGCAGCGCTCTCAGGGACGTATTTGGCAAGGACATTCCAAACGAGCGCACGGGCGAGAGCCTGGAGGTATCCGTGCTTCCCGGCCTGGAGAGCCGCACCCCGGACGGCAGAACGCTTTCGCAGGTACTCGCACAGGGAGGCGAGGACGCGCGCGGGACGGAGGTGGGAGAGGAGTTTCCGCTGCTGCTCAAGCTCATCAGCGCGCGGGAGCGCCTTTCCGTACAGGTACACCCGGGCGACGACTACGCGCGCACAAACGAGGGAGGAAAGCTCGGAAAGACGGAGGCGTGGGTGATTTTAAGCTGCAAGGAGGATGCGCAGATCGTCTACGGCATCCGCGAGGGCGTCACGAAGGAGGACCTCGCCGCAGCGTGCGAGGAGGGCGGCAAGGCGGTGGAGGACTGCCTGCGCTATCTGAACGTGCGCCCGGGCGACGTGGTGTACATCCCCGCCGGCATGGTGCACGCTATCGGCGAGGACATTCTCCTCCTGGAAATTCAGCAATCCAGCGACGTGACCTATCGCTTCTGGGACTGGGGAAGGCTCGACAAGGACGGCAACCCGCGGGAGCTGCACGTCAAAAAAGGGTTGGACGTGACGGACGTTTTCCTGCACCTGGAGCCCTGCAAGGGCGAACGCCTGCGCGCCATGGGCGGCACGCGCGTTCGTTATATCGAGGACAAAAACTTCGTGCTCGAGCGCCTGAGCGTCAAGGGAAGCATGCCCCTTGAGGTCATGCCAAAGCGATTCCGCCTGCTGACGGCGCTTTGCGACGGGTACCTCACGGAGGAAGGCTGCACGATCAAATTCAAGGCGGGCGACAGCGTCTTTATCCCGGCCAGCGCAGGGCGCATCAAGCTGGAATGCGAGGGCGATCTTATGCTTTCCTATCCGGGCAGGATGGAAAATGCATAAGCCTATTTTCTGAAAAAGACGGAAAACGAGAAAAAACGCAGAATCATATGCAGATTCGGGTTACAAAATGCAGGATATGAGAAAAAATTGCACAATTAGGATTTTCTGTTTGCATTTTTGCCTTTGCTGTTGTATACTGAAGCGGAAAGAGCAATGGCAAAGGATAATGCCTGTCTGGGCGCGGCCTTGCGGCCGCGCCTTTTCATTGGACCTGCATCATGAAGGGAGCGATTCATCATGTCCACCTATGTACAGGGCGTCCTGGAAACGCTGAAGCGCCGCAACCCCGGCGAGCCGGAATTTCACCAGGCTGCTACGGAAATCCTTGAATCCCTCGCGCCCGTTTTTGAACGCCATCCTGAGTTCGAGGCGGCGGGGCTGCTCGAGCGCTTTGTCGAGCCGGAGCGCGTGGTGATGTTCCGCGTGCCGTGGGTGGACGACGCGGGCAGGGTGCAGGTCAACCGCGGCTACCGCGTGCAGTTCAACAGCGCGATCGGCCCCTACAAGGGCGGCCTCCGCCTGCATCCCTCGGTCAACCTGGGCGTCATCAAGTTCCTCGGCTTTGAGCAGGTACTCAAAAATTCCCTGACCGGCCTGCCTATTGGCGGCGGCAAGGGCGGCAGCGACTTCGATCCCAAGGGCAAGAGCGACCGCGAGGTCATGGCTTTCTGCCAGAGCTTTATGACGGAGCTGTACCGTCATATCGGCGCGGACGTGGATGTGCCCGCGGGCGACATCGGTACGGGCGCGCGGGAGATCGGCTACCTGTACGGCCAGTACAAGCGCATTACCGGCAGATACGAGGGCGTGCTCACGGGCAAGGGGCTCACCTACGGCGGATCGCTCGCGCGCAAGGAGGCGACGGGCTTCGGCCTGTGTTACCTGGTGGAGGAGATGCTGCGCGAAAACGGTCACGAGGTGGCGGGCAAGACGGTCGTCGTCTCCGGCTCCGGCAACGTAGCGATCTACGCGGCGGAGAAGATTTCCGCGATGGGCGGCAAGGTCGTCGCGATGAGCGATTCCAACGGCTACATCTACGACGACAAGGGTGTGGATCTCGCGCTCATAAAGGAAATCAAGGAGGTGCGGCGCGGCCGTATCCGCGAATACGTTCAGGAAAAGAAGGATGCGCGCTATGTCGAGGGCTGCCGCGGCATCTGGACGGTTCCCTGCCAGATTGCGCTGCCCTGCGCGACGCAGAACGAGCTGGATCTGGAGGGCGCGAAGGCGCTGATCGCGAACGGCGTTGTCGCCGTGGGAGAGGGCGCAAACATGCCCACCACCATCGAAGCGACGGATGCCCTGCGGCAGGCGGGCGTTCTGTTCGCGCCGGGCAAGGCGGCAAACGCGGGCGGCGTCGCGACGAGCGCACTTGAAATGAGCCAGAACAGCCAGCGTCTCTCCTGGACGTTTGATGAGGTAGACGCAAAGCTGAAGGGCATCATGGTCCGTATCTTTCACATGGCGGACAACGCCGCCAAGGAGTACGGCATGCCCGGCAATTACGTCATGGGCGCAAACATCGCGGGCTTCATGAAGGTGGCCGAAGCGATGATGGCACAGGGCGTCGTCTGAGCACAGGGCGCGCAGTTCAGCCGGTCCTTCTTCGGAAGGACCGGTTTTTTGTATTTGACGTAAAGTACGCTTGACATTTCGTCGCGATGCTGCTATGATGCAAGTAATGTAAAGCAAACTTTACATAAAAGGAGGGAGCAGATGAAGAACTGCGTAGAGCAAATCAGGAAAGAAAAGGGGGTCCGTCAGGAGGAGCTGGCGGCTGCGCTGGAGGTGTCGCGCCAGACGATCAGTTCGCTGGAGAACGGCCGATACAACCCGTCGATTCTGCTGGCATTCCGCATCGCGCGCTACTTCGACAAGCCGATCGAGGAAATATTTCTGTATGAGGAGGAAGGAACATGTTGAAGAAAACGTCTTATTACGTGGCGGGACTCACCGCGGGGCTCGCGCTGATGTGCGCGTTTTTCTTCCTGCGCGGCGCGGTCGCGAAGGGTGTGGAGGCCGTGCTGCTGGCAGCGGGCGTCAGTCTCTCCGCAGGCAGCGGCGTAAGCCTTTTTTTCAAGCGGGAGGAAAGGCGGCATCCGGAGCAGACGCGTCGGGAACACATCGAATACGCGGACGAGCGCAGCGTCATGATCCGCGAGCGCGCCAAGGCAAAGGCGGGGGACATCGTCTGCTGGCTCGTGATGGGAATCGCCTATGTGCTGATCTGGCAGGACGCACCCCTGTGGCTGACAGGCCTTTGCGTGGGCGTCTTCTGCGTGTACCACCTGATGACGGTGCTGCTTTGCAGGCGCCTTGATAAGACATTATGAGGGGGAAATTCAATGAAAAGAATGTTATCCGTGCTTCTGCTGTCGATGCTGCTGGGAATATCGCTCGCGTCGGCGCAGGCGGAGATGGCGCAGGAGGCGCGCGTGACCGAGCTGATGGAGATTGAGGCCTACGACGGCTATGCGCTGCAGGGAAAGCTCGACCTTCCCGCATCGGGTTCGGCAGACAAGCTCGTTTTGTTCGTAAACGGCTCCGGCCCGAACACCTACGACAACCATCGTCTGATGGGCGAGATCGAGTTTAACTACTACGACGTGTTTGCCGAGCAGCTGACGCAGCGGGGCATCGCTTTTTTTCGGATGAGCACGCGCGGCGTGACGCCGGGCGAGACGCCTCCGCTTTACGCGGAGATCGATGAGGAGGCCTATAAGACGTACATCCCCTCCAATACGGTGCGGGATGTCGAATCGGCGGTCACCGCGCTCAAGGCGGACGCGCGCCTGAAGGACGCCAGGGTTTATTTGCTCGGTTGGAGCGAGGGCACAGCCATCGCGCCTCTGGTCGCCCAGCGGGAACAGGTGCCCGTAGACGGGCTGCTGCTGGCGGGCTACATGAACGAGCGCATGGAGGACGTGCTGAACTGGCAGCAGACGGGCGGCTCCAGCATGGTCTTTTACCGTCAGTATTTTGATTACGACGGCGATGGGGCCGTATCGAAGGAGGAGTTTGAAGAAGACCGATATGGTGTGTCGGCAGTCCTGGGCGGCGCCGCTTTCAGCGACGTGGACGCAGATCAGGACGGAAAGCTGACTGCAGCGGATTTTTCGATCCTGCTGAAGCCCAGCCGTGAGGCGCTCTTCGACGCCATCGAGCGGGGGGACGACGAGTGGCTGGCGCAGAATTATTCCGTGCACCTGACCGGGGCGTGGTTCGCCGACCATCGCAAGCTTTCGCCGAACAGCGAGGTGCTGCCGACGCTCGACCTTCCGATTCACATCTTCCACGGCGATTGTGACGCGAACGTGGACGTGCAGGGCGTGCTGGACGTGCAGGAGACGTTCCAATCGCTTGGCAAGGAAAACCTGACGGTTCACATCTATCCGGGCGCGGATCACGACCTGAACTACGCGCAGTACGTGGTGTCGGGCGAATTGCCGCAGGGCTTTCAGGACATCTTCGCGGTATGCGAAACGCTGTGATTACAAAGCGCGCGGGTACTTCATACGATGAAGCCTGAGATTAAGAACGCCGTTCCGGGACTTTTCGTCCTGGAACGGCGTTTTGCATGGAAATGGAGAGGGCTTTTTTCGACCCTCTCATCGGGGAGGAATGGCAGCCCATGGGCGGCTTGTCCCCGTTTTCAGACCTGACAGGCAGGTGAACGAGCCGGCAGAACACAAAACGTTGGCTGCTTCACAAGCTCTGCCGCAAAGAGGGGTACTTCTTTTAAAACTAAAACGGAAATACCGTCCGCGGCATCGCCCAGTCTACGGGGATGGAGAGCTGCGCGCGCGCGGCTGCCAGGGCCGCTTCGCGCTTGGGCTCATACGTATGCGTCAATAAAAGGCGTTTCGCACCGGCTTCGCGCGCCACGCGCGCCGCTTCCTGTGCGCTGGAATGCTTACAGACCGCATTTGATTCCGGCGCAATGGGTCCCGCGCCAAAGGAGGCTTCGTACACGAGCAGTTCGGCGTCCGAGAAGAAAGAGCCGAACGCCTCGCGATAGCGCGTGTCGCCGGAAAAGCAGGCCGAGTGTTCCGTGCCTTTGTGGGTGAAACGATAACACAGGCCGGGGCAGGCATGATCGGAATCGATGACCTGTACGTCGTACTGCGGCGTGCTGAACGAATCGCCGTCGTGGAGCTCTAAAATGCGCGGCATGCCCCGCAGCTCCTGCGTCACATCGTGCGCGTCGTGGAACACGTATTCAAAGGCCCGCTGGAATTGCATGCGCACGCTGGGCGCGGGCCCGGCGATCGTCAGCTCCTCCAAAGAACAGCGCTTGATGCGCCAGTACAGCAGGAGCTGGAGCAGACCGATGCAGTGATCCGCGTGCATGTGGGTAAAGCAGATGGTGTCGAGCTGCACCGGATCGATTCCTTCGTCGATCAGGGTCAGGCCGGCGGCGCTGCCCGTGTCGATCAAGATACGGTCGCTGAGGGAGTAGCAGGAACCGTCGTTGCCGGGCGACTGTAGCCAGTCGGCGGAGCCCAGAACGCGGAGAAAAGGTCTGTCTTCCATACGAATCATCCTTTCAGGGCGGCAAGCATGTCATCCCTTGATGGCGCCGATCATGACGCCCTGTACAAAATACTTTTGCAGGAACGGATAGAGCACGACGATGGGCAGGATGGTCACGATGATGACCGCGTACTTGAGCTGTTCCACCACCAGCGCGCGCGAGTAACCGGCCGAACCTTCCTCAGCGAGCGCCTCGGAGTTTTGAATGAGCACACGAATGAGGTATACCTGAACCGGCTGCAGGGCGGGTTTGGAGATGAAGAGCATCGCGGGAAAATAGCTGTTCCAATGGCCTACCGCGTAGAAGAGGACGAGCACCGCGACGATTGCTCCCGACAGCGGCAGAACGATGGAAAAAAGAATGCGCAGGTCGTTTGCGCCGTCCAGCCTGGCCGATTCCATCAGGCTCTCCGGAATCCCTTCAAAAAAGGAGCGGCAGACGATCAGGTTGTAGGTGGAGATGGCGTAGGGCAGGATGACCGCCCAGCGGGAGTTGTAGAGGCCCAGCCTGCTCACCATGAGGAAGAGGGGGATGAGCCCGCCGGAAAAGAACATGGTGAACGTCACAAGGATCATGAGCGTGCGGCGCAGAAAAAACTCTCTTCGCGACAGCGCGTAGGCCAGCGCGACGGTCAGTGCGATGTTGACCGCCGTACCGAAGAAGACGATCCAGATCGTGTTGCCGTAGTTGCTCCAGAACACCTTGTTTTCCAGCACCAATCGATAGGCGTCCCACTGGATCTGCTTGGGCAGGAGGAAGACTTCCTGCCTGGCCACGAGCAGCGGATCGCTCATCGACATGGCGATCACGTGAAGGAACGGCACGAGCGTGACGATGACGGCCAGAATGCCGACGCCATAGATCAGCACGTCGCCCAGCACCGCGCCCGGCGCACGCCTGAGTTTTACGGTTTTCAATGCGCAGCCCTCCTTACCATAAGCTGACGTCGCCCAAGCGGCGGCTGACGGCATTGACCGACACCAGCAGCACCATATTGATGAGCGAATTGAAAAGGCCTACCGCCGTCGCGAAGCTGAACTGGCCGTTTACAATGCCCCGTCTGTAGACGTAGGTGGAGATGACGTCGGCTACCTCGTATGTGGCGGGCTGGTACATCAGGATGATCTTCTCGTAGCCGACGGACATCGTACGGCCGAGCTGCATGATGAGCAGGATGACCATCGTAGGCAGGATGCAGGGGAGGGAGACGTGAAGCGTCTGCTGCCAGCGGTTCGCGCCGTCGATGCGCGCCGCCTCGTACAGCGTCGGATCCGCGTTCGTGAGGGCGGCAAGGTAGATGATGGAATTCCATCCAAAGCTTTGCCAGATGCCCGATCCGACGTACAGCGGACGGAACCATTGATTGGATCCGAAGAAGTTGATGACGTTGCCCCCGCTTGCACGGATCAGGTTGTTGACGACGCCGTCGGTCGTGGAGAGCATGGTTTGCAGCATGCCCACGACCACGACGACCGAGATGAAGTGCGGCAGGTACGAAACCGTCTGCACGACGCGTTTGAACATCCGGTTTTGTGTCTCGTGGAGGACGAGCGCAAACAAAATGGGCAGCGGGAAGCCGAAGACGAGGTTATACAGGCTGATGAGCAGCGTATTGCGCAGCAGCCGTCCAAAGTAAATGGAACCGAAAAATTCCTCGAACCACTTCAGGCCGACCCAAGGCGCCTGCATCATGCTGGCGCCACCCTTGTAGTTCTTAAAGGCGATGATGACCCCGTACATGGGGGCGTAATGAAACAGGAAGTAGTAGACGATGCCGGGAAGCGCGAGTAGCAGCAGGTATTTGCTCTGCCTGCACTTGTGCCGTAGGCTCGTTTTGCGAATCGGTTTTGTCGTAACCATGCGGGCCGCCTCGTTTCTGTCGGCGCGCGGCGGGAAGCTCCGCTCCCCGCCGTGCGCTGGAGATTACTTCTGATAATAACGATCCAACTGATCCTGATAGATCTGCGTCAGCTCGTCTCCGCCCATGGCCTTGACCGTTTGAATGAAGGTATCGAATTCCGTCAGCGGCACCTGCCCCATGACGAATTTTTGAATCATCTCGTTTTCATAGGTTTCGATGTCCGCATTCAGAGACGCGATACGGTCCAGTTCGTCCTCTAGGCCCATCACCTGCGGGAAAGGCTGGATCATATATTTCTGCAAGATTTCCCCCTCTTCGGCGGCGGACTTGGAGACGATCATCTTATAAAATTCGACCGTGCGGTTTGTAAACTGCGCCGGGAACGCGCCGACGGAGCGCAGCGCGGTGGCGATGCTCAGGCCGTCGGGATTGTTTGCGATGTTGTCCATCCAGACCTTGTTTCCGTCAGCGTCCAGCGTGTAGGTCAGCCCCTCCAGACCGTACAGCAGCGTATCGCGTCCCTCGTCGGAGCCGTAGATGTAGTCGAGCCACTTGATGGCCTTGATCGGGTCCTTGCAATCACGCGTGATGCCGTAGCAGAAGCCTGTGAGCGCGCGGCTGATGATGCGGATGCTGCCGTCCGGATTGGCCGGAGAGAGCATGAGATGGTACTCCGCCTTTGCGCTGTTGGGATTGCCCGCCTTGGCCGCGGTGCCCGCCCAGAGATCCGTCTTCGTGGCGTAATGCGCGCTCGCCCCCACGATGTCCTTTGCGCACATTGCGTCCAGCTTCGCTTCGTCTCCGGTGGAGTACTGCGGGTCGAGCAATCCTTCGCTGTAGAGCTTGTTGAGGAAGGAGAGGAAGTCCTTGAAGCCGGGCTGCTCGTATTGGTTGACGGCCACCCCATCCACGTCGATGTACTTGGTGACGGGCGCCGCCAGGTTGAATGCGGTGGCGAGATAGCCGTATTCCTCCAGGCCGTTGCCGGTGCTGAACGCGGTCATCGGGATCTCGTCGGCCAGGCCGTTGCCGTTGGGATCGCCCTCTTTAAAGGCCTTGAGCACATGATACCAGTCGTCCGCCGTCACCGGCTGTTCGAGCCCCAGGGTGTCCAGCCAGTCGGTGCGCAGGAGCAGCCCCTTGACCTCTACCTTGTTGCCGCCGTCGTAGTTCTGGGCGATATGGTAGATGTGGCCGTCCGGGGCGGTGTAGATGCGCCCCAGTTCCGGCATGTCCTCCCAGATCAGCTTGGCGAGGTTGGGCGCGTATTCGCGGATGAGATCGTCCAGCGGGAGGAGGATTCCCTGCTGGGCATACTTGTACACTTCCTTTAGCCCGCCCGGCACCTGCACGATGTCCGGCAGGTCCTGCCCGGCCGCCAGGCGCACGCGCATGATCTCGTCGTATTGGCTGGGCACCGTCACATCCCAGTCGATCTGGATGCCCGTACGTTTTTCCACCCACTCCAGCACGGGCAGGGGATCCGCATAGCTGGCGGCCGCGTAGTAGTTGTCGTAAACCGCCACCGTCAGCTTATCCGTATCGTAGTCGCCGATCGGCAGCTCGATGGGTTCGTTGGCCGCGAGCGATAAGGAAGGCAGGAAGAGCAGCAGCGCGAGGAACAGACACAATTCCTTTTTCATGTGGATCTCTCCTTTTTCGTGGTTGGGGTCCGGTTTCCACTTCATGCGGAACTGCGCGCCGTTCCACATGCTCTGCGCTTATTATAGGATGAAGAACACACATGTAAATGTATTTGTTATTGCAATGCGCACAAAAATCGACCTTTTAAACGCACGGCAGAGCGTCCAAAAATTGCGCGAAGTCGTTTTCTTATGGTTTTTCCCCGATTTCCGACTGCTGCGCATGGCTCGGCGCCATGCCCTCGTACTTTTTAAATACCCGGCGGAACGTCGCGTCGTTGCCGAAGCCGGAGGCGACGGCGACCTCCCTGATGCTCAGGTGCGTCTCGTTTAACATCCGTTTAGCCAGCAGGATGCGCTTCTTGTTGACGTAATCGAGATATCCCATGTGGAACTGTTCCTTAAAGTAACGACTCAGGTAGGTAGGCGTGACGCCAAGACGGCCCGCGAGGACGCTGAGGCTGAGCTGTTCGTCCGTGATGTGCTCGTCGATCAGGGAAAGCATCTCCTCCGCGAAAGCGCTCTTCGTCTGCTCGATGCGCTCCCGATGGTACGCGGCCGCCTGCTTTAGGAGTTCGCGCGTCCCGGCCACGCGGGCCTCGATGGCAGCCTGAGGCGGAAGTCCCTTGAGCCTGCGAGAAAGATAGCCCTTGCCGTCGTCCGTCTTGATCGCTGTCCATTCCACGGCGACGAGCAGTTTGCCCCGCGTGTCGGCACGACGGTTCATCTGGAGCAGCTCGTCAAGCAGCGAGAGCGTCTTTTCCGCATTTCCTTCACGGAGCGCGGAGAGCAGCGCCTTTTCGAGCTCCGGCGGATAGTACAGCGTCCCGGGCTGCCGGTTTTCCTGATAGAAGCAGATAGAGGACTCCAGCGGACGCAGAAGCATAGCTTCCCGCGCTTCCCGCATCGCCTCCGCGAGCATGTCCGCGCCCTCGCAAACCCGGGAAAAGCACGCGCAGGCGCACAGGGATCCAAGTGCATGGTAGACGAACCCGTCCAGCGATTCCCCCTGCCAATTCAGAACCACGACGAATTGATCCCGCTGCCTGAGCGGGTAAAACTTGATCGCGCGCCCTTCCTGCAGCGCGGAAAGGCGGTCGGGCACCTTGGCGGGATCGGAGACGTTCACCAATACGGCGACGGCAAACCGGTCGTAAGGCATGGGCAGGTCCAGCAGCTCCAGCGCCATCCCCTTAGACAGAGAGCCAAACGACGTGTCCCCCTCCAGAAGGTGCGAAAGCGCTGCGTATTGCAGCATGTCCCGGCTTTCCGCCATTCTGCTTTGCAGGTTCTCCTGCTCGCGCAGGATGTCCAGCAGTTTCTTTTCCACGCCTTCCATGTCCTGGCGGGTGGGTGCGCCGCGGGTAAAGCGCGCGCCAAGCGTGGCGAGCAGACGCTCCATGGGACGGTAGTTGATCGCAGCGAGTTCCCAGGAGAGTGCCAGTCCGATAGCGGTCATCGCAAGCAGGATCAGACCCATGGCAAACATCAGGCCGTGTACTTCGCCGTAAAGCGCGTCGCGCGGCAGCAGGGCGCACAGCGTGAACCCGGAGGGAGCGCTGCGAAGCCGGAGCAGTTCGTACGGCGCACCCGCAAGCGGGAAGACCTTGCCGTCCTCAGAACATTCCAGGCAGGCGGAGAGCAGCTCATCCCGCCGCAGGTTGCCTTCGAGTGCCTGAATAAGTGTCCCATCCGGCGCGAGGAGAGCCGCCGAAGTGCCGGGAAAGAGCGCCAAATCCTCCAAATACCCTTTCAGCGTGTCGGCACCGGCAAAGAAGATCACCGTCATCAGCGGTTCGCCCTGCGTTCCGTTTTCACCCGGCTGCACCCAGACGACGCCTTGCTTCGCGTAGCCAAAGTTAAGGACCTTTTTTCCATACAGCGTGCCGCCCGCGCGAAAGAGCTCCTTCCACTGCGCAGAGGTGACGTCCTGTACGTGAAACTCGTCCTGAAGGAACCAATCGAGATTCCAGAGTCCTAAGGAAGAGATGACCAGGTTCTTTTTCGGGAAGCAGACGGCGATTTCATCAAAGATCGGACTGCCCGCGCAGTGAAAGACGAGCTGGGTCTTGTATTCGTGCAGGTCATCCACGTTTACCCGGCTGTAGTCCACCGTCTCACCCTGCATGTACGTCAGCTTTCGCAGCAGCAGCGTCTTGTTAAAGAGGGTTACGATGTTCTTCCGGTTCTCAATGTCCCGTTCCAGCCGTTCAGCGGTGTTCTGCATGGCCGCCTGATAGGTCGATTTCGCATTTTTGACAATATTTATGCGCGCCCAGTGATAGCCCAACAGGCAAAACAGAAAGGTGGGTATCAAAAAGAGTGCCATCAAGGTCGCGAACATCTGGAATCGTACCGTCACCTTTTTCCTCATGTCTTGCCTCCATCCAAACTTTTTTCGCATTTCATCTAAATCATAGAGGCTTGTTTTGCACAAGTCAAGCAAAAAATAGGGAAAAAGACCCCTGAGGCAGACAGAGCTTGTCTATTGACAACATAGAGAGAATCAGATCATGTGCAAGGACGGCCCGAAACAAAAAAGACCCTTCGCACACCTGCGTGGCGAAAGGTCTTTGAAGAAAGCTAAGTAGGGATCACCTGTCGCGGCCGCTTTCCTTGCCCGGAAATTCCACGATCTTCCCCCTGTCCCGCCGGGATACCCTGCGCACCGCGTGCGCGTTTTTTAGCGTCTTGATCGCCGCACGGATGCGCAGGCGGTTGACCGCGCTCAAGAACAGCAGCAGCAGCGTGATGCATACGAGCCATCCGAGACGCGGATAGCCGCGCACGGCTGCGACGCAGGTGATGATGGCGGACACCGCGCTGAGCAGGGAGAGGCACAGCATGGAGGCCTCGTTTGTATAGCGAAGACGGCGCTTGCGGC
Organism: Beduinella massiliensis; assembly: GCF_900199405.1. Lineage (NCBI taxonomy): Bacteria > Bacillati > Bacillota > Clostridia > Eubacteriales > Beduinellaceae > Beduinella > Beduinella massiliensis. Next base: position 82,835 of record NZ_LT963430.1, read on the forward strand.
TGTTACGCATCGATCACTCCTCCAGTTTATAGGGGGTCGGTTTGCGGTTTTTGAAGGTGACGCCCCACTTCAGCCCGGCGGAGACGGCAATACGGCGGGCGTCGTCGAAGCGATAGGCCAAATATTCCGGCGCGTGCGCGTCCGAACCGAGCGTCACGAACTCCCCGCCCAGTTCTGCGAAGCGGCGCAGGATGTCCCAGCCTGGGATGGGGGAGTCGGTCTGCTTGAGCCCGGAGGTGTTGATCTCCAGCGCCTTGCCGTTTTGCGCCAGGAAGCGCAGCAGCATGTCGATGTGATCCGGCGCATGCCGCCAGCGCAGGGCGCGGACGGCAGGCGGATAGGGTGCGAACTTGCCGCAGTAGCCCAGGTGCGCGACCGCGTCGTAATCGCGAAAGTGCAGCACGCTCTCCAGCTTTACCTCCACATAGCGGCGATAGGCCTCCTCCTGCGTGCGTCCCTCGAAGAAGGCGCTGTCGTAGGGATCCAGCCCGTCCACGAGGTGGAGGGAGAGGAGCCGGAAGTCGAGCGGCAGGGGATCGATCATGCGAAGAATGTCCTCGCGCAGGGCGGCGTTGTCGCCGATCTCCAGGCCCGTGCGGATGACGAGGCCGGGGTATTCTTCCCGGCAGCGCGCAATGTCCGCAAGCCAGGCGTCGAAGACGGGCGGCTGATCGCAGATGGGGTGGCCGGGATCGATATGGTCGGTCACGCAAAACTCGCGTACATCCTTCGCGAGTGCCGCGTCGCAGATGAGTTCGAGCTCCGCCGTGCTGTCCGGCGAGTGCTCGCTGTGTACATGGTAGTCTGCCCAAGACATCGAGCGTTCCTCCTCCGTCGTGGTTCATTCATGGGGATCTCCTTCATCAATTCGACGTTCGAGGGGCAAATCCTCCGCCATGCGGGCGCTTAACAGACATACGCCTTTCCTTTTTGCGTCAGATAGAGCACGCGCTCTTTCACCGGGATGCCGGTGATCTCCGCGAGCGCCTGCGCGTACAGCGTGATCTGCGGGCGGTAGCGCGATAGCACCTGTGCCGCGTCCTCTGCGCTGTCCGTCTTATAATCCAGCAGAACCCATTCTCCTTTTTCGATAAAGCAGCAGTCGATGACGCCCTGCACGAGCGAGACGCGCCCTTTGTCGTCCGCCCTGCGCCAGTTGAAGGGCCATTCGCGTTCCACGCGGGGAGACAGGAGCATCCGCTGCCCAATGGAACTAGAAAAAAATGTAAAAATATCGCTTTCGCGCAGAACTTTGCGCTCTTCAGGCGTGAAGACGCCGTCCGAGCAAAGCGCATCCAGCGTGCGCCTGATCTCAGTCAGGGCATTTGATCCCGCTGCGCGCAGGCGCGGAAGGTCCATGGCGCGCAGGGCGGCATGGAAGAGCGTTCCGCGCTGAGCGCCGCTGAACGCGCGCTGCTCCATGTACAGCGGCCGTCTGACGATTTCAGGCAGCTCCTCTTTTACGTGCGGCGCACGCACGAGCGCGGAAACGCTCGTCTTTGCGGGCGGCGCCGCCGCATTCTCCACATCCGGCCGCCAGCGAAGCGCCCGAGCGACCGGTCCGGGGGGGACGTCCGCCTCTTCCAGCTTAAACAGGGACTCGCGAAGCTTTATAGCGCTGTCGCCCGCATTCTCCAAAGAAGGCGGCGCGCGGTGGATGGAAAGCTGCCAGACGGCGTCGCTCGTCTCAAGCGTCTGCGAGGCCCGCAGCTCCGCTCCGGCATGAACCAGGGGAGGCATCAGCATGTCCAGCGGCGTGGCGATGGCGCGCACGGAGAGCGCATCCATCGGCTGAGCCCATTTTGCAAAGCGCTTTTGCGCGTTCTTTGCCCGGCCCACGAGGATCAGACGGTCGCGGGCGCGCGTCATGGCGACGTACAGGATGCGCGTCTCTTCTGCCAACGATTCCCGCTGCATCCGCAGGCGAATCGCCGCCTGCATGAGGGTGGGGCGCACGACGCGAAGCTCCGGGTCGATGCACTTGACGCCGATACCCAGCTCCGGGTGGAGCAGCATGCGCTCGTTCAGGCTCCGGGCGTTGAAGCGCTTGCCGAGGCCGAGCGCGATGACGATGGGGTACTCCAGCCCCTTGCTCTTGTGCATGGACAGGATACGCACCACGTCTTCGCCTTCGCCGAGCGTCTTGGCGGTGCGGCTGTCCTCGCTGCGCCGCAGGTGCTCCGCAAGGCGCAGGAAGCCGTACAGCCCGCCGCCCTGAGTGGATTCGTATTCCTCCGCTCGCAGCACGAGAAGACGCAGGTTGGCCCGCCGTCCGGCCCCTCCGGGCAGCGCGCCGGCCCGCGCGTACAGGCCGGTTTCGTCCATGAGGCCCAGCATCAGGCGCGAAAGCGGCTGATAGCGCGCGAGCATACGCCACCTTGAAAGCGACGCATAGAACACAAGAAGCCGCCTGCCGAGGGCGTTTTCCTGCTTAGCATAGGCGCGGGCAGCGTCGGAGTAGCTTCCCTCCGGCTGCGCGATGCGAACCTCGGCCAGCTCCTCGTCCGTCAGCCGCACCGCAGGCCCGCGCAGGACAGCCAGCAGCGGTTCGTCCTGCGCGGCGTTGTCGATGACGCGCAGGAGGTCGAGCATCATGCGCACCTCCGGCATGTCGAAATAGCCTTCGCCCGCATCGCAGAACGCCGGGATACCCTGTGAAAGCAGCAGGCGCGCGACCTTTGGGGCGCTCTGCCGGGTGGAGCGCAGGAGGATGGCGAAGTCGCGGTAGGTGACAGGTCGGAAGGCGCTCTGCTTTTCATCCCACAGCGGCGTACCCAGCAGGGACCTGATGCGCGCGCAGGCGAGCGAGGCCTCCTGCTCGACGCCTTCGATCGGCGCGTCCTCGTCCGGCGCTTCGTCTTCGGGCTCGTCCGTTTCCGCGGCGTCCTCTTCCGTGATGAGGTGAAGCTCGACCGGCGGGTCGCTGTCGGGGTGGGTCAGGCCGGGGTAAAGGCGGGCTTTTTCGTCGTACTCGATCTCGGTGACGTTCGAGCGCATGCAATAGGAAAAGACCGCGTTGATCGCTTCGAGGATGTTTTTGCGCGAGCGGAAGTTGCGGTTGAGGTCAATTCGCCGCTCTGGCGCGCCTTCCTCGTCCGAAAAACGCGCGTACTTTTGCAGAAACAGCCCCGGATCGGCCTGGCGGAAGCGATAGATGCTCTGCTTCACGTCGCCGACAAAGAAAAGGTTGTCCGCGCGCGCGATGCGCGCGAGCAGTGCCTCTTGTATAGAACTGGAATCCTGGTATTCATCCACGAAGATGGCGTCGTAATGCGCGCGCAGAGACTGCGATACCGCGTCATCGGAGAGCGCGAGCAGCGCCTTATGCTCCAGATCGTGAAAGTCCAGTAAATTTCGTTCAGCCTTCGCCGCTGTGAAGAGCGCATGATAGGTCTTTACCAGCGTGCGCAGGCCGCACAGCGCGGGCGCCATGCAGGCCATGTCCTGCGCCGCCTCCTCTGGCGAGGATTCGAGCAGCTTGGAAAGCTTCTTTTGCAATATCTCCTTGAGCGCGTCCCGCGCCTCGCGGAAGGCGCAGAGGGCGTCGTCATCCAGCGCCTTCGCGGCCTTGCCGACGGGCAGACGCGCGAAGGAGAGGGAGGGATAGGCCCGTTGCAGGGGGCCGTAGCCCTTTTCGCTGTGCGCTTGAAGCTGCCCGACGATTTGCGCGTCCTGTTCCGCGACGGCCTCGTGCGCGGGAGAACCTATCGCTGCCTTGCGTTCTGCATTCAAAAGTCGTTCGCACTGTGCGAGCTGGGCGCGCGCCTCTTCCAGCAGCGCGGCGGCGGCGGGCGAGCGCTCCACCTCCTCAACGCTCATGCGGTTGTCCGCGATTGCCTGGTCGAGCCAGGGCCAGGGATCGCTGCGTGAGAGCAAAAAGTCGTACAGCGTATCCGCAGCGGCGGCGATTTCCTCGTCCGTCATACGGGCAGAGAGCGCGAGAAAGTCCTCGTCGCCGCTTTCGTAGCAGGCGTCGATGGCGTCCGCAAGCGCGGCTTCGCGCAGCGGCTGCACAGCGCTCTCGTCTCCAAGACGGAAGGAGGGATCGACGCCAGCCGCCTGGAAGTGTGCCCGGAGGACCGTCATGCAGAACTTGTGAAGCGTGCAGATGTCTGCGCGTTCCACGAGCGCCGCCTGCGCGCCAAACGCTTCGTCGCCCGCGTCTGCGGCGCTGCTGAACGCGGCGAGGATGCGCGCGCGCATTTCCGCGGCCGCGGCGTTGGTAAACGTGACGATCAGCATGCGGTCGATGGAACCGCCCTCGCGGCAGAGCGCGAGGATGCGCTCCACCAGCACGGCAGTCTTGCCGGAACCGGCGGCTGCGGCAACCAGCAGGCTGCTGCCGCGCGCGTCGATAGCGCTTTGTTGTTCCTTCGTCCACATGGCGATCCCTCCGTAAACCCGATGTACGTATTGTATTGTTTCACGTGAAACATTGCAAGACGGTATGCGGATGTTTCACGTGAAACAATGAATCGAGACCGCGTTTCCCGTTTGCAGAGCAGAGGCATAGTATGCTGAAAAGGGGAAATCGCAATTCGGCATCCACGACCGCATTGTTTCACGTGAAACAAGCGCTGGAATAGGGCGAAAAGATTTGGTTATATTATTGCTTGAATTGGTGGATTGTGGTATGATAGAACGTGCGTAAATTGCGTTCCGACCGCGGAACGTTCAGCGCCCGGACGATGACGTGCCGGGCAATCAGGCGGACGGATCCCGTCCGCGCGTCGCGGACATTCGCGACGCACAAATTAGGCCCGGTGGACTTGCGCGAAAGCGAATTCTGCCGGACCATCCATTCCGGCGTCCATCGCCGGTCAAAAAGAGGAGGAACCCTACATGCCGCTCATGCCGGAATATAATAGGGAATCGATCAAGACTTCCATCCTGGGCAAACTGCAGCGCTACGACGGCTGCTCGCTGGAAGAGGCGACGCCTAAGCAGGTCTACAAAGCGGTCGCTTCGACCGTCCGCGACCAGATCATGCAGAAGTGGCGCTTTGAGAAGGAAGCCCGGAAGAACGAAAAGGCGAAGCGCCTGTACTACCTGTCTATCGAGTTCCTGACAGGCCGCTGGCTGCACAACAACATGCTCAACCTCTGCGCAACGGAGGATTACAAGGCCGCCTTCAAGGATCTTGGCATCAAGATGGAGGATGTGCTGCGGGAAGAGCCGGAGCCCGCGCTGGGCAACGGCGGCCTGGGCCGCCTCGCCGCCTGCTTCATGGACTCTCTGGCGACGTTGGACCTGCCCGCGATGGGTTGTTCCATTCGCTACGAATACGGCCTCTTCCGCCAGCGCATCGTCGACGGGCAGCAGGTCGAGCTGCCGGACAGCTGGCTCGAATACGGCAACTCCTGGGAGATACCCGCCCTTGAGGATGCGGTGGAGATTCACTTCGGCGGCACGGTCGAAGAAGAATGGGTGAACGGCCAGCTGCGCGCCACGCTGAAGGATTACAAGACCGTCATCGCCGTGCCTTACGACATGCCGGTCGTCGGTTATGACTCCGACGTGGTGGACTGCCTGCGCATGTGGAGCGCCCGTTCGCCGCAGCGCATCGATCTGGCGTCCTTCAGCCGCGGCGATTTTGCGCGCGCAGCGGAGGAACGCGAGCTCGCGGAGGTCATCTCCAAGGTGCTCTACCCGGAAGACAAGCATTACGAGGGCAAGATGCTGCGCCTCAAGCAGCACTACTTCTTCACCAGCGCGACGCTGCAATACGCGATTAAGGATTATAAGCGCACCTACGGCCCGGACCTTTCGCACCTGCCGGACAAGGTCGCCTTCCACATCAATGATACGCATCCGGGCCTCGTAATCCCGGAGCTCATGCGCATCCTCGTGGACGAGGAGGGCCTTTCCTGGGAGCAGGCGGAGGATTTGACGATCCGTTCCGTCGCCTATACGAACCATACCATCATGCCCGAAGCGCTGGAGCGCTGGCCCGAAAGCATGATGCGCGACGTGCTGCCGCGCATCTACGCCATCCTGCAGGAGCTCAACCGCCGCCTGTGCGCCCGCCTTTTTGAGCGCTTCCCGGGCGAGTGGGACCGCATCGGCGGTATGGCGATCCTGGCGTACGATCAGGTGCATATGGCCAACCTGTGCATCGCGTACAGCCACAGCGTGAACGGCGTGTCGCAGCTTCATGGCGAGATCCTCAAGGAGCAGACGTTCCATGACTACTATACGGTCATGCCTGAAAAATTCTCCGCCATCACCAACGGCATCACTCCGCGCCGCTGGCTGATGCTGGCGAATCCCGGGCTGTCGAGCCTGTTGGACGAAAGCATCGGGACGGGATGGCGCCACGACATCGCTGAACTCAGAAATGCGCTGCCTCTGCGGGACGACGCGGCTTTCCGCGACGCCTTTGAAAAGGTTAAGTATGGGAATAAGGTGCGCTTCTCCGAATGGCTGGAGCGCAAGCAAGGCGTGAAGATCGATCCGGCGACGATGTTCGACGTACAGGTGAAGCGCCTGCACGAGTACAAGCGCCAGCTGCTCAACGCGATTCATATCCTGGTGCTCTACAACCGCATCGACGCGGACCCGAGCTACGAAATCGCCCCGCGCACGTTCATCTTCGGCGCCAAGGCGGCGCCCGGCTACGCGCGCGCCAAACAGATCATCCGCTTTATCAACGTCGTGGCGCAGCTGATTGAACGCCATCCGCGCGCGAGCAAGATGATCAAGGTGGTCTTCCTCGAAAACTACGACGTCTCCACCGCCGAGATGCTGATGCCTGCGGCGGAGGTCTCCGAGCAGCTTTCCACCGCGAGCAAAGAGGCTTCGGGCACGGGCAACATGAAGTTCATGATGAACGGCGCGGTGACCATCGGCACGATGGACGGCGCCAACGTCGAGATTCACGACGAGGTCGGCATCGACAACATCTACATTTTCGGCATGCGCGCGCACGAGGTCGAGGCGCTGTACGCGGCGGGCACCTATAACTCCGCGCTGATTTTCGAGACGAACCAGGAGATCCGCAAGGCGCTCACCATGATGATCGACGGCTCCCTGACCCCGGATAACCCGATCGTCTTTCAGGATCTCTATCACGCGCTGCTGTTCGGCGAGTACGGAAACATGGCCGATCCCTATCTGGTGCTCAAGGATTTCGGCTCCTACTCGATGGCGCAGCGCCGCCTGAATGACGACTACCTCAACCGCGAGAAATGGCTGCGCATGGCGATTACGAACACCGCCTGCTCCGGCGTGTTCTCCTCCGACCGCACGATTGAGGAGTACAACAGCAAGATTTGGCATCTGAAGGCGCTCAAAAGGCATTAAACCTTTTCCGGCAAAGCGGCGTTACTCCGCTTTGCTTTTTTTGTAGTAACCGGAGCTGTGCAAAGAAATCGAACATACATTCTGATTTGTGCGGGCAAAAAAATATATTTCCCGATATTTTCTGCTTGACAATCGGATCGTCCTGCGCTAAAATACAGACAACTTCAAATGAAACCGCCAAGAAGAGAGGAGTACACGCCCTCGATTCATCGAAGCGAGCCGCGGAGAGTGAGAGCGCGGCATGATAGAAGCGTGGAATGGGCTTTTCGAGGGTCTTCCTGAAATACGAAGTAGGGAGGAACGGGGGAGCGAACCCGTTATCAGGTCGCAGCGCATGCTTGTGCGCGCAGAGTGGACCGAAAGGTCAATATGAGTGGTACCACGGATAGAAAAATCCGCCTCATGCTTTAATAAAAGCATGAGGCGTTTTTTTATCGGACCCCAGACGAGAAGAGAAAGACGAGAAGAGAATGGAGGAACCCCCACATGAAAAAGCTGCTTTGCGTCCTGACTGCCCTTGCGATGATGATGACCGCCTGCCTTGCGCTCGCGGAGGAGAACTACACCATCGGCATCGCTCAATTCGCCGTACACGGCTCCTTGGACAACTGCCGCGAAGGCTTCCTGGCCGGGCTCGCGGAAAACGGCATCGTGGAAGGTGAAAACCTGAAGGTCGAATACCAGAACGCACAGGCGGACATGGGCATCACCAACCAGATCGCCCAGCAGTTCGTGTCCGAAAAGGTCGATCTGATCTGCGCCATCGCCACCCCGATCGCCCAAGCCTGCTTCAACGCTGCGGACGGCACGGGGATTCCGACGATTTACACTGCGGTGACCGATCCGGTCGCGGCCATGCTGGCCGCTGCGGACGGCACGCCGAGCGGCAACGCCACGGGCACCAGCGATACGCTGCCGATCGAGGCGCAGCTCAAGATGATCCGCGCGCTCATGCCGGACGCTGCAAAGATCGGCATCCTCTATTCCACCAGCGAGGTCAACAGCGAGAGCGCGATCAAGGAATACGAGGCGCTGGCCCCGAACTACGGCTTTGAAATCGTCGTTTCCGGCATCAGCGCCACCGCGGACATCCCGCTCGCGCTCGACTCCCTGCTGCCGAAGGTGGACTGCCTCACGAACCTCACGGACAACACCGTGGTTTCATCTCTTGCCGTGCTGCTGGACAAGGCAGGCGCTGCGGGCAAGCCGGTCTTCGGCAGCGAGGTAGAGCAGGTGAAACTGGGCTGCGCGGCGAGCGAGGGCTTGGAGTACTTTGAACTGGGCAAGCAGACCGGCGCGATGGCCGCCAAGGTGCTCAAGGGCGAGGCAAAGGCTGAAGAGATCCCGTATGAAATCATCGCGGGCAGCAGCCTCTACGTAAACTACGAGGCACTCGCTGCGGTCGGCATCACCCTTCCGGAGAATATGACCGCGCGCGCTATCGACGTTTCCAAGTTGTAAGACGATCTCCGGGCGAAAGACCGCTGCGGGAGGAAATTTTCCGGGCATCCCATCCCTGCGCGTCGGGGGTGGGTTCCCGCGCGCAGAGGCGAGGTCATCGCGCCGTCCCCTCAAAGCGGCGCGCCGGGCAGATGAATTTTCAGGGAAAGGGCGGAAGCCCGACGAGGAGGCCCGAAGATGGGTATTGTGCTGGGTACGATTGAACAGGGACTGATTTACGCGATCCTCGCGCTGGGCGTGTACATCACCTATAAAATTCTGGACTTTCCCGACCTTTCGGTGGATTCCAGCTTTCCCCTCGGCGCGGCGGTCACGGCGGTGTTGATTTCGCACGGCGTGCATCCGTTGCTGACGCTGCCGGTCGCGACGCTGGCTGGGGCGCTGGCGGGCGTGATCACGGGCGTCATCCACGTGAAGTGCCACGTGCGCGACCTGCTTTCGGGCATCATCACGATGACGGGCCTTTATTCGATCAACCTGCGCATCGCGGAGGGAAAGGCCAACCTGCCCATCTTCGGCTCGCCGACGCTCTTCAAAAACGATCTCACCGCGGCGCTCCCCAAGGAGCTGGCCGCGTATGCTCCCGTTGTGATCCTGCTCGCGTTGGTGATCCTGTGCAAGCTGATCCTCGACTGGTTCCTGCGCACGCGCGCGGGCTACCTGCTGCGCGCGGTCGGCGACAACCCGACGCTCGTGACGTCGCTTGCAAAGGACGGGGGCATGGTCAAAATTCAGGGACTCGCCATCGCCAACGCCTTTGTCGCGCTCTCCGGTTGCATCATGGGCCAGTACCAGCGCTTTTTTGAAATCTCGATGGGAACGGGCGCGATCGTCATCGGCCTTGCCTCCGTCATCATCGGCACCAACGTGTTCCGTAACTTCACCCTCATGCGTGCGACGACGGCCGTGATCGTCGGCTCCATCCTCTACAAGGCGTGCGTGGCGCTCGCCCTGTCGCTCGGCCTTTCGCCGCAGGACATGAAGCTCGTCACCGCCGTGCTCTTCCTGCTCATCCTCGCGCTGGGCGAGATCAGGAGAAAGAAGGTGAAGGCCCGTGCTTGAGCTGAAACACATCACGAAGATCTATCAGGCCGGCACGGTCAACGAGACCTGCCTGTTCGACGACTTCAGCCTCGCCGTGCCGGACGGGCAGTTCGTCTCCGTCGTGGGCTCCAACGGCTCCGGCAAGACCTCCATGCTCAACATCATCTGCGGCTCCATCGACATCGAGGAGGGACAGGTGCTCGTGGGCGGAAAAAACATCGCGCGAATGAGCGAATTTCGCCGCCACCGCACCGTGGGCCGCGTCTATCAGAACCCCGCCATGGGCACCTGCCCGACGATGACCATTCTGGAAAACATGGCGCTCGCGGACAACAAGGGCAAGCCCTTTAACCTGCGCCGGGGGACGGACAAGCGACGCGTCGAGTTTTACCGGGATCAGCTTTCGCGCCTGAACCTCGGGCTCGAGGACAAGCTGAACGTACGCGTGGGCAGCCTCTCCGGCGGCCAGCGGCAGGCGATGGCGCTTTTGATGAGCACGATGACGCCGATCGACTTCCTGATCCTCGACGAGCATACGGCGGCCCTCGACCCCAAGACCGCCGAGACCATCATGCAGCTGACCGGAAAGATCGTGACGGAAAAGCGGCTGACCACCATCATGGTGACGCACAACCTGCGTTACGCGGTGGAGTACGGCGATCGGGTGCTCATGATGCACCAGGGCAAGGTCGTCTACGACAAGGCAGGCGCCGAAAAGCAGGAGGTTACTACCGACACACTGCTGGGTCTTTTCAACGAGATCAGCATTGAGTGCGGCAACTGACGCGGGCCTCTGCTTCATTTTAATAGGAATTCTATACAAAATCTCCGCTTTTGTGCGGAGATTTTGTATGTTAAAAGTTGTATAATGAATGCATCTGGGTTATCCCTTGAAAATTCGGGAGGAAGCATATGATTTACGAAAAAAACCGTGTGAAGGATTTGAAGATCGCCTATGTGGGCGGCGGGTCGAGGGGTTGGGCGTGGGGATTCATGACAGACCTCACGAACGACGGACAGCTTTGCGGCACCGTCCGGCTCTACGACATCGACCGGGAGGCGGCCGAAAAAAACGCGCGGATCGGGCGCAGGCTGTCGGAGCATCCGGAGGCGAAGTCCCGGTGGAGCTATGAGGTCAGCGGTTCCCTGGAGGAGGCACTGGCGGGCGCGGACTTCGTCGTCATCTCTATCCTGCCGGGCACGTTCGACGAAATGGAATCGGACGTTCACCTGCCTGAGCGCGTCGGCGTGTACCAGTCCGTTGGGGACACGGTAGGGCCAGGCGGTCTCGTGCGCGCCCTGCGCACGCTGCCCATGATGGCGGAAATCGCAAGAGCGGTCAGGGATTACGCGCCGAATGCCTGGGTCATCAATTACACCAATCCTATGACCACGTGTATCCGAACGCTGTACGCCGTGTACCCTGAAATCAAGGCCTTCGGCTGCTGTCATGAGGTGTTCGGCACGCAAAAGCTTTTGTGCGCCATGCTCGAGGATCTCTGCGGCATCGCGGGCGTCGGGCGCGAGGAAATCAAGACCAGCGTCACCGGCATCAATCACTTCACCTGGCTCACCAGCGCATCCTATCGGGGAACCGACCTGTTCCCGCTCTATCGAACGTTTGCGCAGAAATACCGCGAGAGCGGGTTCGTCAAGGGCAAGGACGACAACTGGATGAACAACTCGTTTGATTGCAGCCACAAGGTCAAGTTCGACCTGTTCCTGCGCTACGGGCTGATCGCCGCGGCGGGAGACCGGCACCTGGCCGAATTCTTGCCGCCTTGGTACCTGAAAAACCCGGAGACAGCGCGTGCATGGGGCTTTTCGCTGACCCACGTCGCCTGGCGAAAGGAAGATCTCAAAAGGCGGCTGGCCCGGCAGGCGCGGCTGCTCAGCGGCGAGGAGGCGCTGGAGCTGAAGGGCTCCGGCGAGGAAGGGCATATGCTCATCAAGGCGCTGCTCGGCCTTGGAGACCTGGTCTCAAACGTCAACATCCCCAACCGGGGGCAGGTGGAAAACCTGCCGCTGGGCGCGATGGTGGAGACGAACGCGCTGTTCAGGCGGGACGAAATCAGTCCCGCGCTCGCGGGCGCGATCCCGGCGGGCATCGACGCGCTGGTGATGCGCCACGTGCTGGGGCAGGAAGCGACGGTGAAGGCGGCGCTTTCCTGCGACCGGGAGCTGGCGTTTAACGTATTTATGAACGACCCGCAGATGGGCGGCGTGGGCTTGGCGGACGGCAGGGCGCTGTTTGACGACATGATTCATAATACCCTGACCTACCTGCCGGAGGCCTGGAGGGCGTAAAATGCTGGCCATCGACAAAGCCGATGGCCTCGTGCAAGATGAATAAACATTTTGCACGAATGTCACGGGAGATGTTTTCCTCCGCAAATGCTGCGCATTTGACTACGGAAAACGCCCCGCCCGACAAGGACGCGAAGCGTCTAGGCGCGTCGGCAGCGCATAGCGCTCCGCAGCGCCGTACCCTGCGCCCGAAGGGGGCAGGGCGCAGCAGGCAAAGCCGGTCGATACGATTCCCCATGAAGGGGAAACTTCCCCTTCATGCATCCCCTTTTACAAGACGATACTTTGTCAACAGTTTGAAATGGGGGCGCGGCTTTTGCCGCGCCCCCATTTCCATCATAACAGCCCCGCGATCAGCGCCATGACCCAACCCGGAATGCCCGGGTACACGCTTCGAATGAGCGCGCGCGCCGCCTCCCCGTCAAACGTAGAGGATGGGAAGCTGCGCGGGTCCGGGCCTTCGTCCACCAGCGTGTGCAGGCCGTTTACGATGCGCCCAATGGCTACGGGCGCGTCCGCGTAGTAACCGACGGCGACGCGCGATCCGCCCGCGACAGCGCCCAGAGAGTAGACGCCCGCGCTCAGCGCCCCCCAGGACACGTACCCCAGGGCGATGGCGCCCATCGCGAATGTGCCCAGGGCAATGGTGCCGCAGGCGACGGCCAGTCCCAGCGCGAGCAAGCCGAAGGCGAGCAGGCCCAGAGAGACGAAACCGATGGAAAGCAGCCCCATCGAAACGAGGCCGATGGAAACGACGCCCTGCGAGACGAGGCCGACCGCGATCACGCCCCGCGCGATGCGGTGGTTCTTGCCAAACCCCGCGTGCACGCACACGAGGGGCAGGCTGCCGATGCGGGCCTTGCTTTCGTAATGCACGACCCGTCGCCCGGCGGGGAGCGTGATGACAATTTTCTCCGCTTCCCCCTCCGCGTCGGGGGCTTCCTCGGGCGCCCCCTCTCCGGCGTCAGGAGCGCGCCCGCGCACCAGCTCGTCCAGCGAGACGCCGAGCAGCTCGCACAGGCTCAGCAGCTTCTCCATCTCCGGGCAGGCGGCGTCCGACTCCCACTTGGAGACGGCCTGACGCGAGACGCCCAGGACGGACGCGATGTATTCCTGCGAGTAGCCGCGCTGTTTGCGCAGCGTGTAAAGGTTCTGGCCTAAAGACAATACAATCACCTCGAAAAGAAGCATAGCACATCGCGCGAAAAAGCGCTACCAAGCGGCGTTTGCACATTGTCAACCAGCGGTTGCACCTGACAGAACATGGGTGACCGCCCGCCGTGCGCGACGATATTCGCAGCGTACCGGGCAAAAAGGCCGCGCAGCCGCGCGGCCTCTGGACATGAATTTTTTTCGACGACCCTGTGCAAAATCAACCCGGACGATCATTCCCAGGCGAGCGGGTATTCGTCCAGCGCGTAGTCCAGCTTCTTGCCCAGATCGACCAGCTTTTTCGCGATGCGCAGGGCGTCCTCGCCGCCCTCCTCGAAGGGGGTCGGCATGAAGTCGTTGGACTTCTGGATCGAGCTGATGCGGCAGGGAATGATGCGCATGCCCGCGTCCTCTACCGTACCGTCGGGCCTCACCCGGATGCGCTGCTGAAAGATGTAGGTGTCCATATCGGAGGGCTTTTCGTTGCCCGCGAACGAAAAGTTGCCCAGCGAATAGCAGATGTACTTGCCCTTGTAGTATTCGATGGGATTGATCCGGTGGCTGTGGTGCCCCAGCACGAGGTCCGCGCCCGCGTCGATGGTCGCGCGTCCAAGGGGGACCTGGCGCTCGTTGGGCGCGTAGTCCTTCTCCTCGCCCCAATGATAGCTCACGATGACGATTTGGCAGCCGTCGTCGCGAAGCGTCTGAATGTCCTTCGGCATGTTTTCGTAGATCTCCGGGTACTTGCCGTTGAACGTCTGATAGCTGAGCATGCCGATCTTGATGCCCGTTTCCGTCGTAAAGACGCTGGAGCCCAGATGCCCGCTGTAAAGCACGCCCGCGCCCTGAAGCGCCTCGCAGGTGTCCGAATAGCCCTGCTCGCCGTGGTCCATCACGTGGTTGTTTTCCAGCGATACGGCTTCGATGCCGCTGCCCTCGAACATCGCCGCGTATTCCGGCGGGGCGGAGAAGACGAAGGAATTGTTCTTCTTGTCCTTGCCCACAGGCGCGGTGGTCAGGGTGCCCTCAAAGTTGACGATCGTGAGGTCGTCGGCGTTGAAAATGTCTTTTACGTTCCGAAAGGGGAAGGTGATGTCCTCATCCTGCTTGGCGAGCTGCTTGTCGAAGATGCTCTTTCCGCTCTTGCGCACGTCGCCGCCGATGGTGACGTCGCCCGTCGCGCTGATGGTGACGAGGATGCTGCCGTCTTCCTCATAGGGCGAAAAGCCGCCGTCCGCCGGCTCCTCCGGCAGCTCGTCCCCGGCGATGTATTGCAGGCCGAAGCCGGAGGCGTAACAGAAGGATGGAAGGGCGAAGGCGAAGAGGCAGGCGAAAAGGATGGCGAAGACACGTTTCATAAAGACAACCTCCTGGCGGATTCTGTTAAATAGACGCAAAAAGGGAGCGCATTGCTCCCTTTAAGACTTCGCAGAAGACTTCGCGGATTCATTTTTTTCTTTATTTTTGAAAACAAAATCCCGCTGAATGATAAAGCTGATGAAGAACAGGCAGATGTCGATGGGCAGCTTGGCGAACCGTGCGGATATGACGTTCGAGAGCAGCGCCGTCAGGCCCGCGCCGACGCCGAGCTGAACGACCGCGAGCAGGTAATAGCGCAGGATCGCGCTGCGCCCGCCGAGCCCGCCGAAGACCGTGTGCTTGTTGAGGTGGTAGTTGAAAAGCGAAGAGACGACGCGCGCCCCGCCGTAGCTGCACCCCACCGCCCAGCCCGGCGGCAGCATGCGCAAGAAGATCGGATAGAGCAGCAGGTAGAGGCCGTAGTCGATCAGGAACGACGCGGCGGAGGAAAAGATAAAGCGGAAGATGACCCGATAGATGCGCCAGGCGTCCCGCACGGGGTTGAAGTGCGAGCCCTTGTTGTCGTCGATGTAGATCGTCTCGATCGGAATCTCGACGACGGGCATGTTCATCTCGCGCAGCTTGAGCAGCACGTTCATCTCGTACTCATAGCGTTCGCCGTCGATGCGCGCCATCGCGCACAGGGAATCGGCGGGAAGGCCGCGAAGGCCCGTCTGCGTGTCGTGTACGCGGATGCCGCTCGCCAGGTGATACACGACGCGGGTAATCGCATTGCCCGCGCGGCTCTTGAAGGGCACATTGCCCGTAAAGGCGCGGGAGCCGAGCACGAGCGCGCGCGGATGCTCCGCCATCGCGGCGATGACCCTTTCGATGTCGTCCGGCGTGTGCTGACCGTCCGCGTCGGCGGTGACCACGCCCAGGACGTCCGGGTAGCGTAGCAAGATTTCGTTGAGACCTGTCTTGAGCGCGCGTCCCTTGCCCATGTTGACTGCGTGGCGCGTGACGGCCGCGCCCGCCTGCTCGCAGCGCGTGAAAATGTGCAGGAATTTTTCCTGGCCGCCGTCGTCCACGACCAGCACGTGCAGCCCACGGACGATCAGCGTTTCTACCAGGGTGACGAGGCGCTCATCCGGCTTGTACGCGGGGATGAGCACCAGATAGCGGCTCTTTGTTGCCGTTGGCATCAGGGAGTGCCTCCAATTTTCTGATCAATAATGAAGGTTTTTTAAACCGGGTTTTAGTATAAGGGTTCGCGCAGTTTTTGTCAAATGCAGAGTTGGGCGGGAAATCAATTCTGCTCCCAAAGGATGAACGTGAAGCCGGGCACCGTGACATCGGCGCCCTCGGCATCCTGCTCGATAAAGGGCTCCGCGACGCTGGCGTAGATGACGATATTGGAGCCCGTCTCGATGCCTGGATTCTCTCCGCACGAGATGAGCACCGGGCTTCCCCAGGTTCCCTTAGCGCTTTTGACGATGTTCAGGCGGATGAACCAGGAGCCCTGGCCCTCGGTCACCTCGGCGACTTGGCCCGACAGGCGCATGACCGTGCCCAGATACTGCCCGCTCTTCTTTTGCAGGTTGGCGTAGGAGATGCGCTGCGCGGAATCCTTGATCTTCTGCATCTGCTGCTGGTCGGTGATGACGCGGGTGAAGTGAACGGGAATGCGCCGCTGATCGTAGCCGGTCTTGTCCACCGCCAGGGTATAGCTGTACTCGCCCGCCTCCCTGGTGGTGAGCTCAAAGGAGAACGTGCCGGTGGAACCCGCGCGCTTGGTGGTGACGCCCTTGTCCGTGAGCAGCTGCAGCGTCGCGCCTGCGACCGTCACGCCGGAAAGCGGCGTCGTGTCGCCGGTCACCTCGCCTTCCGGCAGCTCCGTAAAGTTTACGGGCAGGAGCTTGGGCTCATAGGTGAGCTGGCCGGAGATGGAGGCCGGGGTATACCCCTCCTTTTCGGCCGTGAGGGTAATCGTATAGACGCCTGCCTGCGGCAGCTCGAAGTTCAGGGTAAAGGTGCCGTCGGAATTGGCCGAGCCTACGGAGAGCACCTCCTCTGCGGATTCACCGTCCATGTAAGTCAAGGAAAGCCCGGCGTTCGCGCTCGTCCGGCCCTCCAGGCGCAGGGCCGCGTTGCCCGTCTCCGAGGGAAGCGACGCCTCGAGCGTCACGGGGAGGGGCGGCGGGTCGATCTGCACGGTAAAGATGAAGTTTTCCAATATGCCCTGGCGAAACCACGTGAGGTCCGCGTTGGTCAGCCTGCGGCCTGTGACCGACCAGTCGATGACGTAATTTACGCCGTTGCGGATGGTGAAGTATTGCAGTCCGCGCGCTGTAATCTCGTCGTTTTCCTTTACGTTGTAGCGCGTGAGCAGAAAACGGCCCATCGTGGAATGCGTCACCCAGGAGGCGGATTGGTAGCGGACGTTGCTCTTCTGTCCTTCGTAGCGGTTGTTTTCAAAGAGATTTTTGATCGTGCTGCGTTCGCCGTCCGTCGCGCGCTCGATGTCGTGGATGCGCTGGCTGCGCTCATCGGTGGTGAGGGTGAGGCGAAGGCACTGCGTAAAGTCCTCCGACCAGGCTTCGCAGACGACGCCGTCCTGCGCGTAGCGCGCGGCCATCGCATCGGCGTCCATTCCGGCGTCGGAAAGCACGCTCGCATAGACGCGTACCGTGGCGGGGGAGAGGACGAGCCAGGGATCGGGGAACTCCATCGCCGCGCCGGAGTCCTCCATGACGACCTGCTGCGCCAGCGCACAGGGGCAGGCCATGAGGAGCATGAGCGTCAAGAAAATGAACAGTGCGCGTTTCATCGCGGGACCCTCCCGTCTTGTCCTTTTGCGTCAGTTGTTGTAGAACATGAGCCGCACCACGGGCAGAACCTGCCCCTCGTGCCCGGCGGTCGTTCCTTCCGGGGTGACGTACACCGTGAGGATGTCGCCCTCGCTGAAGGAGAGGATTTCGTCACAGACGATCCACAGCGGATCGACCCACTCGCCGCGGCTCGGATTTCGAGTGTACAGCAGCATGCAGGGCATGCCGTCCATGTCCCCGAACGCCCCGATGCGCCCGCGGAAGGAAAGGTTCTGCCCCTTGCAGCCCTCGGGATCGGCGGCGAGCTGGGCGTAGGTTGTGGGCGACAGGCTGCTGCGGAAGGCCGCGAGGCGCTCGCGCTCGCTGAAGCGGCGGGTGATCGTGACCGACGTGGTCCCGTCGTGCAGTCCCTTGGCCTTGACGGTCAGCTCGTAGGTCGCGTCGCCTTCCTTTTCCTGCGTTACCGGCACGGAGAACACGCCGTTCCCGTTCGACTTCACGTTCGTGGAGAGGTTCGGCCCCTTGGCGTAGACGGTCGCGTTCGGCTCGGTGACGCCACGCAGGTAAAACTTGCTCTGCTCGACGATGGATTCGGGCTCGTTGACCGTGATCTGGGCGGTGCGGCGCTCGAAGCGGAGGCTGTAGGTCTGATAGGCGGAGGCCTGACCGGAGAGCTCCGCCGTGACGGTGAGGGAGAGCTCTCCTTCCTCCGGCAGCGTAGCGCGCAGCTTGAAGGCGCCGCCGCGGTCCGCGGTCGCGCGCGCGATCTGCGCTTCCCCGCAGAGCAGTCTGACCGATGCGCCGGACATCGTCGTACCGGAGACGGTGATCTCCTCCTCGTCCGTCCAGGCGGGCAGGCCCGAAACGATCAGGGTAAGGCCCTCCTGCGACTGCGTCATTTGGGCGCTGCCGGGCGTGGGGCGGGGCGTAGGGCTGGGCGTGGGCACGGGGGTCGCGGTAGCGGTGGGCTCAGGCGTCGCCAGGCGGCCCAGATATTCTACGCGGGAGAGCAGCGATTCCAGGACGTCGGCGTCCTGCGCGTTCGGCTCCCTGCCGATGACGGTGGCGCTCATCAGGTAGAGGTTGCTGTGGCGCAGCGTCACGTACGTGAGGCGGTAGAGCGCGACGTCCCCTTGCAGGGTGGAAGAGACCATGGTGAGGTATTCGGGCAGGTTTTGCGACCACGCGACGTCCCGGTACATGCCCGTGTCCGCGAAGGAGGCAAGAAACGCAGCGCGCGCCTCTTCGTCCATGCGCGCGGCGCTCTGAAAGTCAGCAAACGCACCCGCGGAGGCCACGGAGAGCGTGAATTGCCCGCCGGTCTCCGGCAGCACCTCCATGACCGTCTGGCTTGCCGCGAAGCTGGAAAGCATGATCTCCGGTGTGGTGCCGAGCTGAGAGAGCAGATCCGCGTGCTCGCCCAGGTTTTGCTGCGTAAGCACGCGCTCGCCGGCCTCCGCCGTGAAGCGGAAGCCCTCGTAGGGGAACACGTAGGTGGGCACGTCCTCTGCGCGCGCCAGGGGCGCTAAGAGCAGCAGAAGCAGGCAAAGCGTGAGCAGTCGTTTCATGGGCGAAGTTTCCTTTCTATATCCAGATTCCGCTTCGGATGTGTACAATTTCCTACTTTCTATTATATCACAAGCCGGGCAAGGCTGTCATCTCTTCCAGTGCGTGCAAATGATGGCAGAATTGTGAAATATAGGCCTGGGAAATGCGCCGGCGGATGGGGGCGGGATTGCAAACGCAAGGCAGAACATTTTCCCTTTTATTGCACGCGCTATGAGCCTGTGATATGATGAACCCGTATAACAAGTAAAACAGGACGGAAGGAATGTAAATGAGCGATAGAGAAGCGCTTTCTTTATTTTTTAATCATCTTTGCCCCTATATCCGGCGCGCCTGGGACGGAACCGTTTATGAGGGCTGGCATCTCAACGAACGGGTCATATTCGATTATGAAATTATCTACATCATGTCTGGAAGCGCGACCGTCACGGTAGGCAGCGAGGCCTATGAAGCGCAGCAGGGAGACTTGTTCTTTTTGAAGCCACTCATTCCGCATTCCATTACCCCTCGTCCCGGAACACCTTTTCGGCAGCCCCATATTCACTTTGACATGTTTTATCAGGACAACAGCGAGGAGGTCTACGTGTCGTTCTGGAACCGGGACGAGTTGGGGAGCGACATCCGCCTGGCGCGCGACGACGGGTACTGGCTTTCCGCGCTCGAGATTCCGGACAAGATCGTGGTCGAAGACCCCGCCTGCGTCGAAGGGCTGATGATGAAGATCATCGACCGCGCAGAAAGCCCTGACCCGGTGGATGCGCTTCTCAACAAAGCGTACTTGCTGGAGCTGCTGGCCTATTTGTTCGGCGGCATCGTGAAAAAGCGAGACCGGGAAGCGCTGGACGCGGATGACCTGGCGGAGATCGAACAGAATTTGGAACGGGCTAGGCAGTACATCCTCGATCACGTCAACCGTAGCATCACTACGGAGGAGGTGGCCCGTGAAGCAGGGTTCAGCAAAGGTTATTTTGCCAAGGTATTCAAGGAACGCTATAATCAGTCGCCGATAACGATGCACGCGCGGCTGCGGATGGAACGGGCCAAACAAATGCTGATCTACTCGTCCATGTCCGTGACGGCTGTGGCGCAGGAACTGGGCTTTGACAACATCCACGCATTTTCCCGGTCGTTTAAAGAGATGTATCAGCTTTCACCCAAGGCGTATCGGCAAAAACATGCCGTAGCGACGGATGAAACGTCCGTAGGGGAGGAAACACGCAATGACGAATGAACGAATCGTCAATATTCCGAAGCGAATGAATACGCCGCGGTGCATCGTGGAGCTCTTCTTCGCCATCGCGCAGGCCTTTTCAATAAAGAGCCTTTCCCTGAGCGTGCGCAACGGGGGGCTGTCACTCATCCGCATTTCTGCGATGGGAAAAGGCGAATATGGCCCTGCCCTGCGTGATGTCATGAGCAGACTTTTGGACGGCGAGAAACAGGCTGATTATGGAGGCGCGCGATCATGGGAGGAAGCGTTGATCTACCTTTGTGGTTGTTCGGAATGGCGGTTTAGCTGTTACGACGAGCGGGATGGCCTGTGGCATGAGGCATCCAACATTCAAGGACAGCGGGAGGAGGCCTGCTATGCGGGGGAACCTGGGTATGAGCTTACGGTTATCAACGCGTTTTCAAGCGTACCGGAAATCTACCGGAATCTGGAGCGCGATTACATCCAGACGATGAACATCGTACACGAAGCGCGCCGCTTTTGCCTGGAAAACCCGCAGATCGCCTTACGGCTGGAAAACAACGGGAGACCGTTTTTCCGTACGCCTGGTGACGGCTCGATGGATGGGTGTCTTACCCATTTGTTTTCAAGGATGATCACGGCGCAACTGCAAAGGCTTGAAGAGGCGTTTGCGGGCGGTGTCGCGCACGCGTATTTTATGACGGCGGCGGCCTCGAGCGTAGAACGCGACCTGGCGGTCGTCCGTTTAAACGGTAGGGCTGTCCGTGAAGAATGGGTGCTGTGTGAGCTGCAAAAGCGTTATCAAAACGATTTTTCCGCGTGCCACTTCGTATTCGTGCTCGACGTGGAAAGTCCAAGCCTCCGCGAGCTTCCCTACGATTTATTTCTTGCATTTGTTGGGACGCTGCCCATTCAGGAAATTCCCGTGCAGCGACGAGAGAAGGAAGAGCACGAGGAGAGAGAACCGTACGTGAACCTGCCGGCATTCCTTTCTCCAGGACACATGGAGCAAGCGGTGCTTCCGGACGTACGGGGAAAGCTCGAAGTGGAAAAGGTATTCGGGCGCTTCTTTCTGATTCGGCAGGAGCAGTGGCTCTATCTTTTTGACTATATGGAAGTGCTCACACGGTTTCGGATGACGGAAATTCAGCAGGAGTATCAAGGCGGAAAGATTCTGACGACGGCGTGTTACCTGGAAATTGCGGAAAAGCCGGGGGAGCGCGGGGTGGATGCGGCCTTTAAAGAACGATGCCGGGCATTAGGATTCACGATCGAGGAGGACGGCGAGGGCCGGAAGATCGTGCGCTCCTATCCCTATTATTTAAAGGCCGGGATGGTACCTGCAATCGCAGAAAACCTGCTGAGCTGTAGGGGAACGGCGCATGCAGAGCCTTCACACGAGGAGTTACTCTATCTGATTGCCTATAGCATTGTTTCTGCTGAAAACAGCAACCGAAGCACGGCGGCCTCGGAGAACGTCGTCATGCTGATGGAAATGGCCCATCGGATGCTGCAAACCGGCTTCCTGCCCCGGGAGAGCGTCCCCATTTATCGGATTGGATGCAATGCGTATGACCGAAGGGACCGGGAAAAATGACGCTTTTATGGCATGGGACGCCATGAAAGGCCGCGTAAATTGAGAGACATTTGATAAAAACAACGTTTTTTTTGCTACATACACCGCGCTTCCTGTGCGATAAAGTATAGGCAGAAACAGCGCCCGGAACGATGGGGCGCAAGAACAGAAAGGATGGGGAAGATGAAAAAGACAGTCGCTTTCGTATTGAGCTTGCTGCTTTGCCTGTCGGCGATGCCGGTCTTCGCGGCGGAGGACGCCCTGCCCGTGAACGACATGAAAGGCGAGGTGACGTTTTCCTTCTGGGGGACGCCGGAAGAGGTCGAGATTCAGGAAAAAATCACGGCGGAGTTTAACAAGTACTATCCGAACATCAAGGTAAACCTGGATCACGTCTCTGGCGCTGGGGACTTCAACACGGCGATTCTGACCCGTATGAGCGGCGGAAACGCACCCGACGTCTTCTACCTGGGCGAGATCTCCGTGGAGATCTTCCGAGACAAGGGACTGCTATGCGATATGCTGCCCTTCGCTCAGCGCGACAACCTGGACCTTGGCGATTACTGGGACGGCGTGCTGTCGCCGGCCGGCTACAATGAAGGGCATATGTGGGCGTTCCCTAAGGACTGCACGCCCTACATGATCTACTACAACAAAGATCACTTTGACGAACTCGGCCTCGAATACCCCAGTGCGGACTGGACGTTCGAGGATTTTACCGAAACCGCGAAGAAGCTGACGGTGACCGCAGACAACGGCAAGACCACGCGCTATGGCTACTGGGCAGAACATGGCTGGTGCGCCTGGTTCGCCGCAGCGTACAAGAACGGCGGAGCGATCATGAACGAGGACTGCACGCGTCTGGTCGCGGACCCGAAGACCGCGGAAGCGCTGCAGTGGTACTTCGACCTGGCGAACGTGCATAACGTTTCGCCGGCACCGGAGGCGCAGACCTCGATGGGCGGCAGCGCGACCGATGCTTTCATGTCCGGCCTGACCTCTATGATGATCGGCGGCCGCTTCGCGACCTACTGGCTCAAGGATTGGGACGGCAATTATGATTACACCCTGTTCCCCTTTGGGGAGGGCGTGTATCAGCCTCTGCAGTTCGTCGCGCTGGGCATCCCGGAGGCAAGCAAGAACAAAGACGCCGCCTGGGAATTCATCAAGTTTTACTGCGGCAAGACAGGCCAGGAGATCAACTCCGCCAGCGGCATGGGCCTGCCGGTCATGAAGAGCGTACACGAATCCGGCGTATGGCTCCAGGAGTGGGAGACGGAGAACAATCGTGAAATGCTGACGGCGCAGTTCAACAACACCAAGGACCTCCCCTTCCACCCCGACTGGGCGAAGCTGATCGACGACGTGTTCTACCGCAACCTGATGGAAGCGGCCGGAGGCCTGAAGAGTGCGGCGGAGGCGCTCGACCTGGCAGTCGCTGAAGGAAACGCTTATCTGGAGAACAACGGGAAATAGGTACCGGCCGCGGGGAGGGGAATCGCCCCTCCCCGCGCCGGTTTCACGAACCAGTTTCATCGTAGAAAGGGTGAGCTTATGCGGCCCGCGCGCACGAACGGCCCCGGGACGGGGATGCTTTCCGCCAGAAAGGACGAGCAATTCTGGGGCTATACCTTTATCCTCCCCAACTTCCTGGCGACAGCCGTTTTTCTTTTCATTCCCCTGATCTATTCGCTGTACATCTCCTTTATGGACTGGGATATGATTAAGCAGCCGGAGTTTATCGGGCTCGCCAATTACACCGTAAAGCTCGCGCAGGACACGCAGTTCTTCCTCGCGCTCAAGAATACGGTCGTCTATTCAGTCGTCAGCATTCCGCTCGGCATTGCGCTGGCGATCTTTGTTGCCTACCTGCTGTCCGGAAACCTGAAGGGTAACTCGGTGTTCCGCAGCGTCGTCTTCATGCCGGTTATCATCTCTACCGTGGCGGTATCGATGATCTGGAAGTGGTTGCTCAACGGCGATTACGGCGTGGTGAACTATCTCTTGTCCCTCGTAGGCCTACAGGGCGTACACTGGCTTGGCGATGCCAAGTACGCCATGGGGACGATCATCGCCATTTCGATCTGGAAAAACCTCGGGTTCAACGTCGTCATCCTGATCGCGGCGTTCAAGGACGTGCCATCCAGCTACTTCGAGTCAGCGGCGCTTGACGGTGCGAATGAATGGCAAAAGCTGACCCGCATATCGCTGCCGCTGATCGCGCCCTCGGTCTTCTTCGTCACGATCATGTCGGTCATCAATTCCTTTCAAGTCTTCGACCTCATTTATAACCTTACGCTGGGCGGGCCCAACGGCGCCACGACGGTGCTCTATTACCTCGTCTATCAAAATGCGTTCAGGTTCTTTGATATGGGATATGCCTCCGCGCTTTCGTGGATCGTGTTCGCGATCATATTCCTCTTTACGATGCTCCAGATGCGGATGAATAAAGAGCAGAGCATCTGAGGCGACAAGCAGAAAGGAGAACGCGGATATGGGTAAAGACATGAGCAGGTCTGCGAAGGCGCTGAGCTATCTGTTTTTGATCATCCTTTCCTTCGTCATGATCCTGCCCTTTTTCTGGACGGTCGTCACTTCGTTCAAGCAGCAGACGGAGATTTTGACGTGGCCGCCCCAGTTCCTTCCGTCCAAGCTGTACTTGGGGAATTATCAATACGTCATCGAAAAGATCAAGATCGGGACGATGTTCGTCAATTCGCTCTACATCGCCGTGCTCACGACGGTGGGGCAGCTCGTGTTTTGCTCTCTGGCGGGCTTTTCGTTCGCAAAGCTCCGCTTCCGATTTAAGGACGGGCTGTTTAAGGCGTACCTTGCGACGATGATGGTGCCGGCGATGCTGACACTGATCCCGCGTTATGTCATCATGAAGAACATCGGCATGGTGGATACGCACATGTCGCTGATCCTTCCGGCGCTGTTTGGAGGTCCCTTCGGCGTCTTCCTCATGCGCCAGTTTTACATAGGGCTTCCCGACGAGCTGATGGAGGCTGCGCGCATCGACGGGGCGAGCTATCCCTATATCTTCGCTAGAATCTATACGCCGCTGACGCGTCCCATTTTGTCGACGCTGGCCGTTTTCAGCTTTATGGGCTCTTGGAACGACTTCCTTTGGCCGCTGATTACGATCCAGTCCAACGGGCTCAAGACGCTGCCCATCGGCCTCGCGTCGTTTCAAAGCCTGTACGGCATCAAGTACAGCCTGCTGATGGCGGGCGCGGTGCTGGCAATGCTGCCGGTTCTCGTCGCCTTCCTCTTCGCGCAGAAGCAGTTTATCGAAGGAATCGCCGTTACCGGCCTGAAAGGATGATGCACATGCTTCCGATCGTTTCCGCCTCCGTAGAACCCCGCTGCAGCGTGATTACGCAAAGCGACGGAGACCTCTTTCCCTGTGCCTGGGCCGACGACGGCGCGCTGTACGCAGCCAACGGGGACGGCAAGGGCTTTGACCTGTCTGCGGAGTGGTGCGACATCGTAGTGAACCGCATCGACGGCGGCATCGGCGCGCTGAAGGGCGTGCGGCTTACCGGGCAGGAGGGCGTGGGCAGCGTGTTCGCCGACCCCGCGCACTACAACAGGAAACCCACGGGGATGGCCTGCGTGGACGGCGTGCTGTACCTCGCGGTGCAGAACCTCAACAAGGACCCCGGACAGTTTGGGTTCGACGACGTGCCCTGCGCGACGATCTGCCGCTCGGACGACAAGGGGAAGACCTGGACTTGGGACCGGGAAAAGCCAATGTTCGACGGCTACCGCTTCACGACGCTCATGTTTCTCGACTACGGCAAAAACTACGAAAACTGCCCCGACGACTACGTGCTCACGTATGGCATGGATGACAACTGGCGGGCTTCCATCAGCGGCAAGGTGCGGGATCCACAGGAGCTGTACCTGGCGCGAGTGCGAAGAGATCAGATCATGAATCGCGAGGCTTGGACATTTTTTTGTGGTATGGAGGGCGACTCACCGCTGTTTTCAAAGGACATAGGCCTTAGAAAGCCCGTGCTGACCGATACCCGGCGGGTGCTCGTCACGCCGCCGGAAGGCAAAGGCAGCCCGAAGCAGAGCATGTCGGTTATCTCGCAGGGAAGCGTCGTATACAACAAGCCGCTGGGGCGCTACCTGTACACCTCCTGGACGGAAAACACGTTTGAGTTTTACGAAGCCCCGGCCCCTTGGGGCCCGTTCCGGCTTTTTCTCTCGTATGACTTCGGCTTCTATCCTTGGACCGAGGAACGTTATGGAGGCTACGCTACGGTGATTCCCTCGAAGTTCATCAGTGAGGACGGAAAGACGATGTACGTGCAGTCAAATACCTTTGTGGGCGGCACGCACAAATATGCGTTCAATCTGCGAAAGCTCACGGTGGAAACCGGCGAAGCGAGATAACGAAAGGGCGGTATATAGAGATGATGGATCAAATTTCGAAGGTGCTGAACTGGAAATCGCGCTCGATTTCACCGGAACATCTTTCCGGAGAGCCGGGAAAGGGCGGTATGACGCCGCTGGAGATGGGCAGCGCGCGCAGCGCAGCACGAGCGCTGGGCACCGGATGGAAGGTCAACCCCTATTTCGACATTCCCGCAGGGCAGACGTTCGAGCTGGCGAACATCGCGGGAAGCGGCGCGATCAAACATATCTGGATGACGCCGACGGGTAAGTGGCGCCTGTCCATCCTGCGCATGTACTGGGACGGGCAGGAAATACCCAGCGTCGAATGCCCGGTCGGGGACTTTTTCTGCATGGGCTGGCAGGAATACGCGCAGGTGACCTCGGCGGCCGTGTGCGTAAACCCCGGCAGCGCGTTCAACTGCTACTGGGATATGCCTTTTCGCGCACAGGTGCGCATTACGCTGGAAAACCTGGACGACGTGCCAATGCGCATCTATTATCAGATCGACTACGCGCTGTACGACCAGCCGGAGGAAATTGTCTATTTCCATGCGCAGTTTCGCCGCGTGAATCCGCTGCCCTATAAAGAGGTCTACACCATTCTGGACGGCGTCCAGGGAAAGGGGCATTACGTGGGCACCTATATGGCCTGGGGTGTCAACAACAACGGATGGTGGGGAGAAGGTGAAATCAAGTTCTATCTGGACGGAGACAAGGAATATCCCACCATCTGCGGAACGGGTACGGAGGACTACTTCTGTGGTTCCTACGATTTTGAGGATCCCCGTACGCACGACCGCTACCTGCCCTTCACCACGCCCTTTGCAGGGCTTCCGCAGGTGATCGAGCCCGATCGCCTCTACGCCAGCCAGTTCCGCTTCGGCATGTACAGGTGGCATATCACCGACCCCATCTGCTTTGAACGGGAGCTGCGTGTGACGATTCAGGCGCTTGGATGGTTCAATATGGGCAAGCCGGACTGTCGCTATCTGCCGCTGAAGGACGACATCGCTTCTGTCGCCTTCTGGTATCAGGCGCAGCCCGCAAGGTCGGTACCCAGGCTCCCGGAGCGTGACGAACTGGAGGTCATTTAAGAATAAACGGGCCCGCGCCTTCGCGCGGGCCCGTTTTATATGAGTCAGCCTTTTATGAGCTCCCTGCAAAAGGGAAGCAGCGCGTCAAAGCACTTCTCATCGAACGGGGAGAGCAGGCCGCACGCGCGGACGATCTGCGGAAAGGGCTGCGTGCCCGCGAAGTCTACGAAACGCAGGTATCGCTGAAAGGCTCCCTCCGGGTCCTTTTGCGACTCCGCGTAGAAGAGCAGCGCCTGCGTCTGCGCGAGCGCGTAGTCGATGAAGTAGAAGGGCATCGCGTAGATGACGGACATGTCCTGCCACTGCGACCCCCAGGAGGCAAAGGGCAGGTCGCTCGTGTCGAGGTAGGGGTTGTATCGCAGGTAGATGCGCGCATAGGCGGCGTTTCGCTCGGAGGGAGTCATCTCCGGATGATCGTATATTTCGTGCTGAAATTCGTCGCCCACGCAGATGGAGCAAATGAAGTAGGCGGCGTATTCGATCTGCTTGATCCGGTACTTGCGCAGGTCCTCCCGAGTGAAGAACGGCTCCAGATAGGGGAGCGTGAGCAGCTCCATCGACGTGGAATGCGTCTCCGCGATCTCCTGCGTGCCGCTTCGCAGGAGATACGGCACGCGTGGATTCCGGCGCGCGCGGCAGGCCGCGAGCGCGTGGCCGAACTCGTGCACCAGCACCTCCAGGTCTGTTTGGTCGCCCGCGAAGTGGCCGAAGATGAAGTCGGTGTTATAATCGGTCAGTTCGACGCAGAAGCCGTCGTAGGCGACCTTTCCCTTTCGGTCAAAGAGATCGAACATGCCGTTTTGGCGCAGCTCGTCAAAGTAAGCGCCCGCCTCGCGGTTCATCTGGTGGAAGACGTCTCCGACCGCGCGGACGAAAGCGTCGCCCGTGAGCTGAAGGCGCGGATTGCCGTCTGCGAAGCGCAGCGGAGAGTCGTACAACCTAAAGGAGGGTACGCCGAGGCGCTTGCGCTGATTCTCCTTGATTTCGCACACGAAGGGCACCCATTTTTCGAGCACCTGCGCGCGGAATGCCTCGATCTGTTCGCGTCCGAAGCCAAAGCGGCTCGCGTACTTCATGTCCGTATAGCTGCAAAAGCCCAGGCGGCGCGCCTGCTCCGTGCGGTTCTTCACCAGCGCGTCAAAGATCTCGTCCAGCTCCGCGGCGTGCGCCTCGTACCAGGCGTTTGTCGCGCGCACGGCTTCCCGCCTGCGCGCGCGGTCGGTATCGGCATAATGGACGGACATGGAGGAGAGGGGCAGTTCCTCTCCGCAGTAGGAGACGGTCGCCTGGCCCGTGAGGTCCGTATAGCGCTGACACAGCGCCTGCTCGTCTGCGCAGAGGTCGAGAACCGAGTCGTCCGATAGGCGCGCTTCTGCCTCGACCTTTTCAAAGAAAAAGGAGCCGAGGGAAGCGGTGAGCTCGCGGCGGAAGGGAGAGGCGGCGATCGAGCGGTAGAGTTTCTGGACAAAGAGGTCGAGCCGGGGGCTGTTTTGCCCGACATAGGCCATCTCCCCGGCGTAAAATGCATCGGCGGTATTCAGAAAATAGCGAAGCTGCGCAAGGGTTGAGAACGTGCTCGCATGCTGTATCAGCTCTTCGCCTTCCGAAAGCAGGGCGAGCTGCGCTTCGGGGCTCTTTGCGGCAGCGATCTGCTCGCTCAGCGATTCAAGTGTCCTGCAGGCGGCGTCCATGTCGAAGCGCGCGTAGGAAATCTGGTGAAAGTTCATGCGTACCTCCCGGTAATCGTGTTATCGCGCGCCGCGCATCAGACGGGGACGCACTTTTTTGACGTAATAGAGTGCGAAGACGTCCAGCGCGCGGTCGTAGACGAGCATCGTGAAGTTCGCGAGTAGCACCATCGCGGCGGTCATGATCCGCGTTGCGCTCTGATAGTCGGCCGCGATGTCCTCCATGTGCAGGACGAAAAGGAGAAAGGCGTACATCGCGCCGATCGCCGCGTTGAAGAGCACCAGCTTGAGGGCAAGGCGCAGGGGCCGCGCTGGAATTTTCTGCAGCCGGGGCTTAAGCAGCGGGTAATAGCCGAAGAAGACGACCAGAAACGCCGCCTCCTTGTCCGGGCCCATCAGCACGGAAAGCAGGGCGACCGCGATATACGCCGCAAGCCCCAGCTTCGTTCCGCACTCCATCACGATGGGAATGAACAGGATGCCCACGAGCACCGGGCAGCAATAGGTAGCCAGCGGGATCAGCCCGCCCATCATCATCACGACGACGCTGAGCGCGCAGAGCATGCCGCACAGTGCCATTTGACGCGTCTTCTTACTCATGAGCGATTCATTCCTCGATCAGCGTATTGGGTACCGCCCAGCCTTCGGGCGAAGCGATGCGGCGGTAGGTATCGAAAGAGCCGCCGGGCCCTTTGAGAAAGTAGGAGAAACTGTCGGTCGCCTGAAGCTCTACGCCCACGGGGCCGCTCGTCTCCAAGATCGTGAGCGTCGCCTTGGGGGCGGAGGTCCCCTCCTCGGTAAATGTGAACACGATGCGGCCGTCCTTGACGGCGTTCTTCGTCACGCTGACGCGGGTGTTGTTGGTCGTGAGCAGGTTGTAAAGCGGACTCAGGTTTTCATAGGCGAGCCGCGTCTCTACGTCTCCATTCTGCGCACAGACGGTGAGCGCGGGATCGCCGGTGAGCGAGGCGAGCTCCGTCTTAAAGCGATTGAACGTGTACGACGCGGACAGCATCCGCAGGACGGCGATGATGAGGAGAACGAGGAGCAGCAGGGAGACGGACAGGAGCATGATAAATCCCTTGGGTTCGGCGCGTCTCATCTTTGTCATGTGAATGCCTCCTTTAAATTGGTATGGCACCCTTTCGACGCGCGCCGTCCGATTACCTGCTGAACGCGGCAAACAAAAAGCGGGCAATGCCCGCTCCGGGCCATCGGCAAAGCCGATGGCCCCGTGCAAAATGAAGGTTCATTTTACAGAAGGCAGGGGCCGCATGGGCCCCTGCCAAAATATCAGTCCTTGGAGTAGAGCCCTACGAGCGCTACGAGCATGCGCGTGCAGGCGTCCATGTCCTCCACGGCGATGTGTTCAAAGCGTCCGTGGAACGCGTAGCCCCCCGTGCAGAGGTTCGGGCAGGGCAGCCCCATGTAGCACAGGCGCGCGCCGTCCGTACCGCCACGTACCGGTACGTCGCGCGGCTCCATGCCCGCGGCGCGCATCGCTGAGCGCGCGTTTTCGACCAGATGAAAGTGCGGGCGTATCATTTCCGCCATGTTGCGATACTGCTCCTTGATCGTAAGCTTCACCGTGCCAACACCATAACGGTGGTTCAGAATCTTTTCAATATGGCGAAGCTGTTGCTTGCGCACCTCGAAATGCGCGGCGTCGTGCTCACGCACGATGTAGCGCAGGCGCGCCTTTTCTACGTCGCCCTGCATGTCGGTCAGGTGGAAGAATCCCTCGCGGTCCTCGGTGTCGCGGGGTGTTTCGCCCGCGGGCAGCATCGCGTTTATTTCCATGGCCACCAGCGAGGCGTTGATCATCGTATCCTTGGAGCTGCCGGGGTGCACGCTCATGCCCTGCACGTCAAAGCACGCGCCGCAGGCGTTGAAGTTTTCGTAGCCCAGCTCGCCCAGGTCGCCGCCGTCCACGGTGTAAGCGAAGGCCGCGCCGAACCCCTCCACGTCGAAGTGTTCGATGCCCTCGCCGATTTCCTCGTCCGGTGTGAAGGAGACGGCCAGACGGCAATGCGGCATGCCGGAGCGCACGATTTCTTCGCAGGCGGTGAGAATCTCCGCGACACCCGCCTTGTCGTCCGCGCCCAGCAGGGTCGTCCCGTCGGTGGTGATGAGCGTCTTGCCCTTGAGCGAGGCGAGCGTAGGGAACTGCGCGGGCGAGAGCACGTCTCCGGAGCCCGCGAGCACGACCTCGCCGCCGTCGTAATTTTCGACGATCTGCGGACGCACGTCCTTGCCGGAAATGTCGGGCGCGGTGTCCATGTGGGCGATGAGGCCCAGACAGGGCAGGGCCTCCAGCCCCGGCGTCGCGGGGAGGACGCCGTAAACGAAGCCGTCGTCCGATACCCTCACGCCCTCAAAGGAGAGGGAGCGCAGTTCGTCCGCGAGCTGCGCGGCCAAGTCAAGCTGGCCGGGGGTAGAGGGGGTGACGCCGGTCGTCTCGTCGGAGGTGGTGTCGACACGGGCATAGCGGAGCAGGCGTTCGAATGCGCGCATGGAAAAATTCCTTCTTTCGTCGTAAATTGGATTCATTTATGGTAGCGCTCGTTCGCGCCGATCTTGCGGGCGCGATAGAGCTGCTCGAGCAGCATCACGCGGGCGAGCTGATGGGGGAACGTCATCCTGGAAAAGGAGAGGCGTTCGTTTGCGCGGCGCATGACCGCCTCCGAGAGACCCAGCGAACCGCCGATCACGAATACCGCACGGCCTACGCCTCGCCCTTCGAGCTCCGAGACGCGCTCCGCGAGCTGCTCCGAGGAGAGCTGTTTCCCTTCGATGCACAGCGCCACGACGTGATCCGTAGGGCGGATGCGCGAAAGAATCGCCTCGCCCTCCTTTTCGCGAATCTTCTGTTCGATGGCGGGCGAGGTGTTCGCGGGCTCCGGCAGGTCCGGCAGCTCGATCTCCTCCACCGCGCCAAAGCGCCGCAGGCGCTTGACGTACTCGTCGGCGGCGTCGCGGTAAAACCGCTCGCGCAGCCTGCCGACGCCGAGAATGACGAGCGTCACAGCAGCACTCCTCCCCACGTGTTATAAAGATAGGTAAATACGAGCAGCGCGCAGACGACCGCGAGCAATGCTTTTTCCAAAATCGTCAGCCTGGCGCTCCCTGCGGGCAGCGCATAGGCGGCGCCGGGCCCGTCGCTTTCGCGGGCGCGAAGGGGAAGCGCAATCAGCAGCGCCCATAGAATCAAGAAAAACAGCATGGAGGGCAGGAGCGAGAGCGTATCCGAAAGGGAGAGCGCGGCCTCCGCCTCCTGCGCCGCTTCACCGGAACGGGCGAGCAGGTACGTGGCGACGAGAGACGCTCCGTTGTGAAAGGCGTGGTAGAGCATGGGCGCGAAGATCGAGCGGGTCTTCACCATGAGGTATCCGAAGAGGAAGCCCAAAAGCAGGTGCAGCGGCAAAGCGGTGAGCTGCCCGTGCATGAGCGCGAAGAGCAGAGCGCTTACGGCCACCGCGCGTCCGGTTCCCTGGGGCTCAAAGGAAGAAAAGAGCAGGCCGCGGAAGAACGATTCCTCGCACAGCGCGGGCAGCACGGCGATGGCGAGCAGCGAGGCCGCCAGTTCCGCAGGGCCGGAGGGCGCGGGAACGGCCGTATCGAGGTTCAGCGGAACGCCCAGCCCGTCCAGCGCGAGAATCCACAGGTTTGAGAGGTAGGAAAAGAGGAAGACGCCCAGCACAGCCGCGAGCGAGAAGGAAACTGCCTCGCTCACGCGAAGCGGGCCGCGCCGCACCGAGGCGCGGGACGCAGGGTAGCGTACGTCCAGCATCAGGTAGGCGGGCAGCGAAAACAACACGATTTC
This sequence comes from Beduinella massiliensis, assembly GCF_900199405.1. Lineage (NCBI taxonomy): Bacteria > Bacillati > Bacillota > Clostridia > Eubacteriales > Beduinellaceae > Beduinella > Beduinella massiliensis. The sequence goes on from NZ_LT963430.1 coordinate 115,580, forward strand.
CTGCAGCGCGGAGAGCAGGTAGTACGCACCCTCGCCGATGCCGCCCGGTAAGACCGCGCCGTAAAGCAACGCGAGCGCGGGCCTCGCGAGCACGACGGCGAGCAGGGATAAAAGCGCCGCGGATACCGGCGGGAAGGGGTACTCGCGGCGCTTATCGTCCATAGATCATTCCTCCGGCGGCGTATTCAGGAAGTCGTGAAAGAGGCTCTTATTGCGCACCCAGTTGGTGCTCAGCACAGAGGAGCTGTCCAGCTGGCCGTACTTGAAGGTGCCGTCGGCGGGAATGTGGTATTCGGCGAGGTCCGCGCCGAGCATTTTGTAACCGAGCTGGATGGCCGAAAGGATTTCCAGCGGGTTCATGTCCGTCTCCACGCCGTCGCTGATGGCGTTGTATACCCCTGAAAGGTCCGACAGGCTGAGGTTCCGGCACTTGCGCAGCAGCTCGGTCAGCACCTTGCGCTGGCGCTGCGTGCGGCTGAAGTCGCCGCCCGTGCTGCCATCCAGCGTGTCCCAGCGGTTGCGCATGTAGGCCAGGGCGATGCGTCCCGTCATGTGCGTCATCCCCGCGCCTTTGGGTAGGTTCGGGTCGTCGTGGCGCAGGATGCTGGAAATGGTGTTGGCTTCGTTTTTGGTAATTTCAATGTCCACACCGCCCAACGCGTCGATGAGGAGCTTGACGTTCTCGTAATTGATGAGCACCGTGCCGGAGATGTCGATGGAAAGCTGTTTTTCGAGCACCTGCGTGACCCCGTCGATGCCGTAATGCTTGTAAAGCAGGTTGATCTTCGTGTCGTTTCCCTTGGGATTGGGAACCTTGGTGTCGCGAAGGATGGAGGTGAGGATGAGGCGGTCGTACTTCGTGTCGAAGGTCACGAGCATCATCGTGTCGGTGCGGGCGTCGCTCGCGATTTCGTCCGAGTAGGTATCCAGGCCGAGCAGCAGATAATGGCGAACCTGGGTGTTTTCTTCCGCCGCGGCTGCGTCCTCGCACAGCGCGGGCAGGGACAGGACGCTGAGAAGAATCGTCAGACATATAAGAAGCTTTGAGCGCAAGGTGCGTTCCTCCTCCAGAATTTTAATCGGAAAGGCGGTTTGTCATTTAACGCGCCGGACGCGCAAAAGACTGCAAGGGAATAATCCCTATTATTATACGCCGCGAGCGCTCGCCGGACAAGCCCCACAATCGCATTCCGGAAAATTGCACGGTGCACAAGGCGTGAAACACAAAAAAAGGGGGCGCATGGCCCCCTCTCCTTCAAGCGGATATTTTAATGATGCGACGCGATTTCCATGCCCGCGGTGAGCACGCCCGCGTGCGACAGCAGGCTGCTTCCGGCCGAGGGCAGGCTGGCGCCCAGGATGCGCTGCGCGTCGGACAGCCTGTCGGGATTTCCCGTAAACCGGTGCGCGGCGAGCAGACATTCCAGCAGCAGCGAAGCGCCAGAGGGGACGCTCTCGTCCGTGACTGCGCTGATGCGCACCGGCAGGTCGCGCACGTCGCTGCCCGTGAGCGCGGGCCTGCCGTCCGGCGGAACGAACAGGCGCATCGTCTCGTCGAGGAAATGCAGCGCGCTCTTGCGCCAGGGCGTCTGCTTGTCGGCCTCTGAGAGCGCGAAGAGCGAAAGCGCGTAGGCGGCGTACCCGTCGAGCGTCGCGGGGCTGGAGGGCGTTCCGGCGGACCAGGCGCCGAAGAGCCGCCCGCGCTCCACCATGTATTCGCCCACGAAGCGCGCGGCCTGAGAAGCCGCCTGCACGTAATGCGACAAGCCGAGCTGGCGGCCGAGCACGGACAGCGCCAGAATGCTGAGCGCGTTGCCCGTCAGCGTCGCCTGCTCGATGACGCGGGGGGCGGGGCGTTCTTTCCTGATTTCCATCAGCTTCGGCCGCATTGCCCGCAGAAACGCTTCGTCCGCCTCGCGCAGGCCCGCGTCCAGATAGGGCAGAACGCCCTGATGCTTGCGGTCGCCCGGCGCGTGCAGGATATGCAGCAGCGCGCAACACCGCGCGCCGTCCTCCGGCCCGAGCGCCGCCTCCACCTCTTCGGGCGTCAGCAGGTAATAGGCGCCCTCGCCGCGCGGATCGTCCGCGTCTTGAGAGGAATAGAAGCCGCCCTCCTTGAAGCGCAGGGTGGAGAGCATGTAGTCCGCCGCGTCGATGGCCGGATCCGGCATGCCGCAGCGCAGGAACAGCAGCGCGAGCTGCGCGTTGTCCACCAGCATCTTTTCGTAGTGCGGCGTCCGCCACATCGCGTCCACCGCGTAGCGGAAGAAGCCCCCGCCCACCAGGTCGTGGATGCCGCCGCGCGCCATCGCATCCGCCGCCCGGTGCAGCATCTGCCCTGCGGGCGTCTCGTCCTCCGCGCCCGGCTGCGAGGCGGCGCGCGCGCGTTCCATCAGGAAGCGCAGCGCGGGCACGTTGGGGAATTTGGGCGCCTTGCCGATGCCACCGGCATGGCGGTCCTCGGCGGCGAGCAGATCGCGCTCGAGCTGGGTGCAAAGCGCGCCCATGTCCGCGTGCGCGCTGGCGTGCGCTTGAAACACCGCGCCCGAAAGCTGGTCGGCCCAGCTGTAGATGCGCGAGCGGTCGCTCGCCCATAGGCTGCTCAGGCGGCTGAGCAGCGCGCGCATGCCGGTCTGGCCGCCGCGCGTCTGCGCGGGAAAGTAGGTGCCCGCGAAGAAGGGGCGCCGGTCGGGCAGCAAAAAGACGGAGAGCGGCCAGCCCCCCTCGCCGTTGAGCGCGACGCACGATTCCATGTAATAGGCGTCTACGTCCGGACGCTGCTCTCGGTCCACCTTGACGGAGACAAAGTGCGCGTTCAGCAGCTCCGCGACGATGGGATCTTGAAAGGCGTCCTGCGCCATGCGGTGGCACCAGTGGCAGCTCGCGTAGCCGCTGGAGAGGAAGACGGGCACGTCCCTGCGCGCGGCCTCCTCAAACGCCTCGTCGCCCCAGGGGAACCACGCGATCGGCTGGGCGGCGTGTGCGAGAAGATAGGGGGAAGTTTCGCCTGAAAGGCGTGAAGATGCAAGCTGCATGCGGTCACCTCCTGCGATGATGGCCCTAGTATGCGCTCGCGCGCCTGCATTTATGTGCGCGGATGCGGATGTTTTGAGTCGCGTGAAACGACGCTGTGAAAAATTTTGATCGCGCTTTGAGCCGCTTGGTGATATACTGAACTTATCAAGAATGAGGGATGTGTGCAAATGAAGGCAGTCTGTTTTTCCGCGGCGACCGGCGGCGGGCACAACGCGGCGGCCCAGGGGGTCGCGCAGGCGCTGACGTCCCTGGGCGTTAAGGCGGATTGTCTGGACTGCCTGCGGTTCGCGGGCGAGCGCATGGCGCGCGCTGTGGAAGGCGCCTACGTCGGCGTGGTGCGCAATTATCCGTCCCTGTTCGGAAAGATCTACCGGGCGGGCGCGTTCGTCTCCTCGCCCCGACGCAAGAGCCCGGTCTACTACGCGAACGCGCTGTACAGGGATCGAATGGCCGCTTATCTGGACGCGGAGAAGCCGGACATCGTCGTGTGCCCGCACATCTTCGCCGCGCAGACGATCAGCAGCCTGCGCGCCGTACGTACGCTCCCCTTGACGGCGGGCGTGATGACGGACTACACCTGCGCGCCCTTTTGGGAAGAGGTCGATCTGGACGTTTTTTATACCCCAAGCGCGCGTCTTACAGAGGAATATACCGCACACGGAATGGATGCCGCGCGTCTCGTGCCGCTGGGCATTCCGGCCAGCCCGGCGTGCGTGCCCTGCGCGGACAGGGCCGCGGCAAAGTCTCTTCAGGGCATCGGCCCGACGGAGGCGCACGTGCTGCTCATCGGCGGCTCGATGGGCGCGGGCAACCTGCCCGAGGTGCTGGCGGAGATTTTGACCCTGCCGGAGCGCGTGCGCGTCACGGTGGTGTGCGGCAGCAACGAGCGGGTGAAGGCGCAGATCGAGCGGTCGTTCGACGTGGGTTCCCGCCTGCGGGTGCTGGGGCGGGTGCAGCCGCTCTTTGACCTGCTCGACAGCGCGGACGTGGTCGTCACCAAGCCGGGCGGCCTCACGAGCACGGAGGTCATGCAAAAGCGATTGCCGCTCGTGCTCATCCACCCCATCGAGGGCGTGGAGACGCAAAACGCGGCTTTCTTCGAGCGCGAGGGTGCGGCCTGTTGGGCGAAGCAGGCGGGGGAAACGGCGGCGTTCGCGCGGCATCTGCTGGAAGAAGACGCCGCACGAGCCGCGCAGCGGGACGCGCAGGAACGGCTGGTTTCGGGCACGGCGGCGATGGACATCGCGCGCGACCTGATCGCCCGCGCGCACAGATTATAAAAGGAGGGGAAGGCTATGGCATGGAGAATGATCCTGTTTACCCTGGCGGGATACCTGTCGGGCGGCGTCATGTACTCTTATTACATTCCCCGGCTGATGACGGGGGGCGACGTGCGCACGCAGAACGACGACCAGAACCCCGGCGCAGCAAATGCCTTTCGGCTTTGCGGGCCGGCGGTGGGCGTCCTGTGCGCGATGCTGGACGTGCTCAAGGCGGCGGCGCCCGTCTACGCCGCGATCGTCTGGGGCGGCCTTAGCGGCTGGTATCTGGCGCCGGTCGCGCTTTCGCCGGTGCTGGGTCACGCGTACCCTGTGACGTTGGGTTTTCGGGGCGGCAAGGCAATCGCCTCGATGTTCGGCGCGCTGCTGGGCCTGTGGCCGGTGTCGCACGTCGTACTGCTGCTGGCGGGGGTCGTGCTGCTGCTCCTGCCGGTGCTGCGCAACCATGCGATGCTGATGTTCACCAGCGTCTGCGTCTTCGCAGCGCTGACGCTGCTGGTGGAGCCGCTGCGCTTCGTGCGTTTTGTCGCCGGCGGCGTGCTCGTCATCGTCGGCAGCCGCCACGTCCGCGAGGCGAATGCCGCGCTGGAGGCGGCAAAGGCGCAGCTCGCGGCCTGGCGCGAGGGGCGCAAGGCGGTCTGAATTACAGGCAAAATGAAAATACCGTTTCGGGAAAGTCCCGGAACGGTATTTTTGTTGAATCAAACGGCTTTCGCCGGCGCATGCGGGTGCAAGGCAGACGCGCGGGCTCTCGATTATGGAACCCATACCTGCGGGGAATGTTCCGGAACGGACGGGCCGTCCGCACGCGCGGGAGAAAAGAGCGTCAGGAACACGAGAAGCAAAACAGCGGCAAACCGGCGCATGGCAACCCCTCCTATTTTGGAATGATGATCTGATCGTCTGTGTCTTGTCTATATATTAGACGCGGAATATGGCGGGAAGGTTGCAGGAAAAAGGAAGAATTGTAATATTTCGGGCGATTTTGACGTGTTGGCTTCGGACCGTTGTGTAAAATCGCATTTTACATGGACGCTTTACATGTAACGCGCATTTTACATTTGCGCGCATGCTGATTTTACACGGGAAATGTATACTGATCGCGTACAAAGAACCGAACGATGTGAAGCGGAAAAAGAAAGGATGACTCTGAATATGAAGAAGTTTGTTTCGACGGTACTGGCGGTTGCCCTGTGCGCGACGAGCGCGCTGGCCATGGCGGCCGACGACATCACGGTGGTTTCCCGCGAGGACGGCTCCGGCACGCGCGGCGCGTTCGTCGAGCTGATGGGCGTCGAGGTCAAGGGCGAGGACGGAAGCAAGAAGGACATGACCACCGAAGAGGCGGTCATCGCGAACAGCACCGACGTGGTGATGCAGAACGTGGCCTCCGACAAGAACGCGATCGGCTACATCTCCCTGGGCAGCCTGAACGACACGGTCAAGGCGGTCACGATCGACGGCGCGGCCCCGAGCGTCGAGACCATCAAGGACGGCAGCTATAAGGTTTCCCGCCCCTTCTACATCGCCACCAAGGGCGAGGTCAGCGAGATCACGCAGGACTTCATCTCCTTCATCCTGAGCGCTGAGGGTCAGGAAGTCGTGGGCTCCAGCTACATCAAGGTGGACGACGCGGCCCCGGCCTACGCGGGCACGAAGCCGGAAGGCAAAATCGTCGTCGCCGGTTCCTCCTCCGTCACCCCGGTGATGGAGAAGCTGGCCGAGGCGTACAAGGCGGTCAACGACAAGGCGACCATCGAAATCCAGATGAGCGACTCCACCGCCGGCATGACGGGCGCGGTGGACGGCACCTGCGACATCGGCATGGCCAGCCGCGAGCTGAAGGATTCTGAGGCGGAAGCGCTCACCGGCACGGTCATCGCGATGGACGGCATTGCGATCATCGTCAACAACGAGAACGCGGTGGACGGCCTCACCGTCGAGCAGGTGAATGGCATCTACACCGGCGAGATCACGAGCTGGGCGGGCGTGAAGTAAGCCCCAGAAAAGCTGAAGGATGCCGGGGATCTTCCCCCGGCATCCTTTGGGCGCGTTGGAGGACTGCGATGAAACATTATAGAGAAGGCCTGATGCGCGGCGTGTTCGCCCTTTGCGCGATCACGTCCATCCTGGCCGTGGCCCTGATCTGCCTCTTCTTATTCGCAAACGGCATCCCCGCCATCGGCAAGATCGGTCCGCTGTCGTTCCTGCTGGGCAGGGAGTGGGCGCCGACGGACGTGCCCCCTTCCTTCGGCATTCTGCCGATGATTCTGGGCAGCGTGTACGTAACGGCGGGAGCGATTCTGATCGGCGTGCCGATTGGCCTGCTCACGGCGGTCTTCATGGCGCGCTACTGCCCGGCGGGCCTGTACCGGCTGCTCAAGCCCGCGCTCTCGCTGATGGCGGGCATCCCCTCGATCGTATACGGCTTTTTCGGCATGGTGTTCATCGTGCCCATGGTGCGTTCCCTCTTCGGCGGCAACGGCAACAGCATCCTTTCCGCATCCCTATTGCTTGGACTCATGATTCTGCCGACCGTCACGGGCATCAGCGAGAGCGCCATCCGCGCGGTGCCCGCTCCCTATTACGAGGGCGCTCTGGCGCTGGGCGCGACGCACGAACGCGCGGTTTTCTTCGTGGAGCTGGGCGCCGCGCGGTCCGGCATCCTGGCGGCCGTCGTGCTGGGCATCGGCCGCGCCATCGGTGAGACGATGGCCGTCATCATGGTCGCTGGCAATCAAGCGCGCATGCCCAAGGGCATTCTCAAGGGCGTGCGTACGCTGACCGCGAACATCGTCATGGAGATGGGCTACGCGGCGGAGCTGCACCGGGAAGCGCTGATCGCGACCGGCGTGGTGCTCTTCGTGTTCATCCTGCTCATCAACCTCTCGTGCAGCGCGCTCAGAAAGGGGAAGGACGCATGACAAAACAGGGAATCAACCGCCTGACATTTGCCAAGAAGGCGCGGGCTTATGCGCGCAACCCCCTCTCCCTTGCGCTGATGCTGCTGGTGGTGATTTCAGCGGCGGCGACGTTTTCTGCGCTGCTGTTTTTGATCGGCTACATTCTGGCAAAGGGTATTCCGAACCTGACGCCCTCGCTCTTTGCCCTGGAGTACAACAGCGAGAACGTCTCCATGCTGCCGGCGATCATCACCACCCTCATGATGACGGGGCTTTCGCTGCTGATCGCCGTGCCGCTGGGCGTGTTCTCGGCGGTGTATCTGGTGGAGTACGCCAGGCGCGGCAGCAAGCTGGTCAAGGCCGTGCGCATGACGGCGGAGACGCTTTCGGGCATCCCCTCGATCGTGTTCGGCCTGTTCGGCATGCTGTTCTTCGTGACGTTTCTCAGGTGGAATTACTCGCTGCTCGCGGGCGCGATGACGCTTGCGATCATGGTGCTGCCCGCGATCATGCGCACCACGGAGGAAGCGATGCTCGCCGTGCCGGACATGTACCGCGAGGCCAGCTTCGGCCTGGGCGCGGGCAGGCTTCGCACGGTGTTTCGCATCGTGCTGCCCAGCGCCATGCCGGGCATCGCCGCGGGCGTGATCCTGGCGGTGGGGCGCATCGTGGGCGAGACGGCGGCGCTGATCTACACCTCGGGCACGGTCGCCAAGGTGCCTGAAAATCTGTTTGCCTCGGGCCGCACGCTGGCGGTGCACATGTACTCGCTCTCGCGCGAGGGACTGCACACCGGGGAGGCCTACGCCACGGCCGTGGTGCTGCTGGTGGTGGTGCTTTTGATCAACGGCCTGTCGGAGCTGATCGCCCGCAGATGGACGAGGGGGAACTGATAAGATGGATACATTCACGATTGAAAAGCTGAACCTCTATTACGGCGACTTTCACGCGCTGAAGGACGTGTCGATGCACGTCGAAAAGAACGAAATCACGGCCTTCATCGGCCCCTCGGGCTGTGGAAAGTCCACGCTGCTCAAGTCGCTCAACCGCATGAACGACCTGGTAGAGGGCTGCCGCATCGAGGGAAGCGTGCGGCTTTGCGGCGAGGACATCTACGGCGACATGGACGTGAACCTGCTCAGGCGGCGCGTGGGCATGGTATTCCAAAAGCCGAACCCCTTCCCCATGAGCGTGTACGACAACATCGCCTATGGCCCGCGCACGCACGGGGTTACGCAGCGCGCGCGGCTGGACGAAATCGTGGAAAGGAGCCTGCGCAGCGCGGCGATCTGGGACGAGCTCAAGGATCGCCTGAAGAAGAGCGCGCTGGGCCTCTCCGGCGGGCAGCAGCAGCGCCTTTGCATCGCCCGCGCGCTGGCGGTGGAGCCGGAGGTGCTGCTGATGGACGAGCCCACCAGCGCGCTGGACCCGATCTCCACGACCAAGATCGAGGAGCTGGCGCAGACGCTGAAGGAGCGGTACACGATCGTCATCGTCACGCACAACATGCAGCAGGCCACGCGCATCTCAGACAAAACGGCGTTCTTCCTGTTGGGCGAGGTCGTGGAGTTCGGCGCGACCGAACAGGTCTTTTCCATGCCGCGCGACAAACGCACGGAGGATTACATCACGGGGAGGTTCGGATAAGATGCGCATTCGCTTTGACGGGCAGCTGGAGCGGCTCAGCGATCTTTTGATGGAAATGGGCGGGCTGATCGAGCGCGCAATCGACGGCGCGGTGACGGCTCTGGAAAAGCGCGACGTGGAAAAGGCGCGCGCCGTCACAAGAAATGACGAGGAAATCAACCGCATGGAGCAGGAAATCGAGAGCCTGTGCTTGAAACTTTTGTTGCAGCAGCAGCCTGTGGCACGGGATCTGCGCTTCATCTCTGCGGCGCTCAAGATGATCACGGACATGGAGCGCATCGGGGATCAGGCGGCGGACATCTGCGAGATCGTGGTGCTGCTGGCGAAGGACGGCGCGCAGGCGACGCCCGTGCACATCACGCAGATGGCGCGCGCGACCATCCAGATGGTGACGGACAGCCTGGACGCCTTCGTGCGCCGGGACGAGGAGCTGGCGCGGTCGGTCGTCAGCGAGGACGACGAGGTGGATAAGCTCTTCAGCGCGGCGCGGGCCGACTTGATCGAGCGCATTCGCGAGCAGCGCGAGAGCGCTGAGGAGGCGATCGACCTGATGATGATCGCCAAGTATCTGGAGCGCATCGGCGACCACGCGACGAACATCGCGGAGTGGGTGGTCTACTCCATTACGGGCGTGCACAGCAGCCTGCAATAGGCGGCGCCCAAAGCGGGCGCGCCGCGTTTCAAGGCGTTTTTCCCCCGGCGCGCCGGCTTTACGGCAATGCGTCCGTCTTGAACCGCCTGCCTGCCCGCGGAAAAGGATGCGTCTGATGAAGGAATTCCCCCGCTCCGCCGTGAGGCGAAAGACGGGGTGTTGGGGGGGACAAAGCCTCTCAAATAAGGAGGGAAAGGCATGCCTACGGTTTACTGCGTCGAGGACGACGCGAGCATTCGCGAGCTGGTGCTTTACGCGCTTTCCGCGGGCGGTTTTGAGGCGCGCGGCTTTGAGGACGGCGCCTCCATGCGGGCGGCGCTGGAAAAGGAGACGCCCGACCTGCTGCTGCTGGACATCATGCTGCCGGACGAGGACGGGCTTTCCATCCTTTCGCGCCTGCGCGCGGCGTCCAGGACGCAGAAGCTTCCAGTCATCATGCTGACAGCCAAGGGCTCGGAGTACGACAAGGTCAAGGGATTGGACGCGGGGGCGGACGACTACGTGACCAAGCCCTTTGGCGTGATGGAGCTGCTTTCGCGCGTGCGCGCGGTGCTTCGCCGCGCGGGCGTGGAGGAGAGGCCGGAGCGCCTGCGGCTCGGGAGCATCGAGATGGACACGGCAGCGCATACCGTCGCCTCGGACGGCGCGGAGATCACCTTGACCCATAAGGAATACGAGCTGCTGTTCGCCCTGATGCAAAACGCGGGCCATGTGCTCTCGCGCGAGCAGCTCATGCAGAAGGTCTGGGGCTACGACTTTGAGGGCGAGAGCCGCACGGTGGACGTGCATGTGAAGACGCTGCGCCAGAAGCTGGGCGCGGGCGGCGCGCAGATCAAGACAGTGCGCGGCGCGGGGTATAAGCTGGAGGAGCGGGGATGAAGAGAAGGCTGTATGCGCGCATGTGCGCGCTCTCTTTGGCGATGACGCTCCTGACGGCGGTGCTGCTGCTTAGCACCGTCTATCCTTTTTTTCAGGACCGCGTGCACGCGGAAATGCGCGCGGAGACGCAAACGCTCGCCGTCGGCCTCCTACAGGCGGCAAGCGAAGACGGCTATCTCGCGGCCCTGCGAACGAGCGACGCGCGCGTGACGCTGCTCTCCCCGGAAGGCGAGGTGCTCTTCGACACGGACGCGGACGCCGCCCTGATGGAGAACCATCAGGACAGGCCGGAGGTTGCGCAGGCGCTGACAAAGGGCGGCGGCGAGGATACGCGCCGCTCGCGGACGCTGCTGGAAAACATGTATTACAGTGCGCTGCGCCTTTCAGATGGCCGCGTGCTGCGTCTGGCGCGTCCGGCGGCGAGCGCCGCCGCGACGCTCGTGCAGGGGCTTCCCGTCATCCTGCTGGTGCTGCTGCTGTGCGTGGCCGCGAGCCTGCTGCTCTCCGGCCGCTTCACCCGCAGCGTGCTCGCCCCGCTGGATAAGATCGACATGGATCACCCGGAGGACAGCGTCTGCTTCGAGGAGCTCCAGCCGTTCGTGCGCCGCATCGCGCACCAGCAGGAGCAGCTCGCCGAGAAGCTGACCGATCTGGCCGCCCAGCGCGACCGCATCGCCTCCATTACCAGCCACATGCGCGAGGGGCTCGTCTTCGTCGATGCCTCGGGCGCGGCGGTCATGGTCAATGAGAGCGCGCTCGACCTGCTCGGCGCGCGCGGCACCGCCTGGCAGGGCGCGCACTTCGTGCGCATCTCGCGCTCTATCGCCCTGCGCGAGGCGCTGGAGGCGGCGCTGCACGGCGAAAGCGTGGAAGGGGACGTGGATCTCACCGGCCGCACCTATCGCTTCGTCGCGAGCCCCGTCTACGAAGGGAGCGCGGCCGGCGGGGCGATCCTGCTGCTCAGCGACGTAACCGAGCGGCGGAGGGCGGAGCGCATGCGCCGAGAATTCACAGCCAACGTGTCTCACGAACTGCGCTCGCCGCTCACCAGCATTTCCGGCTTTGCGGAGATGATGGCCTGCGGCATGGTGCGCGACGGCGACATGAAGGGATGCGCCGCGCGCATCAAGCAGGAGGCGGACCGCATGGTGACGCTGATCGGAGACATCCTGCGCCTGTCGCAGCTCGACGAGCTCCGGCCAGATTCCTTCACCGAACCCGTGGCGCTGTTGGGCGTCCTGCGCGACGTGGCGGCGCGGCTTCAGCCGCAGGCCGACGCGCGCGGCATCGCCCTCACCGTAAGCGGCGAGGCGTGCTGCGTGCGCGGGGACAAGGTGATGCTCGAGGAGCTGGCACAGAACCTGTGCGACAACGCGGTCAAGTACAATCACGACGGCGGCCTGGTGGAAATGACGCTGCATGCTGAGGGCGCGCAGGCGGTGCTTTGCGTGCGCGATACGGGCATCGGCATCCCGCGCGAGCACCAGGCGCGCGTATTTGAACGCTTTTACCGCGTGGACAAGAGCCGCTCCAAGAAGACGGGCGGCACCGGACTGGGCCTGTCCATCGTGCGTCACGTGGCCGAGGCGCACGGCGGCAGCGTGCGCATGACCAGCGCGGAGGGCGAGGGCACGACGTTTGAGGTGAGGCTGCCGCTCCTGCGGCAGGCGTGAGGGCGCGGCGTATCCATTTGTGAAATCAGGCTGTGCGGCGGTCAGCTGCCGTACAGCCTGATTTCTTTGCCCGTATGCACGCCGGGCGTGCGCAGCTGCTGCGCCTCCATTCGGCTGGCGGCGCGGTAACGGCGCGGAAAGTCCGGGTTGGATACAGCGCTCAGGGGGATGTCGCGGCCTTCACGCGGGCGCTCGTTCCAGAGCTCGTCCTCGGTGGCGAAGGAGTGGCAGCAGTTTCCGATCAGCCCGAGTTCGATGACTACGCGGTTGCATTTGCCGTGGCTGTTGTGCATGCAGCAATAACAGCCGCAGTGACAGACGGTTGGCATAAGTTCGCTCCTCTCATGAAAATTTTGAGATATCAATAGATATCTTATGACATTATATCACGGTAAGTGAGATCATAATAGACCTACATTCTATTCTCAATGTAGGTGATTTGTTTATGAAGAAAGAGACGAAGGACTATCCGCTGAGGCTGGATAAAAAGACGATGTTTAAGCTCCACTATATTGCGCAGAGCGAGGACCGTCCTATCAGCCGCGAACTCACTCGTCTCGTCCGCAAGAGAATTGCGGAGTTCGAGGCGGAGCACGGCGTCATCGAGACGCCCTTTGACGACGCCGAACAAAAGTGAGCGACCCGGAATTAGCCCGATTCCATAAAACCGTATAAACCACGTTGGCTGCCCGAGGAATCGGACGGCCTTTTTGTTCGCCCAGTGTGCCGGACGGGGGAGAGGCTCAAGGGCTCCCGGCGACCCGCCGGCCATGCGGAAACCGACGCCTGAACGGAAAATTTACAAAGTTTTCTCATCTTTTCCCTTGACAAAGACGAGTTTTCGGATTATACTGAACTCAAAAGTGAGAATGATTCTCACAAATGAAAAAACAAGCGCCCGTAACGAGCGCGGAAAGAAAGAGGGATTTGATTATGGAACTGAAGAGCAGCAAGACGTATGAGAACCTGCAGGCCGCGTTCGCCGGCGAAAGCCAGGCGCATACCAAATATCAGTACTACGCTTCCAAGGCGCGCAAGGACGGCTACGAGCAGATCGCCGATCTGTTCATGGAGACCTCGCACAACGAGAAGGAGCACGCGAAGATCTGGTTCAAGCTGCTGCACGACGGCGTGCCCTCCACGCCCGAAAACCTGCTGGATGCGGCGCAGGGCGAGAACTACGAGTGGACCGATATGTACGACGGCTTCGCCAAGACCGCAAAGGAAGAGGGCTTTGAGCACATCGCCTTCCTGTTCGAGCAGGTCGGCAAGATCGAGAAGGAGCACGAGGAGCGCTACCGCAAGCTGCTTTCCAACGTGAAGGAAGGCGTCGTCTTCTCCCGCGAGGGAGATCAGATCTGGCAGTGCGCCAACTGCGGCCACATTGTGGTGGGCAAGAAGGCGCCGGAGGTTTGCCCGGTCTGCTCGCACCCGCAGTCCTACTTCCAGATTCTCGCGAAGAACTACTGATTTGGATCGCCCGGCGGCTTGGCCGCCGGGCGTCTTTATCCGTCCGCCTTTGACGCAAACCCTTGCACCCCCTGCCGGTCGCCGCATACGGTGAACGGAGGGGGTGTTTTCATTGCATATTTTATCGGTGTTGCTGCTGGGCGTAGCCACCAATCTGGATAATCTCATCATCGGCATGAGCATGGGCTTTCAGGGCAAGCGCATCAGCCCCGCGCAAAACGGCGTCATCGCCGCGCTTTCGGCTGCGGCCGCGTTCGTCTGCTGCTACGTATCCTCCCTGTGCGCCGCGGTCGGCCGCATTCCGAACATATTGGGCGGCGTGCTGCTCATCCTGCTGGGCGCCGGACCGCTGATGATTCACAGAAAGCCGCACGCGCAGGAAGAAGGGTGTCCGGCGAAGCCCGGTGGGCCGGGAGCGCTTTCCTGGCGGGAGACGCTGGTACTCGGCCTCGCCCTCGCGGCCAACTGCCTGGCGACGGCGTTTGCAGCGGGCATGACGGGCCTGGGGCCCGTGCCCATCGCCCTGGTGACGGGCGGCTTCAGCCTGCTTTGCGTCGGGGTGGGGAACCTGCTCGGGCGCAGGGGGAGCCGGCTTGTCTCCGGCCCCTGGCTGGAGCGGACGGCGGCTGTGCTGCTCATCCTCATCGGCGTCTGGGAAATTGGGGTGTAAGATGTCAGGCGCGCCCTTGCCACGGCTCGGGCGCTATGGTATAATGACCTCAAATTTCATGAGCACATGCGGCTGCGCTGCCGCCGGGTAGCGCGCCGGAAGCATTCGGGTTCACGCCTTTAGGCCTCGTAGGCGTGAAACACCGGATGCTTTTTTGGGCTTTAGGAGGACGAGCCATGAACGACCGCCGGCAATTCGCGCGCTACGTATCCCAGCAGATCTTCGGCATGCTGGGCCTTTCCTGTTACATCCTGGCCGATACCTTCTTTATCTCCGCGGGCATGGGCGCTGGGGGGCTCGCATCCCTGAACCTGGCGATCTCGGTGTACAGCGTCATAAACGGCGCCGGCCTGATGGCCGGCATCGGCGGGGCGACGCGCTACGCCGTCTTCCGGGCGCAGGGCGACGCGCGGCGGGCGAACCGCGCCTTTACGGACGCACTGCGCTTGGGGATGCTGGCGGCGGCGCTGTTTGCGGCGCTGGGACTTTTCGGAACGGAGCCGCTTTGCCGCGCGCTTGGAACCGACGCGCAGACGCATGCGATGACCCGCGTCTACCTGCGGACGATCCTGCTCTTTGCACCCTGCTTCATCCTCAATAACCTGCTGCTCGCCTTTGTCCGAAACGACGGCGCGCCTCGTCTGGCGATGGCGGCCATGCTCGCGGGCAGCTTCTCCAACATCCTGCTCGACTACCTGTTCCTCTTTCCGCTGCGTCTGGGCATGTTCGGCGCGGCCTTTGCGACGGGTCTTGCGCCCATCGTCAGCATGGCGGTGCTGAGCCCGCATTTTGCGCGGGGCGGCTGCGGCTTCCGCCCTGTCGCCTGCGGCCTGAGCGCCCGGCGCATGGCGGGCGTCGCCGTCCCGGGGCTGGCCGCGCTGGTCATGGAAGTCTCCACGGGCCTTTTGCTGATGGTCTCCAACCGCGTCATCCTGGCGCTTTCAGGCACGGTCGGGGTTGCGGCTTACGGCGTGGTGGCGAACCTCGCGCTGGTGGCGACGGCGCTCTTCTCCGGGCTGGCGCAGGGCATTCAGCCGCTGGTGAGCGAGCGCTGCGGCCTCGGCGACCGGGCGGGCATGCGGGGCGTCCTGCGCCGGGCGCTGCGCGTCGCCCTGCTGCTGGCGGCGGGGCTGTATGCGATGGTTTTCCTGCTGGCGGAGCCGGTAACCGCCGCGTTCAACGGGGAAGGGAACGAGGCGCTGCGCGCACTCGCCGTCCCGGGTTTGCGCATTTACTTTTCGGGCTTTCTCTTCGCGGGCGTGAACATCGTGCTGGCCGCCTTTTTCAGCGCCGGGGGACGCGAGCGAGCGGGCTTCGCCCTTTCCCTGCTGCGCGGCTGCGCCGCGCCCCTGCCTGCGGTGGCGGCGCTGGGGGCGTGGCTGGGCATGACCGGCGTGTGGCTTGCCTTTCCCTGCGCGGAGCTGGCGGCGCTTTTTCTGGCGCTGCGCATGGCGCGCCGCGCAGGGTGAAGCGGCATAAGCGCTCTTTTCGACATTTTTACGTTCGGACGGCATGCTTGCGGGGTGTTCGTTCGTCTAATAAGATGTAATGACGAATCCCGAACCGGCGGAATGCTTCGCATTTCACGGATAAACATGGTATAATGAGCGAATAGGACGCGCGATTGCGCCCCTAAAGTACTCCTGGAAGGGAGCGATACGCTCTGTCGGAAGCATGGTATGAAATCGCATCGTTAAGCATGCGATATGTGTTTATCTTTCTCGCCTTTATGGTTGTATATAGGGCGCTCAACTGGATTCTCCGCGATTACCATCTTCGGCGGCAGGTGATGCAGAAACTGCCGGACGCAGGCTTCATCGGCGCCTTTTACGTGATGAGCGGCGAGAGCCGGAGGATGGAGGCGGGCGACGAGATCAACCTGCCCTGCGAGGGGACGCTCGGCAGCGCGCGCGCGTGCGACGTGTGCGTGCACCACAGCAGCGTGCCCGCAAAAGCAGCGATTTTCTGGCTGGAAAAAGATGGGCTGCACATGGTGCCCGCCGATCCGGAGGGGTTCCTCGCGGACGGCGCGCACGTGGGATCCGGCGATGAGGCGGTGCTGCTGCACGGCGCCTCGGTCTGCGTGGGTGAGGTGCTTTTGCAGCTTCGGCTGTTCTCGGGCGTGGAGCTGCTGGGCGCTTTGGACGCGGACGGCGAGCCCTACGTGACGCCGGAGGCGCGCAGGCGCGCGAGCCGGGGAAAGAAGCCGCCCGTGAAATCCGCCGCGCGCCGCCGCCGCCGGGCGGACGAACCGGAGGAGACGGCGCTGAGCGACTTCGAGTCCGACCGGACGCAGGAGAAGCCGAAGCGCGCGCGCCAAACCGTATCTCAAAAGCCGCAGGAAAAAGCGGCGGGCGGCAAAGGCGCGGCGCGCAGGCCCACGGCGCGCGGGAAGGCAAAGGGCGCGCCCGCAGAGGCAAAGGCCGTTTCGCCTGCGGTGGCGAAGGCCATCCGGCGCAAGCGCAGAGACGGCGTGCCGGATGACAACCCCATTTACGGGGGAAACGACGATGACGATTAAGAGAGGGAGGGGATGCCCGTGAAGAAGCGGCCGGTCAAGACGCCGATTCGTTCGCTGGTTGCGGCGATCATGCTCTTTGAAATCCTCGCCTTCCTGCTCATCGCCATGCACCCGGACAGGCAGGAGACGGAAATGCTCCAGGCGATCTCGCTCGCGCTGTACATGCCCGCGCTCTGCTGGTTTTCCACGATGATTCTGCCGAAATTTCTGCCCGCCGACCGATTGCTGATGGCGCTGATGAACTTCCTTTGCGGCGTCGGCGTCGTGATCCTGTACAGCATGCTGCCGGAAAAGGGCACGAAGCAGGCGATGTTTTACGGACTGGGCTTGATGGTCATGGTCGTGTGCATCCTGGTCGTGCGCATCATCCGCTCGTGGCGGATGCTCTGCTGGCTCATCATTCCCGCAGGGCTGGGGCTGCTGCTGCTGCCGTTGCTCTTCGGCTCCTGGCAGGACGGCGCGAAGAACTGGGTTTCGGTGCCGTTTCTGGGCTCCTTTCAGCCCTCCGAAGTCGTCAAGCTCATGCTGCTCGTCGTGCTGGCCTACTTCTTCAGCGCGCACCGCACGCTGCTTCAGATGACGCCCGCCATCATCTTCACCGGCGGCTGTCTCGGGCTGCTGATGCTCCAGCGCGACCTGGGCACGGCGCTGATGTACTACTTTACCGCCATCATCCTGTTCTACGCGGCCTCCGGCAACGTGCCGCTCACCGTGGCGGGCCTCGGCGGCGGCGCGGGCGCGGCCGTGGTGGGCTACAACATGTTCGCCCACGTCAAGGTACGCGTGGCCATGTGGCGGAACCCCTGGTCGGACGCGCTGGGCAAGGGATATCAGATCATTCAGGCGCTGCTGGCGATCGGCTCCGGCGGGCTGGTGGGCGTGGGCCTCGGCCTCGGCCAGCCGCGCGTGATTCCCGCCTATTATACGGACTTCGTGTTCGCGGTCATCTGCGAGCAGTTCGGCATCCTGTTTGGCATCTGCGTCGTGGCGGTGTACGTGGTCATCATCGTGCGCGGTATTTCTCTGGCGCTGCGTTCGCGCCGGTCGTTCCTGGCGCTGCTGGCGCTGGGCTGCACGTCGCTTTTGGGCGTGCAGACGTTCGTCATCATCGGCGGCGTCATCAAGCTGATTCCCCTTACCGGCATCACAATGCCCTTTATCAGCTACGGCGGCACCTCGATGCTCTCCTGCATGGGCCTGATGGGCTTCCTGCAGGGCATCTCATCGCGCGTGCGCGAAGACCTGGAGCAGGACATCGAGATGGCCGGCGCGCGGGAGGGGGCGGGGGTTGCATGAAGGAACTTCGGCGTCATATCCGTCTCGTCGCGCTGGCACTGCTCAGCCTCTTCGCGGTTTGGATGCTCTACTTCTGCTATTCGACCTACTTTTACGGCGGGCGCTGGTTCGCCAATCCCTACAACACGCGCATCAGCTCTAAAAAACAGACGGTCATCGCGGGCACCGTGACCGATACGGCCGGCACGGTGCTGGCCTACACGGATACGACCGGGAACCGGCGCTATGCGGACGGGGAGTCCACGCGCCGCGCGGTGTCGCACGTGGTGGGCGACGACAGCGCGAAGGTCGCCAACGGCGTGGAGACGTTTCACGCGCAGTACCTGCTGGGCTTTAACTCCAACGTGCTGGAACGGCTGCTGGACGTCATCAAGGGCCAGCAGCAGCACGGCGACGACGTGCAGCTTACCATCAGCGCGGAGCTTTCCGAGTCCATCTCCAAGGCGTTCCCCAAGGGGCGGCTGGGGGCGGCGGTGGTGCTCAACTACAAGACGGGCGACATCCTCGCGATGGTCTCCAAGGGTGACTTCGACCCGGAGAACATGAGCGAGGCGCTGTCCGACGAGGCGGCGGGCGCGCTGGTCAACCGCGCGACGCAGGGGCTCTATCCGCCGGGATCGGTCTTCAAGATCGTGACGCTGGCCTCAGCCCTCACGGCGATGCCGGACGTGGCGGGCCGCACGTTCGACTGCACGGGCCAGCTTCAGGTGGACAAGTCGGTCGTCACCGACGCGGGCATGGCGGTGCACGGAGAACAGACGCTCGTGCAGGCCTTCTCCAACAGCTGCAACAACATCTTCGCCTCGCTGACGCTGGACCTGGGCTACCAGACGCTGGGCCTCACGGCGCAGGACATGGGCTTTAACGACAACTTCCTCTTCCGCGATCTGGTGGTGTACAATTCCAGCTACCCCATCGACGACAAGAGCCTGGACGACCTCGCGTGGTCGGGCGTCGGCCAGGGCCGCGTGCTGGTGACGCCGCTGCATATGGCGATGATCGCGGGCGCGGTGGCCAACGGCGGCTCCATGATGGAGCCCCGGCTGCTCAAGGCGATCGTCACCCCGCAGGGGCAGACCCGCAAGCTCGCGGGCAGCCGGGTGTATTCCAAGGCGATGAGCGAGGAAGTCGCCGGTACGATCGCGGATTACATGGTGTCCACCGTGCGCGGCGGCACCGCGCGGCGCGCGGCCATCGACGGCTATCGCGTGGGCGGCAAGACCGGCAGCGCGGAGGCGTCGGACGACAAGACGATCGACACGCACGCGTGGTACGTCGGCTTCATCCAGGATGACGAGCATCCGCTGGCTATCGCGGTGGTGGTGGAGTTCGGCGGTTCCGGCGGCCAGGTGGCCGCGCCGCTTGCCAAGAAGGCGCTGCAAAAGGCGCTCGAGCTCGGATTCTGAGCCCCGTAAGGGCTTTGCATCATACGAGACCAAAAGGAGGTTTATCTTATGAAGAAGTTTCTGGCTATGCTCATGGCGCTGTGCCTGCTGATTCCGGCGGGCGCGATGGCGGACGGGTTGACGGTGTCCACGACGTCGCCGTTCTCCGATTACGATTTTGCCGCGCAGATTTACGTGGACGCGCTGGCCGCCTGGGAGCAGGAGTCGGGGAACATGGTGGAGGATTCCTCCGCGCTGCCCGACGAAAACTGGATGTCCACGGTGAAGGAGGGGCTGACCGGCGGCACGCTGGACGTGCTCTTCTACCCCACCAGCAGCTTCACGGATGAGATGGCCGCGCAGTTCGTGCCCGCCGTCGAGATCGCCGCGAAGTATCCCGAGCTCACGCTGCCCGCTCCGGACAACCTGCGGCAATCGGACGGCAACGTATACGCCCTGCCGCTGCGCTACACCTGGGTCGCGCTGTACGTCAACGCGGACCTGTTCGAGATCAACGGCGTGGCGCTGCCCACGACCTGGCAGCAACTGATGGACGCAGTGGCGAAGTTCAAGGCGCTGGGCCTCACCCCGATTTCCAACGCGCTGAGCGACTGGCCGCACGACCTGGTGGACAGCGTGGTGCTTTCTGCCGGTGCGCCGCAGGACCATAACGCGGACCCGAAGCAGGGAGTGCCCGCCTCCTACGCGCGCGGCATGGATATGCTGAAGGAGCTGTACAACGCGGGCGCGTTCGGCACGGACGCCCTGACGATTGCGGACGACGAGGCCTCGCGCCGCTTCGTCGAGCATGAGGCCGCGATGCGCGTGGACGGCGAATGGCTGGGCGCATCGCTTCCGGCCGAGCAGATGGAACGGACCATCGTGATCGCGCTGCCCGCATATGGCGAGGGCGCGGTCGAGGGCGCGCTGGTCGGCGGCGCTACCATCGGCTGCTACATCACGCGCGCCGCGTGGAACGACGATGCGCGCCGCGAGGCGGCGGTCTCTCTGGTGAAGGCTTTGCTGACCGGTGAGAACAGCGAAAAGCTGGCCTACTCTTTCTCCGGCAGGCTGCTGGACAGCGCCAAGACCATGACCCAGGGCGCGCCGGCGTTCGTGCGTTCGCTGATGGACGTGGGCGGCGAGGGCTTCTACACCTGGATGGCGGAGCTGCCGGACATTCTCAACGGCAGCGCGGACGCGAACAGCGTGCTCGGCAGCGCGTTCTAAGCAAAGTATAGAAGAAAAATCCGCAGGGCTGGCTTAATGGACGCAGCCCTGCGGATTTTTAACGATCGGTCGTGGAAGCGTAATACAGCGCGTTACGCCCCGAACCCCACCCACGCGCACAGAAGCGAAAGAGCGGCCGCGCACAGCACGTCGGAGGGATAGTGCATGCCGGTCAGCACGCGCGAAGCGCAGACGAAGGCGGCCAGGGGAATGGCGACGATGCCCAGCGGCGCGCAGGCGTAGGTCAACGCGCACGCGATGACGACTGCGCAGGCCGCGTGGCGGCTGGGCAGGCTCTTGCCCTTGCCGGGCTTGTGGGGCAGCAGCGGCCGAAAGCCCAGCGCGTCGTAAGGCCGCGGGCGGTTGATGGCGGCGCGCAGCGCGCTTGACAGGGCGAAGACGACCGCGGGAACGCCGATGACGCGCACCGCGATCGCGGGCCGCGCGAACATCACGAAAAGGCAGAGCCCCGCGTACAGAAAGGCCAGCAGATAGGGCGCATAGCGGAAGCAGAAGACCCAAGCGTCCTTGTGCGGGCCCTTAAAGCAGGCGATCATCGCTTCATAGCGTTGTTTGGTCATCCCGGAGCCTCCCCGAATGGAATGCCCTCATCATAGCACAAAACGGCGCATTATGCTATAATAATGAAAAACGCACGCGGAATGGATGGAAGAAATGAAGGCGGCAATTTTTGACATGGACGGAACGGTGCTTGACTCGATGGAGCAGTGGCGATCGCTCAGCGTCCTTTTCTTACAGAAGCGGGGCATCGAGGTGCCGGACGAGCTGCGCGAGGCGCTTCGGCAGATGAGCGGCGTGATGGCCGCCAAGCTGTACGCCAAGCGCTTTGGCCTGAAGGTGAACACGCAGGCGATCATGGATGAGTACCTCTCGCACATGGAGTATTGCTACCTGCACGAAATCGGGTTGAAGCCCGGCATTCGGGACTATCTGGAGCGGTTAAAGGCGCAGGACGTTCCCTGCTGCATTGCGACGGCGACCCCGCAGGCGCTGGCCGTCCGCGCGCTCGAACGCCACGGCCTTACGCCCTATTTCCGGTTCGTGGTGGGCACCAAGGAAGAGCGGCGCGGCAAGGACGATCCGGTATTCTTCGAGCTGACGGCCTCGCGCCTCGGGGTGACGGCGGCGGAGTGCACGGTCTTTGAGGACGCGCTGTACGCCATGCAGGGCGCGAAAAAAGCGGGCTGCCGGGTGATCGGCGTCGAGGACGGCACCAACCTGGCAGACCGCGAGGCGATGACAAAGCTCTGCGACCGGGTGATCGCGCATTACGACGAGCTGTAAGCGGGCGTTTGGCGCAGCGTCATCCCGGAAATAGGCCGGCCCCGGAACCGCTTTCCGGGACCGATGGATTAATCCGGGACGAAGCTGTCGTCTTCGCTCGCGCATTCGGCGCAAAGACAGCCCTGCCGCGACGCACAGGCATTGCACACGTAAGCGCCGCAGTGCGGGCAGGTGCGCATCTCGCGCGCGTCATACGGTGCGCCGCAGTCGGCGCAAAGGACTTTGCTCATAGATCAAGGCCTCCCCTTTTCAATCTGCATAAGCCCCATAGGGCCTGTACACGCATAGTATGTGCGCGGACGGAAGGAATATGCCGGCCTTTCCCAAAACGGAGGTTCATTATGCCTTTTTCACAGCAGACGATCGATTTCCTGATCGAAAACAGACTTCGCGACAGCCGCGCCTGGTTCGCGGAGAACCACGAGCGGTATCAACGTTTCGTCATCGAACCGCTGCGCGAGCTGGTCGTGCGGCTGACCCCCTGCATGCGGACAATCGACGCGGAGGTCGTCACGGAGCCGAGGGTGGACAAGACGATCTGCCGCATCTGGCGGGACACGCGCTATTCGCACGACAAGCTGCTCTACAGGGACACCCTGTGGATCATCTTTAAGCGCGGGCGCATGCACAGCACCGAGGCGCCGGGCCTCTACTTTGAAATCGGGCCGGACGGCTTCAACTACGGCACTGGGTTTTACGCGCCCTCGTCCAGCTACATGCAAACGCTGCGCGCCATGGTGCTGGCGGGCACGCCGTCGTTTCAGGCGGCGCAGCGGGCCTACGCTGCGCAGGACGTCTTCCGCATGGAAGGCGAATGCTTCAAGCGCGCACGCTATCCCGACCAGCCCGAGGCGCTGCGCGCGTGGCTGGAGCGGCGGAGCATCGGATTTTACGCGGAGAGCGCGGACTTCGATCTGCTCTTTTCGGACGGGCTGGCGGACAGGCTCTCGGACGACTTTGCGCGCATCGCGCCCGTCTATCGCTTTTTGATGGACGCGGCGTTGGAGGAAAAGAAGCGGGCGATCGCAAGGCCCTATTGACGGACGTCGGGCGCCTGCTTTGAACGGCCGCTGTCCTGCGTGTGAAATATCGCCTGCTCATCAGTGTTTGTGGTGTCGTATTGAAAAATGCAAAAAAACAGCGGAGCATGGCTAAGCCATGCTCCGCTTTGTGATCCTGAAATCAGCGGCCGAACTGCACGTCGTTGTTGCCGGAGTCGGTCTCCCACATCTCCAGGAAGTTGATCGGGTCGTTGAAGTCCGCAAGCCAGCCGTTGCGGGCGATGTCGTAATTGCCCGCCTTGCGCTCGTTGAGGAACACGTTCCAGTCGACGGATTTGATCGTCATGTTGATGCCGATGACGGCCAGATCCTGCTGGATGCACTCCGCGATCGCCTGGTGGCTGGTGGCGGTGTTGGTCAGGTACTCGAAGGTGATCGGGGTGGAGGAAGAGAGCATGTTGTTCGCGTCGAACTCATAGCCCGCGCTCTTGAGCAGCTCGATCGCCGCATCCACGTCCGGCTCCTCGGCGTAGTAGCCGTCGTTGACCGGGAAGGTGTAGTCGGCATCGTTCGTCTTGAACACGCCGCCGTTGCCGTCCGCCATGCCCGCGGGCACGAAGCTCGTGGCGATCTTCTGGCCGGTCTGCGCGACGGTGTCGATGATGTACTGACGATCCACCAGCGCGCTGAACGCCTGGCGCATCGCGTTGGCCTGCTCCACGGTCTTGCCGTCAAACAGGTGGGACTTCACGTTAAAGCAGACGTAGTAGGTGCCCAGCTGATCCACGACGTAGAATTCGGGGTTGTCCAGCAGGTTCTGAATTTCGTCGTTGGGAACGGTGTCGATGAAGTCCAGGTCGCCGGACTGATAGGCGGAATAGACAGCCGTGTCGTCCGCGGAGAGCATGAACTCAAGGCGCTCGAGCTTCACGTTCTCGGCATCCCAGTAGTTCGGGTTCTTCACGTAGACCATGGACTCGTTGTGCGTCCAGCTCTCGAGCATGTACGGTCCGCAGGAGACGAAGCCCGCCTCAAGCGCCCATGCGCCGGGGTTGGCGATGCTGCCGTCCTCGTTCTTATAGCCCGCGGCGCCTTCCACGGTCGCCTGATGCACCGCGAAGAAGGTCGGGAACGCGGCCAGATCGAGGAAGTACGCGCAGGGAGCGGAGAGCTTCACGGTGAAGGTCTTGCCGTCCTCGGACGCCGCGACGTTCAGGTTTTCAGGATAGCCCTCGATCCCGTTGAACATGTAGGAGTAATCCGCGGCGGTATCCGGCGCGGCGGCGCGCTTCCAGGAGTATTCCATGTCCTTGGCGGTCAGCGGGTCGCCGTTGGACCACTTGAGGCCGTCCTTCATGGTGAAGGTGTAGGTCAGGCCGTCCTCAGAGACCATGTAGCTCTCCGCGAGGTTCGGTACCTGATGGCCGGTCTCGTCGTAGGAGTACAGGCCCGCGAAGCTGTTGGCCGCGAGGCTCGCGCCGTCCACTGTGGTGTTGAGCGCCGGGTCAAGCTTGTCCGGCTCGCTGGCGAGCTGGAGCTTGAGGGTGGTGTTGTCGCCATTGGTGGCGTAGGTGAAGAACTTGGTGCCGTATACGTTGGCGTAGAAGCCCTTGACGTCCGGCTTCATCATGAACAGGTCGTTGTAGTAGTAAATGGGCAGCAGGCAGCCGGTGGTCATCACGATGTCCTCGGCCTTGTGCATCAGGGCTTCGCGGGCAGCGTAGTCGGTCTCAGCCTTGATCTGGGCGATGAGCGCGTTATACTCCGTCCAGTCGGGCTCCGAGCCCGCGTCGGCGAGCGCAGCGCTGAAGCACGTGGTCATCATCAGCACGGCCATGAGCATGGAAAGCAGTTTCTTCATGTATTCTACCTCCTAGTTTTTTTTATCTTGACCGGCGGGGTACGCCCCCGCCGGCAGATAGCGCTTTAGCCCTGTGGGTTCCAGCACGAGACGAAGTGGCCGCCGCCCACGTCCTTGAGCGCGGGGCATTCCTTCGTGCACCGTTCGGTCGCATAGCGGCAGCGGGTGCGGAACGAGCAACCCTCCGGCATGTGGAGCGGGCTGGGCACGTCGCCTTCGAGCGGGATACGGTGACGGGAACGCGCGGTCTCCGGATCCGGAATCGGGATGGCGGAGATGAGCGACTGCGTGTAGGGATGAATCGGGCGGTCGATGATTTCGTCCGCCGAGGCGCTTTCCACGATGCGGCCCAGGTACATGACCGCGATGCGCCGGCTCATGTGCTGCACGACCAGCAGGTCGTGCGCGATGAAGAGATAGGCGATGCCCAGCTTTTGCTGCAGTTCTTCAAAGGTATTGATGATCTGCGCTTGAATGGACACGTCCAGCGCGGAGACGGGCTCGTCGCAGACGATGAACTTGGGGTTCACCGCCAGCGCGCGGGCGATGCCGATACGCTGGCGCTGGCCGCCCGAGAATTCGTGCGCGTAGCGGCGGGCATGGTCGCTGTTGAGGCCGACGAGGTTCAGCAGCTCGTCGATCTTCTCCTTGCGCTCGGCCTTTGTCTTGTACAAATGATGGATGTCCAGCGGCTCGCCGACGATGTCCGCGACCGTCATGCGCGGGTTGAGGGAAGAATAGGGGTCCTGAAAGACGACCTGCATGTCCTTGCGGTAGCTTTCGATGTTGTGCTTTGTGACGCGGTTGCCCTTGTAAAGCACCTCGCCGCCCGTCGGCTCGTACAAGTGCAGGATGGAGCGGCCCACCGTCGTCTTACCGCAGCCGGATTCGCCCACGAGGCCGAGCGTTTCGCCTTCGTCGATGGCGAAGGAGACGCCGTCCACCGCTTTGAGCATGGTGGTCTTGAAAAAGCCGGTGCGTACGGGGAAGTGCTGTTTCAGATCCTTGACCTCGATCAGGTGCTCGCTCATGGACGCTCATCCCCCTTTCCGGCTTCGTCGTAGACGGACTTGACGTTCATCCAGCAGGCGGCGATCTGTTCGTCGTTGATCCGGAGCTCCTCCGGCTGCTGGGTGAGGCAGACCTTCATGGCCTTCTGGCAGCGGGAGGCAAACGCGCAGCCCGTGGGCATGTTGAGCAGGTCGACCGGGGAGCCCGCGATGGGCACCAGCTTTGCGTGATCCTTCGTGATCTTGGGAATCGAGCGCAGCAGGCCCTTCGTGTACTCATGGCAGGGGTGGTAGAAGATCGCGTCCGACGTTCCGCGTTCGCATACGCGTCCGGCGTACATGACGATGATCTCGTCGCACATCTCAGCGATGACGCCCAGGTCGTGCGTGATCATGATGATCGCCATGCCGAGCTTCTCCTGCAGCTCCTGCATGAGCTCGAGAATCTGCGCCTGAATGGTCACGTCCAGCGCGGTGGTCGGCTCGTCCGCGATGAGGACGTCCGGCTCACAGGCGAGGGCCATGGCGATCATTACGCGCTGGCGCATGCCGCCCGACAGCTCGTGCGGATATTGCTTCACGCGCTTTTCGGGCTCGTTGACGCCCACGAGGCGCAGCATTTCGACGGCGCGGTCGCGCACCTCCTGACGGCTGCGGTCGCTGTGCAGACGGATGGCTTCGCACAGCTGGTTGCCGATGGTGTACACGGGGTTCAGGCTCGTCATCGGGTCCTGAAAGATGATGGAGATTTTCGCGCCTCGAAAGGCGCGCATCTGCGCTTTCGAGTACTTGCGGATGTCCTCGCCGCCGAAGAGCACCTCGCCGTCCGTGATACGGCCCGGCTCGGTCAGGATTTGCAGAATGGAATAGGCGGTCACGCTCTTGCCGGAGCCGGATTCGCCCACGATGCCCAGCACCTTTCCCTTTTCCAGGCTGAAGGAGATGCCGTTTACCGCGTGCACTTCGCCGGAATCCGTGAAGAACGAGGTGTGCAGGTTTTTGACTTCAAGCAGGCTCATGGTGCATTACCTCCTCAGCTTCGGGTCGAAGGCGTCGCGCAGGCCGTCGCCCAGCAGGTTGAAGGACAGCACGATCAGGCAGATGCCGACGGCGGGGAAGACCAGCTTCCAGGGATAGCTCTGCAGGCTGCCGCGCGCGTTGTTGGCCAGAGAGCCGAGACTGGGCATGGGCGCCTGAACGCCCAGGCCGATAAAGGAGAGGAAGCTCTCCGTGAAGATGGCGGAGGGAATCTGCAGCGCCGTGGAGATGAAGATGACGCTGATGCAGTTGGGCAGGATGTGCTTTTTGATGATGCGGCCGGGCTTTGCGCCCAGCGCGCGCGCCGCGAGCACGTATTCGTTGTATTTAATAGAAAGAATCTGGCCGCGCACCAGGCGGGCCATGCTGACCCAATAGAGCGCGCCGAAGACGATGAACAGGCTGATCATGTTGTTGCCGATCTTGGCGAACACCGTGCCCTGCAGCTTTGTGCCCAGCACCTGGTCGAGCACGACGGAGAGCAGGATGACCATCAGGGTGTCGGGCAGCGAGGAGATGATGTCCACCACGCGCATCATGATCATGTCGACCCTGCCGCCTATGTAACCCGATATCGAGCCGTACAGCAAGCCGATGATGAGCACGATGATGCTCGCGAACAATCCGACGGCCAGAGACACGCGCGCGCCGTAGACCACGCGGATGAAGTAATCGCGGCACAGCTCGTCGGTGCCGAAGATGTGCGGGAAGATATCCTGTCCCTCTTCGATGGCCTGCTGTTCCATCTTGGAGTATTGGAAGGGCGCAAGGTTCTTGGCGGACTTGTCGCGCTTGCCGTTTACGGTGACCATGTCCGAATAGCCGTAGGGACAGATCAGGGGCGCGAAGAGGATCGTGAGGATGATGATGCCCAGGATGACGAGGCTCAGCACGGCCAGCGGGTTTTTAAACAGCTTGCGCATGCCGTCCTTAAAAAAGGTCGTGGATTCGCGCATCACGTCGTGCTGGCGCTTTTCCTCGTCGCCGGCGGGCTCGAACAGGCTCAGGTCTACCTGCATGCTCAAAAGGCGCTTCTTGGGCAGCTTGTCGTTTCCGAGTGCTTTCATTTCGTCTCCCCCCATTAATCGAACGTGATCTTGGGATCAACGAGCTTATACACCAGGTCGCTGATCAGCGTCATGATGACCATCAGGGTCGCCAGGAAGATGGTCGTCCCCATGATCATGGGATAATCGCGGTTGGTGATGCCCGTCACAAACTTGGTGCCCAGGCCGCCGATGGTGAAGACCGTCTCCACGACCAGGCTGCCCGTGAGAATGTAGGCCGTCATGGGCCCGACATAGGTGATGACGGGGATCAGCGCGTTGCGCAGCGCGTGCTTGAAGATGACCGCCCATTCGCGCACGCCCTTGGCCCGCGCGGTGCGGATGTAATCCTGCCCCAGCACGTCCAGCATGCTGGACTTCGTGAGGCGCGTGATGTAGGACATCGGGTACAGCGCCAGCGAGATCACGGGCAGCAGGTAGTTTTGCGAGGTCGTGGACCATACCTGCACCCAGCCGAGCTGTAGGCAGAAGACGAGCAGGAGCAGCGTCGCCAACACGAAGGAGGGAACCGCGACGCAAAGCGTAGTCGTGAAGATGATGAGCCGATCCGGCCAGCGGTTTCGCATCAGCGCGGCGATGGAGCCCAGTACCAGGCCGCCGACGACCGCGAGCAGCATCGCCATGCCGCCGAGCTTGGCCGAAATCGCAAACGACTCGGTGATCGTCTGCGAGATTTCGCGTCCGGTCTTGAGCGAGACGCCGAAATCGCCGTGCACGAGCCCCTCCAGATAGAGAAAAAACTGCTGCCAGACGGGTTTGTCGAGGTTAAATCGCTTTTCCAGCACCGCCTGTACGGCTGGATCCGGGGCCTTCTCCGAAGAGAAGGGGCCGCCGGGGATCGCGTTCATCGCGAAGAACGTGATGGCGGCAATGATGAAGATGGTGACCAGGGCGAGCAGTACGCGTTTGACCGTGTATCTGAACATGACGCCGCTTCCCTCCTGTTTCCTTTGCTGCGAGGCCGTAGGCAGTCCTCGATGGCTTGCTTTTTATGGCGGAGTAAAAAGCACGGAGAAGAAATACCCCAAGAGGTATCTCTTCTTTTTTTATGCCTTTTGGTCGTAGTCACAAAAGGTAAGCTTTTATTGGCAATTTTGTTTTCGATGAAATGCGTTTGGAGCGTGCGCCTTGGGCGCTTCGCAGCTTTTAGCGCGGAATTTTCTTATCTGGCTTCATGGGCGCATGACGTGCGCGCCAGATGACCTATAAGGAGGAAGCTATCGGCCATTGCGCTCCCACACAGGCAAAAATTCAAGAATATAGAAATTTTTAGCACAAAAAAGCATTGCTTTGCGACAGCAATGCGTCTTTTTGATATGTAGCCCAACATGTTTATTGTTTATCGCAAAAATTGCAGTTTCTCCATGAATCCGTGCAAAGTTTAGCTTTCGATGCATTGATTTTTGCATATACTCGTGGTAAAATAAATAAACATTATTCGATTGCTGCATTTTTGCCTAGCGGCATCTTTTGATCGTCAATGTCGGCAATAAAAGCTTACCATTTGAGCGTTGGCGGCGGCGCGGCGAAAGCTGGGCGGGAGGAAGGGAATTCATGAATTCAAAATTTTTGCTGTACATCGTAAAACGCTTCTGCATGGCGGTCTTCACGGTCTTTCTCGTGATCGCAATCACCTTTTTCGTCATGCATGCCATTCCGGCCAGCCCGTTCAGCTCTGAAAAGGCGAAATCCGACGAGACGATTGCGGCGCTGGAGGCCAAGTACGGCTTTGACAAGCCAGTTCCCGTGCAGTTTGTCAATTATCTGAAAAACGTCCTGCACGGCGACTTCGGCCTTTCCACCAAGTGGATCGGCAGCACGGTCAGCGATCTCATCATGGGCGGAGTGCGTTATTCCGCGCTGCTCGGGCTGGGCGCCGCGGCCATGGCCATCGTGATGGGCGTCATACTGGGCGCGATCGCCGCGCTCAAACGAGGGCGATGGCCGGACAAGGTCATACAGGTCGTCACGACAGCGCTGGTGAGCATGCCGTCCTTCGTCATCGCGACGCTGCTGCTCATCATCTTCGCGCTGAACCTCAAGTGGGCGCCGACCATGGCGACGCAGCCGGGCGGCATGGTGCTGCCGGCGATTTCGCTCGCGCTGTACCCGATGGCCTATATCACGCGCCTCGAACGCTCCGCCATGCTGGACGTGCTGGGGCAGGACTACATCCGCACCGCGCGCGCGAAGGGGCTGAAGAACAAAAAGGTCATCTTCAAGCATGCGCTCAAAAACGCGCTGGGGCCGGTCATTACTTATGCGGGCCCGATGATGGCGTATATCCTGACGGGCTCCATGGTCGTGGAGAACATCTTCTCCGTGCCGGGCCTGGGGCGCCTGTTCGTCAACAGCATGCTGCGCACGGACTACATGATGATCATGGGCGTGACCATCTTCCTGGCCGTCATGATCATCCTGATGAATTTCATCGCCGACGTGCTCTATAAGGTGATGGATCCCCGAATCAATCTATCCTGACGAGGTGACGACGATGGAAAATAAACACGAAATCAAGAAGAACTTCCTATCTTTTCAGGTCGATCCCAAGAAGTTCGAGGCGGCGACGGACGCGGAAAAGGCGCAGCAGGTCACGCAGCGGGAGTCCGTCTCGTTCCTGCGGGACGCCATGCGCAGGCTCAGGCGAAACAAGATGGCGATGGTCTGCCTGTGGCTGCTCGTCGCCATCACGCTGATAGCGGTCATCGTGCCCTACTTCTATCCTTATACCTATACGCAGCAGGACGTTACCGCCAAGCACCTGGGCCCCTTTGAATACTCCAAGAAGGAGCAGGCGCGCATCGACCAGGGAGAAAAGGTCTTCCCGCACGTCATGGGAACGGATAATCTGGGGCGCGACTACTGCATCCGCGTCATCTACGGCACGCGTATCTCCCTGATGGTCGGCTTCATTTCCGCGTTGATCGTCATCCTGATCGGCATCGTCTATGGGTCCATTTCGGGCTACTTCGGCGGGCGGGTAGACATGATCATGATGCGCATCGTGGATATCATCTACTCCCTGCCGGACGTTCTGATCGTCATCCTGCTGTCGGTCGCCATTAAGGACGTAATCAGCACCTCGAAAAACAGCCTCATCATCCGGCTGGGCCCCGGGATGATCTCGATCTTCATCGTCTTCGGCCTGCTCTATTGGGTGGGCATGGCGCGCCAGGTGCGCGGCCAGGTGCTCTCCATCAAGGAGCAGGAATACGTGCTCGCCGCCAAGGCCACCGGCGCGGGCGCCGCGCACATCATCCGCAAGCACATGCTGCCCAACTGCGTGTCGGTCATCATCATTACGGCGGCCATGCAGATCCCCTCCGCTATCTTTACGGAATCGTTCCTCTCCTTCGTGGGCATGGGCGTCTCCATGCCGATGCCCTCGCTGGGCTCCCTGGCCTCGGACGCGCGCAGCGGACTGGTTTCCTACCCGTACCTGCTGCTGTTCCCGGCGATGTCCATCTTCCTGATCGTGCTTTCGTTTAACCTGCTGGGAAACGGCCTGCGCGACGCCTTCGACCCCAAGCTTCGTTCGTAAAGGAGGGCGCAATCCATGGCAATGCTAGAAGTGCGCGACCTGCATACCTCGTTCTTTACGCCCGCCGGCGAGGTGAAGGCCGTCAACGGCGTGTCCTTTAACCTGGACGCCGGCAAGGTGCTGGGCATCGTGGGCGAGTCCGGCTCCGGAAAGAGCGTGACCGCCTACTCCATTTTGCAAATTCTTACGCATCCGGGCCGCATCGTGAGCGGCAGCATCCGCTTCAAGGGGCAGGAGCTGGTCGGCGCGGACGAAAACACCCTGCGCAAGATCCGCGGCAATAAGATTTCCATCATCTTTCAGGATCCGATGACTTCGCTCAACCCCGTGTACACCATCGGCAATCAATTAGAAGAGACGATCCGCCTGCATACCGGCAGAAACGCCGCCCAGGCGCGCGAGCGCGCCGGGGAGATGCTGGCGCTGGTGGGCATCAACGAGCCGGAAAAGCGCCTGAAGCAGTATCCCTACGAGCTGTCGGGCGGCATGCGCCAGCGCGTGATGATCGCCATGGCGCTCTGCTGCGAGCCCGACATCCTGATCGCCGATGAGCCGACGACCGCGCTGGACGTGACCATTCAGGCGCAGATTCTGGAGCTGATGCAGAGCCTCCAAAAGAAGCTGGGCATGGCGATCATCATGATTACCCACGACTTGGGCGTCATCGCGGGCATGTGCGACGAGGTCATCATCATGTACGCGGGCAGCGTCTGCGAGCGGGGCACCTCGGACAACATCTTTTACCGCCCCCGGCACGAATACACGAAGGGCCTGCTCCGCTCCATCCCCAACATCGACAGCGACGGCAAGGAACGCCTGGTGCCGATCTCCGGCACGCCGATCGACCTTCTGCGGCTGCCGAGCGGCTGTCCGTTTGCGCCGCGCTGCGAGCGCGCGATGAAGGTCTGCCTGGAGGGGCGCGCCAGGGAGGTCTTCGTGGGGCGCGATCACCTGTCCGCCTGCTGGATGAACGTCCGCGAGGGCATGGCGAGAAACGCTATCGAGTACGACGGCGCGGGCGACATCCTGCGCATCAATTTGGACGGAGGGGACGGAAAATGAGCGAAGAAAACAGGACGCTCGTGGACGTGCGGCATCTGAAGCAGCATTTTCCGATCACCACGGGCTTTATGAAGACCACGATGCTGAAGGCCGTGGACGACGTCAGCTTTTCCATCGCCCGGGGCGAGACGCTGGGGCTGGTGGGAGAATCCGGCTGTGGAAAGACCACCGTCGGCCGAACGCTGCTGCAGCTGTACAAGCCCACGGGCGGCGAGGTCTGGTTCGACGGAAAGAAGGTGGACAGGACCACCGTGGCGGAGTTTCACCGCCGGGCGCAGATGGTCTTTCAGGACCCGTATTCTTCCCTGAACCCGCGCATGACGGTGGGCGACATCGTGGCCGAGCCCATCGACGTGCACAAGCTGTGCAAGACGCGGAAGGATCGCGCGGAGCGCGTTTTCGAACTGCTCAATACGGTCGGCATCTCCGGGGAGCAGGCCTCGCGCTACGCGCACGAGTTTTCCGGCGGTCAGCGCCAGCGCATCGGCATCGCCCGCGCGCTGGCCTCCAACCCGGAGTTCATCGTCTGCGACGAGCCGGTCAGCGCCCTGGACGTGTCGATTCAGGCGCAGGTCATCAACATGCTGGAGGATTTGCAATCGCAGATGGGCCTCAGCTACCTGTTCATCGCGCACGACCTGTCCGTCGTCAAGCACATATCCAACCGCATCGCCGTGATGTACCTGGGCAAGATCGTGGAAATGGCCGACTCCGCGGAGCTGTACCACCACGCGGCCCATCCCTATACCGTCTCGCTGCTCTCGGCTGTGCCGGTGCCCGACCCCGAAAAGGCGCGCGCGTCCCAGCGCATCGTCCTGGAGGGCGACGTGCCCAGCCCCATGAAGCTGCCGTCCGGCTGCGCGTTCCGCACGCGCTGCCGCTTTGCCACCGAGCGCTGCAGCGAGGAATGCCCGGCCCTGCGAGAGGTCGCGCCGGGGCACCGCGTCGCCTGCCACAACGTCTAACGGTTGTTTCGCCTGTGATTCGCCGGCGTTGCAATAAAACCACAATTCTGAAGGAGGAACAGTCTATGAAGAAGCTACTCGCTCTGGTCCTGTCGCTGGTGATGGTTCTCGCCTGCGGCGCGATCGCGTCCGCCGACGGGGAAGTCGTCAACGTCATGTACGGCGGCGGCACGCCCGAGACACTGGATCCCGCGCTGAACTCCGCTTCGACCGGTTCCAACACGATCCGCCTCGCCTTTTGCGGCCTGATGGGCACGCAGGTCGTCGACGGCGTCGCGAGCAAAGCGCCGGAGATGGCGGAAAGCTACGAGATCTCCGACGACGGTCTGGTGTACACCTTTAAGCTGCGCGAAGGCCTGAAGTGGTCGGACGGCTCCGACTTCTTTGCCAGCGATTTCGTGAAGAGCTGGAACCGCGCCGCCGATCCGGCGCTGGGCGCCGACTACGGCTTCCTGTTTGACTACATCGCCAGGAACGAGGACGGCACGCTGAACGCGGTTGCGGACGACGAGGCGCGCACGCTGGTCGTCACGCTGGTCAATCCCTGCGCCTACTTCCTCGAGCTGTGCGGCTTCACCACCTATTACCCGGTCAAAGTGGAGCTGGCGGACAACGAGGGCGCCTGGGCGACCGATCCCGCCAAGTACATCGGCACCGGTCCTTTCCGCATGACCAGCTTCGCGGTGGACGACGTTGCGAAGTTTGAGAAGAACGAGTATTACTGGAACGCTGAAAACGTCAAGCTGGGCGGCGTGAACGCCTACCTGGCGGAGGACAGCGTCGCCATCCTGGCGGCCTACGAATCGGACGCCGTTTCCTTCATCGAGAGCATGGACCCGGCCGAATTCGACCGCCTGGAGGCCACGTATCCCGGCGAACTGGTAAAGGCCGATCAGCTGGGCACCTACTATGTGCTGTTCAACGTCCACAAGGACCTCTCCCCGGAAGGCAAGACGCTGACCGTGCAGGAGCAGTCCCGCGCGCGCTACGCGCTGGGCCTGATGGTCAACCGGCAGGACGAGGTCGACTACGTGACCATGGGCGGCGAGGAGGCTGCGACCGGCTTCTTCCCCAGCAGCCTGATGGACGGCCTCAATGAAAACGTCCGCGAGGCCGAGGGCTACGGCGCCTGGTATACCGGCACCGCGACGCCCTCCGCCGAGAACCCCGCCTACACCGCCGACATGGTGGAAGCCATCAAGATTCTGATGGATCTGGGTTACTCCTATACCGGCACCATCGAGGGCGGCGACGTGAAGTTCACCGACGTGCCCGGCTTTGAATTCTCCTTCAACCAGAACGCTACCAACTCCGCGATCGTGCAGTACATCCAGGAGACCTGGAACAGCGTCGGCATCACCGCGACGATCAACACCGAAGCCTGGGCGACCCTGCAGATCAAGCTGGGCGACGGCGACGCGGAAGCCTCCCGTATGGGCTGGGTGGCGGACTTCAACGACTGCGTGAACTTCCTCGAGATCTTCATCAGCAACTCCGGCAACAACTACCCGCGCCTGGGCCAGGACGTGGGCGACTATACCCGCTATACGGAGAACACGAAGGACGCGGGCCTGGGCGCCTACTGGGGCCCGGACGGCAACCAGACCTGGGCGGAGTGCTACGACGCGCTGGTCAACGAGATCAAGGCGGAGACCGACCCGGCCGCCCGCGCCGCCAAGTGCGCTGAGGCGGAGAAGATCCTGATGTCCACCGGCGCGGTCGCGCCGATGCACTTCTACAAGAACCCCTACATGGCCAAGCCCAACATCAAGAACCTCGCGGTTCTGCCCACGGGCGACGTCATCTGGAACTACGTGACCATCGAATAAGCTACATCAAAAGGGCCGCCGCGCATCTGCGCGGCGGCTTTAAGCTTGCGTGAGGGGCACGATCATGCGCGCGTAATGGATCGCCCGTTCTTCCCCGTCCACGTAGCTCAGAAGCTGTGCGGTGAACAGGTCGTCGCCCGCGTGAAGACCGTTTGCGTCAAGGTAGCCCTGAATCAGGGCGAGCAGCGCCTGCACGTCGAAAGCGCCGTTTTCCAGGCGAAACAGGCAGCTCACCGCCCGGCCCGCGTCGATGCAGCGGAAGCGGCGGCGGTCGATTCCCAGCACCTTTGCATCCTGCTCGAAGAGAAGAATGCCCTTTTTGATCTCGCAGGGGCCGCCTGCGAGCGCTTCTTTTTTTACCAGGGTGGTAAACGACGTGAGCGGCAGCTGCCGGATGAGCTCCTTGAGCAGCGGCTCCTTCGGCAGCCGGGCCCACATCGCCTCGATCGACGGGTACTCCAGGACGAATACCGAGCCTATGCTTTCAAGGCGCGGCTCGCTCAAAAGCTCCGGCGCGTCCCGCAGCGTCCGCAGCGTATATTGCATGTGCGAAAGGACGTGCTCGCGATAGGCGATTTCGCGCCGCGCTTCTTCGACTTTCCCCGCGAAGAGCTCCTGCAGCGACGTCTCGTCGATGCAGGAATAGACGCTGTGGATTTCGTCGAGGGAAAAGCCCTGGTTCTTCAGGCGCTTGATGTTGGCGATTCGCTGGATGTCCGTTCGCTCAAACACCCGGTAGCCCCGCTCCCCTTCCCGCTGCGGGTGGAGGAGCCCCTTCTTCTCGTAAAAGCGAAGCGCCTCGTCGCTCAACGCGAAGGCCTTGGAAAGCGTGCCGATGGAGATTTTCATACACACCCTCCTGATATATTTTTCGCAAGGAATGGGGAACGCGGCTTGACTGTCAAGCGACTTGACAGCTTATACTGTCAATGTACAGGAAAACCGCCTGGAAATCAAGCTTTTTGTGTGCAAAAAAATGAAGAGGCTGCGGACGCTTTGTGAAGCGGGTGACGAGCCCGCGCGGATGCGTAACTGTGCGCGCTTGCGCATGGCATATAGACCCCATTGCTTGAGGAGGAGAGAACATCATGAAGAAACTGTTCACCCTGATGCTCGTGCTGGCGCTCGCGCTGGCGATGGCAATGCCCGCCGGTGCGGACTGGGTACGCCCGGCCGTGACGGTTGAGACCTGGGACGAGGAAGCCGACTTCGTCATCGTGGGCTTCGGCCTTGCGGGCGCTGCGGCGGCCGTGGAAGCACACGACATCGACCCGAACGCCAAGGTCGTGGTGCTGGAGAAGATGCCGGAGTCGCTTGCCGGCGGCAACTCCATCGCATCCGGCCAGACGTTCATCGTGCCGTCCGAAGCGGCGGTCGCGGACTTCAAGCTGTATTTGCAGGCCTGCAACGAACCCAACGCGATTCCCGACGAATACCTGAACTGGCTGGTGAATGGGTTCGCCACGCAGCTCCCCTGGATTGAGGGCGTCGCGGAGAGCGCGGGCTACGAGGCGGGCTATGTCGGCGGCGGCGAGCTCAAGTGGGGCAGCATGGTGCTGGAGTTCGACTCCTTCCCGGGCTCGAACTTCGACGGCGCCAGCGCGCACCTGCGCAAGAAGAACTCCGGCGCGTTTGAAAACGGCGGCGTGTGGCGCTGCTTTGCCGAGGCCGCGAAGGCCCGCAACATCGAGGTGCGCTACGAGAACCCGGCCATCGCGCTCGTGCAGGACCCGGTGACCCGCGAGGTCAGCGGCGTCGTGGCGACGGATGCCGAGGGCAAGGAATACACCATCAAGAGCGCGAAGGGCGTTCTGCTCGCCTGCGGCGGCTATGAGAACAACCTGGAGATGCAGCGCGACTTCCACGGCATGGACGAGGTGTATACCGCGGGCACGCCGGGCAACACGGGCGACGGCATCAAGATGCTGATGGAGGCCGGCGCGAAGATCTGGCACATGAAGAACCAGACGCAGTCCGGCGGCTTCTGGCTGGGCATCAAGGTGCCGGAGCACGAGGCGACCTTCATGCGCAACTTCTCCATGGCGGGCAACTCCTGGATCGAGATCGATTCGGACAACAGCCGCTTCTACGACGAGGCATATGGCTACCACCGCCAGCACATGAAGTACATGGAGTACGGCCGCTACGTCGACCTGCCCCACGAGCGCGCGCTGCCGGTGCACCTGATCTTCGACGAGGCGACCCGAGAGGCGGGCTCCATCGCGAGCCAGTGGCTGAGCTGGCCGACCACCACCGAGGGCTACATGTGGTCCAGCGACAACCTGGCCGAGATCGAAAAGGGCTGGATCGTCAAGGCGGACACCGTGGCCGAGCTGGCCGAGAAGATCGGCCGCGACCCCGAGGCGCTTCAGGCGACCATCGACCGCTACAACGAACTGTGTGAAAAGGGCGTGGACGAGGACTTTGGCCGCGACCCGGAGAAGATGGCGAAGATCGAGAAGGGCCCCTTCTACGCGGTTGCCATCACCCCGACGCTGGTTGCCACCACGGGCGGCGCGAAGCGCGACACCGCGGGCCGCGTTCTCGACTGGAACGAGAACCCCATCCCCGGCCTTTACGAGGCGGGCGAGCTGGGCAGCTACGTGTCCAACCTGTACCAGAACGGCGTGTTCCTCTCTGAGGCGATGCTGTCCGGCCGCGCGGCCGCACAGACCGCGTTCGGCGGCGCCTCCGAGGTGAAGGCGGTCGTCAAGGAGACGGCCGCAGGCCCGGCCTGGGCCGAGGCTGCCGACGGCGAATACGTGCAGGTCGTGGACGGCCTGCATGACAAGATCGAGGTCAAGATGACCGTGCAGGACGGCAAGCTGACCGCGATCGCCATCGGCGAGGGCCGCGACGAGATGTTCATCACCGACGAGCAGCTCGAGCAGTACGTCGGCGCCATCCTCGCGTCCCAGAGCGCGGATGTGGACATCGTGTCCGGCGCGACCATCGACTGCCAGGCGATCGGCACCGCCATCGCCCAGGCGTTCGCGAAGTAAAATTTTTCTTTCCGCGCCCCGTTCGCTTGAACGGGGCGCTTTTGTGTGCGACGATATGAAAAAAGGGCCGCCTTTTCGGCCGGGCACCGCCCGCATTTTGTGAAGGGATGCAAACAAATCCCCCTCTTGTGCATCCAATAGGTGAGCGGGCGGCGAGCGTACGATCCTGACCGCCGGACAAAAGATGGAGGAGACGACGATGGGGACGAGAATGGAAGAGGCTTCGTTCGCGGAGGCCGTGTGGGGGATGCGCGAAAGCCTGCTGCGCTTCGCGATGAGCATCCTGCACAGCCGCGCGGACGCGGAGGACGCCGTGAGCGAGGCCACGCTGCGCGCCTGGGAACGGCTGTCCACCCTGCGCGACGCGTCGCTGTTCCGAAGGTGGATGATGACCATCGTGGCGAACTGCTGCTATCAGCATTTGCGGGGCGCAAAGCGCGTCGTCCTTCAAGAAGAAGTCACGGAACGGTCACAGCCCGCCGGTGACGACCGCTTTGCCCTCTGGGCGTGCGTGCGGGAGCTGCCGGACGGGCTGCGTGAACCGATCGTCCTGTACTATTACGAGGGGTTTCACGTGGACGAAATTGCGCAGATCCTTGGGGTGCCCCGGGGCACGGTCGCCGCGCGCATGCATAGAGCGCGGACACGGCTGCGGGCTGCTCTGGCGGAAAAGGGGGAATGGATCGAATGAGGCAAACGGATAAGCGCCTGCGCGCGTTGGCGCAGGCGGAGCGGATCGATACGACGGGCGCTTACGAGGAAAAGCTGCGGGCGACGCTGCAATCGCTGCCCCGGCACGAGGGGGCGCCCGCGCAGCCGGTCACAGCCCGCGCGCCCGCGCAGCCGGTCACAGCCCGCGCGCCCGGCCGGCTGTCCCGCAGGACCGCGCTGGCGATTCTGGCGGCGGCGCTGCTGCTCGGCGGCGCGGCGATCGCGGCGGAGCGGTCGGGGCTCGTCGCCTTCTGGGAACGGCGCGGGGCGGGAACGGAGGGCGCGGAATACGTGGAGCGCCCGCTCGCCGGAACCGGCGACGCGCTGTCGCTCGCGGAATTCACGGTGTGCGAGGCGGTGTTCGACGGGCGCGCGCTGCAAACCGTCGTGGAGGTTCGCCCGAAGCGGGCGGGGACCAGCGTGCTCACCGAGGACTACGACGTCTCCGAGTGGAACGAATACGGCCCC
Organism: Beduinella massiliensis; assembly: GCF_900199405.1. Classification (NCBI taxonomy): domain Bacteria; kingdom Bacillati; phylum Bacillota; class Clostridia; order Eubacteriales; family Beduinellaceae; genus Beduinella; species Beduinella massiliensis. The sequence goes on from NZ_LT963430.1 coordinate 155,082, forward strand.
GGCGAGGAGGGAGAGGCCCTGATCGCGCTCTGCGGATTTTCCCGTGTCGGCGCGCAGACCGCGCCCACGGGGGCGATCGAGTCCCTGCACGAGGACGGCGCGCTGGTCTACTATAACTATGAGCTGCTTTCGCAGGAGACGGACGCCCAGGCCGTGCCGGTGGAAATGGAGTGCTTTGTCTATCCCGAGACGGATATCGGGGCGATGGAAAGCACGACGATCGCCTTCGAGGTGCAGCGCGTGCAGGCAAAGACCTGCAAGATCGTGCAGGCGATGGACATGGGCGCGTTTGAGATCGTGAGCGCGGATGTCGCCTATACGCCGTTCGGGGTCGATTTGACGCTTACCTACGTGCCCGGGGCGCGGCTGGGGCAGGCGGGTATCAGCCCGTATCTTATCACGACGGACGGCGGGCAGATAGAGCCTGTGCTGCAAAATCGTGTACAGCGCACGCTGGAGGACGGAAGGGAAGCCTTTGACCTGACGCTGCGGTTTGCCTGCCCGGATACGCTGCCGGAAGCGCTGCGGCTCGGCGTGCAGGGGATTGAGGGCACGGCGGTTTTCGACCTTGGGAACAATACGCTTTGGAGGGAAGGGGAGGATGCGCGGTGAAAAAGCTGATTTGCCTGCTGCTGGCGGCGCTGCTGACGGTGGGCGCGGCCTCGGCGCAGATGCTGTGGGAAGAAGAGACGCCGCAGCGCGTGCGGCTGGACGTGGAGACGTCCTGCTGGACGGCGCGGGTGGATGCGCGCGTATACGGGACGCAGGTTACGTCCGCGCAGGTCTACCGCACGCAAAAGCGCAACTGGGGCAAGAACCCGGAGCGCATGCCGGAGCTGACGGCGCTGCTGCCGGACGTCGCCGCGTGCGCGAAGAGCACCGGCTGGACGGCGGAGGACGTGACGTTGACGAGCCCGACGGGCGCACGGCTGAGCCTGTCGCCCTGGGATAATACGTTTGTAGGGGAGAACGGCGTACGCCTGCGGGAGGGGACGCTCTGGGACGTGAACTTCAACTCCACCGTCTTCCAGGAGGAGCTGTGCGTCGGCGAGCTGGACGGTCTGCCGCTTGAAGATGCGCTTTTGAAGGTGGAGCCCGCCGCGCAAGCGCTCGGCATCACGCTGGGCGCCGCGCCCATGGAAGGCCTGGCGGTGACGCTCGCGGACATAGAGCGGGCGACGCGGGAGCGTCAGGCGCTGGGGCTGCCGCCGGAGCAGACGATCATCCTGGACTGGACGGCGAAGGACGAGCACTACAAGTTGCTCCTGCCTCAATACTATCACGGCCTGCGCATCTTCCCGACGCAGGGCTTTATCCCGGGACGGGAGAATACGCCGCAGAGCTGTGTGGGCGTCATCGTCGGGCGCGAGGGGTTGGAATACCTGCAGGCGAATTTTGTGCCCGGAGCGGAAAAGGCACAGGGCGCTCCCTTTGCGCCGATCCCCGTGGAGCAGGCGCTGGAGACGGGACTGCGCGCTTTGAGCGAAAGCGTCGCGGCGAAAGAAATGGAAAACGTGCGCGTGTGCGAGGCCTGGCTGTGCTACGTGCCTGTGGCGGACAAGGGGAGCACGACGCAGTACACGATGACGCCCGCCTGGGCCTTCCCCGTCCTTTACGACAATCCGCAGATGTGGCCGGAGGATTGGACGGGCCCGACCTTTACGCTCAGCTACGCCGTCGCCGTGGACGCGCGGAGCGGTGAATGCATTACGGACAACTGAACGGAGGCAAGAGGAAGGGGCCTGTGCGCCGCAGAAGCGCACAGGCCCCAATTTGTTTTTCGGGTAAGCCGGTCTTTCACGTCAGTGGAGGCGGCGAAGAAGCTGGAGGAAAAGCGCCAGGTCTTCTTCGGACAGCGCGTAGATGGAATCGATCGCTTCCTGCTGAAGCGCGGTGGTCTGGCGCTCCTCGTTAAAGAACTCCTGCGGGGTGACGCCGAGGTATTCGCATAGATAGAGAAACTCTCCCATGGACGGCAAAGCGCGGCCGGATGTAATGTCTTTGATATAGCCGGGATTGTGTCCAAGGGCTTTACTCGCCTTACTATCTGATACGTTTTTTTGCGCGACCAAACGCATGATTCTCTCTTGAATAAACTTGCTGTCAATCATTCTTTATCCCTCGCTCGTATCTTAACCGATGCAAGGAGAAAATAAATAAGAATGAATCACCATAAAAGTGTTGAAATAAGGGAACAAATCACTTATAATGCGAAATATACTTATACAAGGGAATGATAATATGAACATTTACATGCGCAAGGTCTATGAAGAGGTGGCAAAAAAATACGGCGTCGCGCCGGAGGAGGTCGAACGGGAAATTCGGGCCTGCATCGAGGAGATGTACGCCTCCCCGCAGGCGCCGGAGACACGGGCGGTTCAGGCGCGCATCCCCAGACGCGGCGTCATCCCCACGAACGAAGAGATGATTTCCTTTATCGCCGCGGAAATACGGAAAGACGAGTGACGCGGCGCGGCCGGGAACGCTTTTACATTCCGTGCCCTGCATGGTATAATACGGTATCTGAAACACGGAGGATGACTGCCATGCGGGACGAAGCATTTTTCCTTGGCGAGATTCACAAGGCGCTCATGCCCTCGACCGGCTGCACGGAGCCCGTGGCCATCGCCCTGAATACAGCGACGGCCAGAAAGCATGCGCGGGGCGCGTTAAAGCATTTGACGCTGACGCTGGACGCGTATCTGTACAAGAACGCCATGGGCGTGGGCATTCCGGGCTCCGACGAGCGGGGCGTGGCCCTCTGCGCGGCGATGGGCGTGACCGCGGGCGACGCGGACGCGCAGCTTCGCGTGCTCGACCGCGTGACGCCGCAGGCGCTGAAGGACGCCAAGCAGATGGTGTTCGACGGGCGGGTGACCGTCAAGACGCGCGGCGACGTGCCCGACCTGTTCGTCGAATCGGTGCTGGAGACGGAGGAGGAATGCGTGCGCGTGCTCACGCTCTCGGCACACACGAACATCGTGCGCGTGGATCATGCGCCGTTTGAGCCTTACGTGCCGCCCTGTGGGGCGAGCGCGGAGCATCCCATCCGCGATTGCACGCTGGGGGAGATGATCGCCTTCGCGGACGCTGTGCCCGCGGAACGGCTCGCCTTCCTGCAGGACGGCATCGACATGAACCTCGCGGTGGCGCAGGAGGGCAGGAAATTCGGCCTTGGCCTCGCGCTCGGCACGCTGATCGACCAGGGGGTCATCGGGCGCTCGCCGGTATCCGCCGCGCAGCTTCTGTGCGCCTCGGCCTCCTACGCGCGCATGTCGGGCGTGTCCATGCCCGTGATGACGGCTACCGGCAGCGGCAATCAGGGCATTACGCTGCTGCTGACGCTGGAGGCGGTGGCGCGCGAGCGCGGCGTCGATCCGGAGAAGAAGCTGCGTGCGGCCGCGCTCGCCAACCTCGTCAACATCTACGTCAAGTCCTTCACCGGCACGCTGTCGGCGGTTTGCGCCTGCGGCGTGGCCTCCGGGCTGGGCGCGTCGGTCGGCGTCGTCTACATGCTGGGCGGCGGCGAGCAGCAGATGCTGGGGGCCATGCAGAACATCCTTGGCTCCATCTCGGGCATGATCTGCGACGGCGCAAAGGAGGGCTGCGCGAACAAGGTGGAGCTTTCCTCCGGCCTCGCGGTGCAGGCGGCCTTCCTCGCGATGCAGGGCATGAGCATCGGCAAGAGCGACGGCATCCTCGCCAGCGACCTGCGTACGCTCTTTGAGCACCTGGGGCAGCTCGTGCAGGAGGGCATGTGCGAGACGAACCGCGTCATCGTGGACATCATGCAGGGAACGGCGACGTGCCGGGAGCTGTAAAACGCCCGGCAAAGGACAAGGGATACGGGGCAGGCTCGATGGGCCTGCCCCGTATCCCTTGTCCCTTGCCGGGGACGTTATTTCCGCGTTTCCATGTAAGCGTCTTCGGATACCCAATCGTAAGCGGAATCATTTCCGCCGTCGTCCAGATCTTTCAGGTACTCTCCCGGTGAGCCCGTCACACAGCTGTTGTCCACAAAGCCGCGCACCAGCCCTGCCTCCGTCTGTACGTCGATGTACGCCCAATCCCCATTCCGCCTGTCGAGGTAGCGTCCCAACAGGACGATCTCGGTCAGCGGTTTCAGGGTGGCTATGGCCGTATGGCTTCCGTCCGGCTCGTCTGTCAGGATGCACTCTGTGATGATAAGGCCGCTGTCATACAGCAATTCCAATTCTCTCAGATGCATTTTGTCCTTCACTTGATTCAGGTTTACATAACCGATTCGCCGGTTGTTGGCGCCTACCTCGTATTCGATTGCTGCCCATCCGTTTTCTTCGCCCGCAAATTTAATGCTTTCGTTTGTGCTCGCAGACGCTTTGCCGTTGGCAGCGCGAAAGAAATTGCTGCCGGGGCCGGTGTAAACGTCCAGCCTTTGGCCGGGCGTCAGCTCGTAAGAGCGGAAGTCGAGCTGGTCATTCTCCGGCACGTCTGCTCCGCTGCGGGGCAGGGGCTTGCCGTTGGGGTTGGCGGTTTTCTGGTCGCGCATCTCCTGCAAAACCTGATGGACGAGCGCTTCATTGGCCTGCTCGACGGCGTTCAGCAATCCGAAATGATAGTTGGGGTCAGGCTCGTACCACGCTTGCGCGCGGAAATAGAGGTCGTAGCGTTCGCCCGGACGGAAAGGCCGGCCGTGACGGGCAAATATTTCGTTGTAGATGTAACCCAGGGCATCGTATTGCCATTCCCAAAGTTCATCCCTTGTCAGGTAGCGGCTGTCGCTGTCGTCGACAATGTAAAAATTGTTGAGCGCATCGTCGGCAAGTACGGGCGCCGCGCAGGTGAGAGCCGATAAGACCGCACAGAGAAACGGGCGAAACATTTTTTTGCGCATTTTTGACTTCCTCCTCTTTTGTGCATCTGCATCCTTAGCCTTTAGTATACTGTACCATGATTTGTGCAGATTGCAAGAGGAAACGTTGACTATAAGAACAAAGCTTAATAAGATACACGCCGAAGTCAAGCCGCCGCACCTGTCAGGCATGTGGAATGTCGGTGAATTCGGAAATTTCCCGGCTCGTGGTGCACAGGTCGTCCACGGACAGGTCATGCAGGTCGTCGTGGCCCGTAATGCGCGCGAAGGTGCGCAGCTCCTGCAGCGAACAGTTCAGGAAGTTCGCGACGCGCTGCGCCGCCGCGTCGCCCTGAAGCCGGGCGCGCAGTGCCGGGTCCTGCGTGGCGACGCCGACGGGGCACATGCCCGTGCCGCAGATGCGGTATTGTTGGCAGGCGGCGGCCATCAGCGCGGCGGAGGCGATGGCGACGGCGTCCGCGCCCATGGCGATCGCCTTGGCGAAGTCCGGGGAGACGCGTAGTCCCCCGGTGATGATGAGCTGCGCGTCGCAGCCTACGCGGTCGAGATACCTGCGCGCGCGGGAAAGGGCGTAGACAGACGGCACGCTGGTCGCGTCACGCACGAGCTTGGGGCTCGCGCCCGTCGCCCCGCCGCGCCCGTCGAGGGTGATGAAGTCCGGCCGGGCGAAGACGCAGAACTCCAGGTCACGCTCGATGCGTCCGGCGGCAATCTTGATGCCGATGGGGCGGCCGTCCGACGCCGCGCGCAGGAAGTCCACCAGCGCCCGCAGGTCTTCGCGCGTATTCACCTCCGGGAATTTTGAGGGGCTGATGACGTCCTGGCCCAGCGGTTTTTGGCGGATGCGGGCGATCTCCTCCGTCACCTTGCCGCCGGGCAGGTGGCCGCCCATGCCCGGCTTTGTGCCTTGGCCGATCTTGATTTCAATGGCGTCGGCGTTTCGCAGGTTTTCCGGGGTGGCGCTGTAGCGGTTGGGCACGTATTCAAAGATGTACTTGTCCGCCGCGGCCATTTCCTCGGGCAGTATGCCGCCCTCGCCGGAGCATGTCGCGCTGCCCGCCATCGCGCTGCCTCTCGCCAGCGCGATCTTCGTCTCCCTGGAGAGCGCGCCGAAGGACATGTGCGAGATGTACACCGGGTTCTCAAGCACCATCGGGCGCTTGGCGTGCTTGCCGATGACCGTGGTGGTGGTGACGTGCGCGTGCTCGTCCAGCGGCTGCGGGTTGAGCTGCGCGCCGAGGAGCAGGATGTCGTCCCATCCGGGCATCGGCATGCGCGTACCCATGGCCTCGATGATGGGCTTGCCCGTCACCGCCATCTGGTGGATTTCCGACATGTAGCGGCAGGCGGCGTCTGCGCGCGCCGTCTCCTTCGGGTAGTCGAGCGCCCGATTGCCGCTCGCCGGGGCGCTCGTCGGGGCGTTGTCCTCATGCAGGGACGCGAAGCGCTCCGCCCGTTCGCCGCAGATCGGGCAGACGGTGAGCGAGGAAAAGGGCTTCCCTTCCTTTTCTTCGTCGTGGATGTAGCCGCAGACCGGACACTTGTAGCGAGCCATGGCCGTTCCCCCTTTGTGGTAAAGTGAGAATTATTCTCATTTTGTTTCCATTATAGACCGGTTGCCGGGGAAAGTCAATGCGGCAGAACGGAATTATTTCCGGGCGGCCAAAATGAAAGCGCCCCGGCGCAGCAGCACGCCGGGGCGAGAGGGGGCTATTCGTCGGGCGCGAGGAAACCCCGGCGCTCGAGCTCTGAAAAGGCCACGTCGAGCGTGCGCTCGTCCGGCGCGGTGAGGGTGTGCAGGTGCAGCCCGTCGGTCAGCACGGAGAGGGGGGAGGCCTCCTGCCAGCCGGGGTTTTCCACGAAGTCGTCCACCTGACGGCGGCTCGCCAGCATCAGCATGGCGCGAAACTCTCCGTAGACCGGGTGGGAGACGACGATATCCTCCACCACAGCGCCCGCGTCCACGACGGCGTAAAGCTCCTCGCGCATGCGCTCAAACCCGGTGTGGATGCAGGCGGCGACGCGCGCGCAGGGGGAGGGCGCGGCGGCGGGGAGGACGTAGCCATCCGGCGTGGCGAGGATGGGGTGCCCCTTGGCGCGCAGCAGCGCAACGTCCTGCACGATCACCTGGCGGCTGACCGACAGCTCCTTGGCGAGCACGCCCCCCTTCACGGGCTGGCGCGCGTGTTCAAAGCGGGAAAGGATTTCGGCCCGGCGCTGGGTAGCGTCCATTGCGGTCACCTCCGAGGCGATGTTGTCTTCATTATAGCATGTTTGCCGGTCAAATGCCACGCATTCCGCTGGACGGACGCGGCCGCCGGGCGATTCCGGCACGAATTGTCGGGCAAGCCTTGCCGGGGTGGGACGAATCGACTATAATGAAGAAACAGACAGGCGGCCGCCGGGCGCGGGCGGTCAGGACGAGCGGAGGGATGGCCTATGCATGCGATCATCGGGACGTGGAAGATGTGTTTTGCGGGCCTGCGGGAGGCGCACGCGGAGCTTGCGGGCGGCGGCGCGGCCGGAGACGCGGTGGAGCGCGCGATCCGGCGCGTGGAGGACGACCCGGCCTACACCTCCGTAGGCTATGGCGGGCTTCCCGCCTGCGACGGCCACGTGTTTCTGGACGCGGCCTACATGGACGGCGGCGCGCTGCGCTTCGGCGGCGTGATGAGCGTGGAGGGCGTCAAAAATCCCATCCGCGCGGCGCGCCTGCTCTGCGGGCGCGAGACGAACTGCCTGCTTTGCGGGCGCGGCGCGGAGCAGTTCGCCCTGGAGAATGGGCTGGAGATGCGCGACATGCGCACGCAATCGGCCCTTTCCCGTTGGCGGGAGGCCGTGCAGCAGGAGAACGCAAAGCTCGACGCTTACCGCGGACACGACACCGTATGCGTGCTCGCGCTCGACGGGCGCGGACACATGGCGGCGGGCACCTCCACCTCCGGGCTCTTCATGAAGGCGCCCGGCCGGGTGGGGGATTCGCCCATCGTCGGCTCCGGCTTTTACTGCGACGCGCGCTTCGGCGCGGCGGCGGCGACGGGGCTGGGCGAGGACATCATGCGCGGCTGCCTTTCTTACGAGGTGGTTTCGCTCATGCGCCGCGGCGCGGACCCGATGGAGGCGTGCCGGGAGGCGCTGCACGCGCTGTCGCGCCGAAAGCAGGAGCTGGGCGAGGACGCGGGCAGCATCAGCCTGATCGCCCTTTCGCCCGGGGGCGCGTTCGGCGCGGCCACCACGCTGCCGGTCTTCCCCTTTGCCGCCGGGGACGCGGAAGGCGCCGCGCTGTACGCGGCGGGCGCGGATTCGCCGGGCATTCGGGCTGTGACGGAGGAAGAGGTGGACGGCGAGCCTTGACGAACGGTTACCGCGCCTGCGCGCGGATATCGGATAGACCGGAGCGGGTTTTCCGCTCCTTCCCAAGGGACGAGAACTGTAGGAGGGATACGATGCTGAGCGATATTGAGATTGCGCGCGCATGCAGGATGCAGCCCATCACGTCCATCGCGGACGCGGCGGGGATCGACGGGGAGCTGCTCGAGCTCTACGGGCGCTACAAGGCGAAGGTGGACTACAAGGCGCTGAAGGACAGGCCTATGGACGGGAAGCTGGTCCTGGTGACAGCGATCAACCCCACGCCCGCGGGCGAGGGCAAGACCACGGTTTCCATCGGCCTGGCGGACGCGCTGCGCAAGGCCGGGAAGCACACGATGCTGGCGCTGCGCGAGCCGTCGCTGGGGCCGGTCTTCGGCATCAAGGGCGGCGCCGCGGGCGGCGGCTACGCGCAGGTGGTGCCGATGGAGGACATCAACCTGCACTTCACGGGCGACCTGCACGCGATCACGGCGGCGAACAACCTGCTGGCGGCGATGGTGGACAACCACATCTCGCAGGGCAACGCGCTGGGCATCGACCCGCGCCGCATCACCTGGAAGCGCTGCATGGACATGAACGACCGCCAGCTCCGCCAGATCGTGGACGGACTGGGCGGCAGGATGAACGGCATGCCGCGCGAAGACGGCTTTGACATCACCACCGCTTCGGAGATCATGGCGGTGCTCTGCCTTTCCGCGGACATTTCGGATCTGAAGGACAGGCTTTCGCGCATCGTCGTGGGCCGCACGTTCGCGGACGAGCCGGTGACCGCGGGCCAGCTGAGGGCGCAGGGCGCGATGGCCGCGCTGCTGCGCGACGCGATGCGCCCGAACCTGGTGCAGACGCTGGAGGGCACGCCCGCGCTGGTGCACGGCGGCCCCTTCGCGAACATCGCCCACGGCTGCAACAGCATCGTGGCGACGCAGACGGCGCTGCGCCTCGCGGATTACGTCGTCACGGAGGCGGGCTTCGGCGCGGACCTGGGCGCGGAAAAGTTCATCGACATCAAGTGCCGCAAGGCAGGGCTCGCGCCCGCCTGCATCGTCCTGGTCGCGACGATCCGCGCGCTCAAGAGCCACGGCGGCGTGGCGAAGGCCGAGCTCTCGCAGGAAAACCTGCCCGCGCTGAAGAAGGGCCTCTCCAACCTCACGCGGCATTTGCAGAACATCCGCCACGTCTGGGGCGTGGAGCCCGTGGTGGCGCTCAACCGCTTCACGAGCGATACGGACGCGGAAATCGCCCTCGTGCGCGAGGCGGCGGGAAGCCTCGGCGCCAATGTGGCGCTGTGCGAGGTCTGGGGCAGGGGCGGCGAAGGCGGCCTCGCGCTGGCCGAGCAGGTGATCGCGAGCTGCGAGAAGGCCGATCCGTCCAGGTTCAGCCTGACGTACCCGGACGACCTGCCGCTCGCCGGGAAGATCGAGGCGGTCGCGACGAAGATTTACGGCGCGAAGGACGTGTCGATCGCGCCCGCGGCAATGAAGCAGCTGAAATCCTTTGAGGACGGCGGCTACGGAAAGCTGCCGGTCTGCATCGCCAAGACGCAGTACTCCTTCTCGGACGACCCCAAGAAGCTGGGCGCGCCGGAGGGCTTCACGCTGACCATCAGGCAGGTGAAGCTGAGCGCGGGCGCGGGCTTCGTGGTGGCGCTCGCGGGCGACATCATGACCATGCCGGGCTTGCCGCGCGTGCCCGCGGCGGAGAACATCGACGTGGACGCAGAGGGGAACATCACGGGGCTGTTCTGATAGCCTCTTACGATTAGCACGGAAAGGGTGAAACCCATTGTACAATACGCTTGAAATGCACATCCTCGAAATCCTCTCTGACGACGCGCGCGTCAGCACGGAGCAGATCGCCGTGATGACCGGCTACGACGCGCAGGAGGTTCGTAGCGCCGTAAAGCGCCTGGAGGACGACCGCGTGCTCGTCAAATATCCGGCCATGATCAACTGGGAGCGCACCGACAAGGAAATGGTGCAGGCGGTGATCGAGGTGCGCGTGCAGCCCCAGCGCGACCGGGGCTTCGACGCCATCGCCGCGCGCATCTACCAGTTCGAGGAGGTCACCAGCCTCTACCTCATGAGCGGCGCCTACGACCTGATGGTGATGGTGGAGGCGCCGACGCTCAAGCAGCTCGCGTCTTTCGTCTCCAGCAAGCTCTCCACGCTGGAGACCGTCACCGGCACGGCGACCCACTTCATGCTCAAGACCTACAAATACGGCGGCGTCATCTTTGAAGGGGATAACGCCGACCGGCGTCTGGCGGTGAGCCCGTGATGGATCTTGAGCGCATCGTCAACCAGCGCGTGCGGGCCGTGCCGCCCAGCGGCATCCGCAGGTTCTTCGACATCGTCGCGGAGATGCCGGAGGCCATCTCCCTGGGCGTGGGCGAGCCGGACTTCATCACGCCCTGGCACATCCGGGACGCGGCGATTACGTCGATCGAGGACGGCCTCACGCAGTACACCTCCAACTGGGGGCGCATCCAGCTCCGCAGCCTGATCGCGGAGTACATCCGGCGCCGCTGCCACGTGGAATACGATCCGGCGGAGGAAATCCTCGTCACCATCGGCGCGAGCGAGGGAATCGACCTGTGCCTGCGCGCGCTGTGCTCCCCCGGGGACGAGGTGCTCATCCCTGAGCCCTCCTACGTCTCCTACGCGCCGGGCGTCACCTTTGCGGGCGCGGAGCCGCGGCCCATCGTGACCCGCTTTGAAGAGGAATTCCGCCTCTCTGCGCAGGCCCTGCGCGCGGCCATCACCCCGCGCACCAAGGCGCTCATACTGCCCTACCCCAACAACCCGACCGGCTCCATCATGCGCCGGGAGGACTTGGAAGCGATCGCGGACGTGCTGCGGGATACGGACATCGTCGTCATCGCGGACGAGATCTACTCCGAGCTCACCTACGGCGGCCTCGAGCACGTGAGCTTTCCCTCCATCCCGGGCATGTGGGAGCGCACGGTGCTGCTCAACGGCTTTTCAAAGGCCTTCGCCATGACCGGCTGGCGCGTGGGCTACGCCTGCGGGCCGAAGGAGCTGCTGTCGATCATGTGCAAGATTCATCAGTACACGATCATGTGCGCCTCCACCCAGGGGCAGATCGCGGCGGAGGAAGCGCTCTCGCGGGGCCTTCAAAACGACTTCGAGGACGTCAGGAACATGGTGCGCAGCTACGACCGCCGCCGCCGGCTGATGGTGGACGCGTTCAGAAAGATGGGGCTTCCCTGCTTTGAGCCGCTGGGCGCGTTTTACGTGTTCCCCTCTATCGAGCGCACGGGCCTTGGCAGCGAGGCGTTCTGCCAGGGGCTGCTCAAGGCGGAAAAGGTCGCCTGCGTGCCGGGCACGGCGTTCGGCCAGAGCGGCGAGGGGCACATCCGCTGCTCCTACGCCACGGGGCTGGACAAGCTATCCGAGGCGCTCCGAAGAATCGAACGCTACGTGGGTTCCCTGTAAAACCCGGCGGGCCGGCAAAGCCTCCGCAAGGCTTTTCCGGCCCGCTTTTTTTAGGCTTCGCGCGCCGCCCGGACCAATTCTTTCCGCCGCTGGCGATTCCGTTAAAGTATTGTAATTTTTCCGTCTTTGTGTTATCGTGGAAGGGTATTCCGGAAGGTGTATGACAAATTTTCCACGCAGGATAAGGAGCCAATGCCGTGAAACAAATATTCTCATTGCTGCTCGTTTGCCTTTTGCTGCTGCCCTCCCTCGCGCTGGGCGAGGGGGATTCCTCCTTCTTCGGCCTGCAATACGAATCGGTCGAGGAGGACGCGGCGCCGCTGGGCGAGGAGGATTCGCCGGACGACGCCGGGCCCGGCGCGGAGGCGGACGCCGGGGACGAGGCGTTCTTCCCGCGCGCGTTCACCGTGACCGTCGGCGGCGATACGACCTTGGGCTCCACCGACGCCCTGCGCAAGCGCGACGACTGCTTTGAAAAGGTCGTGGAATCCGAGGGGTACGCATGGCCCTTCTCCGGTCTGGCGGACCTGTTCAGCCAGGACGACATGACGCTCGTCAACTTCGAGGGCACGCTCACCCAGAGTGAGAGCAAGAAGGAAAAGAAGTTCAACTTCAAGGCCCCGGCGGCGTACACGGAAATCCTCACCTCCGGCAGCGTAGAGGCCGTGAACGTCGCCAACAACCACATCGTCGATTACGGCGACGACGGCAAGGCAGATACGCTGCAAAACCTGCAGGACGCGGGGCTGGTCGTATCCGGCGGGGGCGTGCTGGGCATATTTGAGAAGGACGGCGTCAAGGTCGGCATGACCGGCTACTGCTTTCCCTACAGCAACGGCAAGAAGGACATCTCCAAGGACGTGAAGACGCTGCGCGAGATGGGCTGCCAGATCGTCATCGCCTCGTTCCACTGGGGCAGCGAGTATTCCTACGACTTCACCGCGGAGCAGCGCTCCATCGGGCGGGCGGCCATCAACGCCGGGGCGGACGTGGTCGTCGGCCACCACCCGCACGTGGTGCAGGGCATCGAAAAGTACAAGGGCCGCTACATCCTCTACTCGCTGGGCAATCTGGTCTTCGGCGGCAACGTCGATCCGGACGACCGCGACGCCTACGTCGCCCGCCTGCACTTCACCGTCACCGAGGACGGCAGCGAACCCCCGGAGCTGGAGATCATCCCCATCCGCCTGACCGAGAAGGAAAAAGGTACGGATTACAGGCCCGTCCTCGCGGAGGGCGAAGAAGCCGGGCGCATCGAGAAGAAGATCCTGAAGCGCTCGTATAAAATGGAGGAAGAGTAAGATGGCAACGGCGCATTACGCACTCTTCGTCGATCTGGAAAACTGCGGCGCGAAGATCGGCACGCTCAACGACGTCATCGAAAAGGTCAAGATTCGCGGGGATATCCTGATCGGCAAGGTCTACGGGTATACGGACAAGTACTCCGACCTCAAAGAGGTGCTGCTCTCCAACACGTTCAACGTCGTGCCCTCCATCCGCTATGGGCGCAACCAGAAAAACAACCTGGACATCCAGCTCGTGCTGGACGCGCTGGACGTGGCCTTCACCAACAGCCTGATCGATTCCTTCTGCATCGTCTCGGGCGACAGCGACTACGTGCCGCTGGTGGGCAAGCTCAAGTCCATGGGCAAGTTCGTGCTGGGCATCTCGCGTTCGGAGGCCGCGTCGAGCGTCTTTATCAACGCCTGCAACGAGTTTCAGTTTCTGGAATCCGTGAGCCAGGGCAAGTCCTCCGGCCGCAGCCAGAAGGACGAGCCGCTGACGCTCGAGCAGCTCAACGAGCTGATCTGCACCATACTGGAAGAGCAGGCGGACGAAAACGAGATTCTCGCCTCCGAACTCAAGAACATCCTGCTGCGCCTGCGCCCGGACTTCAACGAAAAGTCCTTCGGCTTTTCCACGTTCGGCAAGCTGCTCACCGGCCTCGCCCAGCGCTTCGACGCCTTCACGGTGGTGGCCGATCACTTCAACCTCATCATCCAGCTCGGCCACGAGGAGGAACCCGCAAAGCAGACCCCGCCGCAGCTCACGCGGGACAACTACGCCGAGATTTTCAGGAGGCACCTGAAGACGTTCAAGGACAACGGGTTCGAGCGCATCAACCCCTCGATCCTCAAGGCGGCGGTGCAAAACGACTACCCCGACTTCACCGAGCGCTCCGTCGGGTTCAAGCGCTTTTCCGACCTGCTGCGCGCGCTGGATAAGAGCGGCGTGCTCAAGGTGGAGCTGGACGAGCAGAAGACCATGCTTGTGAAAATTTTATGAAGCATTGGGGAGGCGCGCAGAGCGCCGCCCCGCTTTTTTTCTTTGGGCGCCCCGCGCGCCGCGGCGGCCGCCGGGGAATGGGCGGGCCCGCAGGGCGCCATAATGTTAATCAAATGCCGGAAAAGCTATCGTTTATGCCGAAGATCGTTAAAACTTTGACAATACTGCCCGAAAACAGCAGAAGGAACTCTGTACACTTCATTCATTGACGGAGGCAAACGATAATGTTAAAATATTATCAATCCCGGAAAGAAACCCGGGACGCACACCGAACCGCCCCGGCGCATGCCGGGGGAGAAAAGGAGCGTACGGTATGAACGAAACGCAGATCGTCGACAGCGTAGAGACGTTTGAGGCGGCGCTTGCCCGCGTGCGCGAGGCGCAGCGGCGCTACGCGGCCTACACGCAGGAGCAGGTGGACCGCATCTTCAAGGCGGCGGCCGTAGCCGCGAACAAGGCGCGCATCCCCCTGGCCAAGATGGCGGTTGCGGAGACCGGCATGGGCGTGGTGGAGGACAAGGTCATCAAGAACCACTTCGCCGCCGAATACATTTACAACGCATATAAGGACACCAGAACCTGCGGCGTCGTCGAGGAGGATGCGGCCTACGGCGTGAAGAAGATCGCGGAGCCCATCGGCGTCATCGCGGCGGTCATCCCCACGACGAACCCGACCTCGACCGCGATCTTCAAGACGCTGCTCGCGCTCAAGACGCGCAACGGCATCGTCATCAGCCCGCACCCCCGCGCCAAGGGCTGCACCATCGCGGCGGCGAAGACCGTGCTGGAGGCCGCGGTGGCGGCGGGCGCGCCCGAGGACATCATCAGCTGGATCGACGTGCCCTCGCTGGAGCTGACGAATATGGCGATGAAGGAAGCGGACATCATCCTCGCCACCGGCGGCCCGGGCATGGTGCGCGCGGCCTATTCCTCCGGCAAGCCGGCGCTGGGCGTCGGCGCGGGCAACACCCCCGCCATCATCGACGAGAGCGCGGACATCCTGCTCGCGGTGAACTCCATCATCCATTCCAAGACGTTCGACAACGGCATGATCTGCGCCAGCGAGCAGAGCGTCATCGTGCTAAGCCCCGTGTACGACGCGGTGAAGGCCGAATTCAGCCGCCGCGGCTGCTATTTCCTGAATGCGGACGAGACGGACTGCGTGCGCCGCACCCTCCTCATCAACGGTTCGCTCAACGCGCGCATCGTCGGCCAGGGCGCGCGCAGGATCGCGGAGCTCGCGGGCGTCGCCGTGCCGGAAAACACCAAGATCCTCATCGGCGAGGTGCAGAGCGTAGACCTTTCCGAGGAGTTCGCGCACGAGAAGCTGTCGCCCGTGCTGGCGATGTACCGTGCGGAGGACTTCGAGGACGCGCTGGAAAAGGCGGAGCACCTCATCGCGGATGGCGGCTACGGCCATACCTCCTCGCTGTACGTGAACGCCGTCACCGAGCGGGAAAAGATCGACCGGCACGCCGCGCGCATGAAGACCTGCCGCATCCTCATCAACACCCCCGCCTCGCAGGGCGGCATCGGCGACCTGTACAACTTCAAGCTCGCGCCCTCGCTGACGCTGGGCTGCGGCTCCTGGGGCGGCAACTCCGTGTCGGAAAACGTCGGGGTGAAGCACCTGCTCAACATCAAGACCGTCGCGGAGAGGAGAGAGAACATGCTTTGGTTCCGCGCGCCGCAGAAGGTGTACATCAAGAAGGGCTGCCTGCCGGTGGCGCTTTCGGAGCTTCGGGACGTCCTGGGCAAGCGCCGCGCCTTCGTGGTCACCGACTCCTTCCTCTTCAACAACGGCTATACCAAGCCGGTCACCGATAAGCTGGACGAGATGGGCGTCGTGCACACCACGTTCTACGACGTCGCGCCCGACCCTTCGCTGGGCTGTGCGATGGAGGGCGCAAGGCAGATGGCCGCCTTCAAGCCGGACGTCATCATCGCCGTCGGTGGCGGCAGCGCGATGGACGCGGCCAAGATCATGTGGGTGCTCTACGAACACCCCGAGGCGGACTTCATGGACATGGCGATGCGCTTTGTGGACATCCGCAAGCGCGTGTATACCTTCCCCAAGATGGGCGAAAAGGCGTACTTTATCGCCGTGCCGACCTCCGCGGGCACGGGCAGCGAGGTGACGCCGTTCGCGGTCATCACCGACGAGAACACGGGCGTCAAGTACCCGCTGGCCGATTACGAGCTCATGCCGAACATGGCGATCGTGGACGCGGACATGATGATGAACGCGCCCAAGGGGCTCACCAGCGCCAGCGGCATCGACGCGCTGGTGCATTCGCTGGAGGCGTACGCGGCCATGCTTGCGACGGACTACACCGACGGTTTGGCCCTGCGCTCCATGCAGATGGTCTTCGACTACCTGCCCCGCGCCTACGACGACGGCCCGAACGACCCCGTGGCGCGCGAAAAGATGGCCAACGCCGCCACCATGGCGGGCATGGCCTTCGCCAACGCCTTCCTGGGGCTCTGCCACTCCATGGCGCACAAGCTGGGCGCGTTCCACCACCTGCCGCACGGCATCGCCAACGCGCTGCTGATCTGCGAGGTGATGCGCTTCAACGCTGCGGAGGTTCCCGCGAAGATGGGCACCTTCCCGCAGTACGACCATCCGCACACGCTGGCCCGCTACGCCGAGGTGGCGGACGCGCTCAAGGCCGGCGGCGGCACCGACGAGGAAAAGCTGGAAAACCTGATCGCCATGATCGAAGGCCTCAAGGAGCGCATCGGCATCAGGAAGACGATCCGCGATTACGGCGTGGACGAACAGGACTTCCTGAGCCGTCTGGACGAGATGGTCGAGCAGGCGTTCGACGACCAGTGCACGGGCGCGAACCCGCGCTATCCGCTGATGAGCGAGATCAGGCAGATGTATCTGAACGCCTATTATGGCCGCTGAGAAGGGGGCAGGAATATGAATCTGGACAAGATCATCGCGGTGCGCACCTCCAAGACCGTCTATCGCGACGGGGACACCGTCGTCAAGGTGTTCGACGAGGACTACAGGAAGACCGACGTGCTGAATGAGGCGCTCAATCAGGCGCGCGTGGAGGAGACGGGCCTTCGCATCCCCAGGGTGCTGGAGGTCACGAAGGTGGACGGCAAGTGGGCCATCGTGTCCGAATACATCGAGGGCAAGACGCTCTCGCAGTTGATGGAAGAGAACCCGGAGAAGAAGGACGAATACCTGGAGCAGTTGGTGGACATTCAGCTTTCCATGCACGCGCAGAAGGCCCCGGCGCTGCTCAACAAGCTGAAGGAGAAGATGCACCGCAAAATCTCCGCGACGACGTTCGACGCGACGACGCGCTATGAGCTGCACACGCGCCTGGCGGGCATGCCGGATCACAACAAGCTCTGCCACGGCGACTTCGACCCCAGCAACGTCATCCTTCAGCCCGACGGCACGCCCTGCATCATCGACTGGTCGCACGCGACCCAGGGAAACGCCAGCGCGGACGCGGCGCGCACCTACCTGCTGTTCTGGCTTGCCGGGGACATTCAGGGCGCGGAAAAGTACCTGAACCTCTTTTGCAGGAAGAGCGACACGGCCAAGCAGTACGTGCAGAAGTGGATTCCGATCGTCGCGGCCTCGCAGACGGTCAAGGGCAAGCCGGAGGAGCGGGAGTTCCTCGCGCACTGGGTAAACGTGGTCGATTACGAGTAAGGAGGACGGGTCCATGGTAAAGGTGACGGTCTGCATCGGCAGCTGCTGCCACACGAAGGGCGCTGGGCGCGTGGTGGAGCGGCTGCAGCACCTGATCGCGGAGGCGAACCTCAAGGAGAAGGTGGACCTCGCGGGCAAGTTCTGCATGGGCACCTGCGAAAAGGGCGTATGCGTCACGGTGGACGGGGAGGCATTCTCCGTGACGCCGGAGACGGTGCGCGATTTCTTCGAGCGGGAAGTCAGGCCCAAGGCGGCGTAGAGAAAGCGGATAAAAGCAACGGGAAGCAGGGTGAGAGCTCTGCTTCCCGTTTTTATAATTAAATAATCGTTAGTTTTCCTTTGAACTATCTGATGGCAAATCTCTCCACGAAACACCAGTGAAGAACTCTTCAATTTCTACGTCATAGACTTCCGATAAAGCTAGTAGCACACTAATACGGATACTATAGCGACCAGCTTCCATCTGAGATAAGATTTCCCTACTTATAGGAACTTGCATAAGAGTTAGCTTAGCAACAACAGCTTCTTGTGTTAGACCTGCCGCAATACGTAACTTTTGAAGATTTTGTCCTATCGATATATCTTGCTTTAACCTTCTAGCCATCGCACCCACTCCCGGAAATGTAATTTATACATTCCACTTGATTGTACATGGGTTTAATGATAGAATTGGAATGTATACATTCCAAATTTGGCGTGGAGGTAAATATGCAGAAGAATCCTAATCTAAATCCGATGCTAAACGTTATCCCCGCCCGCGTCTTTATGGAGGCGGGCGGCGCTGCCGCGTGGTGCGCGTCCCATCAGGAAACGGTGCTCAAAATCATGGGACAGGTTCCCTGCGAGAAGACGGAGCGGGAGGAAATCGAGAGCCAGCTCCTCCGGGACGGACGGTTTGAACTGCTGACAGCGATGATCCTCTGCGACATAACGCGAAATCCGGGCCCGCGGAAAGAGAACCTGCTGGAGCAGCTTACGGTCGATCCATCCAACGGCGAGCCGCAGGCATATGAGGTCAAGCGCCTGGGGCAGCTTCTTTCCTTCCTGCGCTGGTGCGATGAAAAAGAAGAAGCCCTCCTCGTGGAGGGCGGGGACGGGCTGGAACAATTCCGTCTGCTGTACCTGGCGATTGGCGTGGGCTATGGGGCGCTGACCGTTTCCCTGGCCGCGAGGATGGGCGCTGCGGGGGTCAACCGGGGCTTCGCGGCGCTCAAAAAGTACGAGGGAAGGGAAAAGCAGCTATTCAGGAGCTGGCTTCGTGCCTTCTACGCGCGCCAGCCGGAGGGCCGGGACAAGCGAAAGCTGGGGAAGCGGCTTCTGCGCTGCGCCCCGCCCTCCGTGCGGCCGCTTCGCCTGTAGCCGTTACCGCGTTTTTTGAAACGCGATCCGGGGCGAGCCGTCCGCGAGGCGGATGTTCCCGCAGCGCGTAAAGCCGAGCTTGCCGAGCAGCGCCTGCATGGGCGCGTTGTCCGCGTGCGTGTCGATGCGTACGTTCCCGGAGCGCGCAAACGCCCAGTTCAGGCAGAAGGTCGCCGCGCCCTTCGTGCCCGGCGCGGAGGCGACCCGGTGCACGACGGCGTAGGGCGCGTCGTTTAACCACGCGCCGTCTTCGATCACGCGGTACGTCGGGTCTTCCTCCTGTGCGTAGGCAAAGACGCCCGCGAGCCTGCCGTCCGCGAGGCAGACGTACAGCCTGCCCAGCCGGATGTCTTCCTCCAGGAGCGCCTGCGCCGGGTAGCTGTTCCCCCATTGCCCGGCGTTGCCGTTTTCCGCCATGAACCTGCGCGCGTGGTCATAGATGGACAGTATTTCGTCCAGATCGCCCGAATCGGCGCGGCGTATTTCCATATGCGTTCCCCGCTTTCCATTGGTGTCTGCTATCCGGTTTATTATACCACGCGCGCCGCATCTTTGCGCGCCGCATCTTTCGTTCAAAAAATGAACGGGGTGGACAGGGCGGCGCGGAGGGATTACAATGATTTCAATGATTTGAAAGACCGATCGGAGGTATGACGCATGGACGAGGACTACCTCGAGCTCAAGGCCTGGCTGGACGAGACGCGGGACGCGCCGCTGGAGGCCATGGACGCATTTTTCGACGCGCGCATCGGCGATTATGAGGCGCACATGTCGCCCTGGGAAAAGCACTATGCCTGGATGGCGGGCCTGCTGCCGGAGGGGATCGAAACGCTGCTGGACATCGGCTGCGGCACCGGGCTGGAGCTGGACTGCATCTTTCGGCGCTTCCCGGCGCTTTGCGTGACGGGCGTCGATCTGTCGGCGGAGATGCTCGCGCAGCTTCGCCGCAAGCACGGGGATAAACGCCTTTCCCTCGTGCGGGCGGATTACTTTACCCATCCGCTGGGGGAGAACGTCTTCGACGCGGCGGTGTCCTTTGAGACGCTGCACCACTACACGATGGAGCGCAAGACGCTGCTCTTCAGGCGGCTGCGGCAGGCGCTCAGGCCCGGCGGCGTGTATCTGGAGTGCGACTACATCGCCGGGACGCAGGCGATTGAAGACCTCGTGTTCGCGGAGAGCGCGCGGCGGCGGGCGCGGGACGGCATCGCGCCGGAGGCGTTCGTGCACTTCGATACGCCGCTGACGCTCTCGCACGAGATGCAGGCCCTGCGGGACGCGGGCTTTGCGCGCGTGGAGTGCATCGGCTTTCTGCCGGGGGACAACCATACGCCGATGATCCGGGCGGTGAAGGGATGAGAAAGCGGCTGATCTTCCTGTGCGGCCCCAACGGCGTGGGCAAGACGGCCCTTTGCCGGGAAATTCTGCGCAGGACGCCGGGCAGCGCCTATGTGGACAGCGACCCGCGGCGGCAGACGAACCCCTTCGTGCTCAGCGACGAGACGGCGCCGGCGATTCAAAAGAACCTGTCCTGCGTGCTGACAAATTACCTGCAATGCCCGGCTGTGGACACGGTGCTCTTTTCCTACGGCCTTCACGGGCGCAGAAGGGAAATCTTCGAGGGCGTGCTGGAAGACCTCGCAGGGCAGAGCTTCCGCTTCTTCCCCTTCCTGCTCACCTGCGGCGAGGCGGAAAACGTCCGGCGGATGCGGCTGGACGGGCGCGACGAGGCGCGCATCGAGCGCGCGCTGCGCGTATCGCGGGCCGCTTACGACGATGTGCCCTATCCGAAGATCGACGTGACGCATCTGTCCGTGCCGGAGGCCGCGGCGCTTATTCTGGCGCGCTGCACCCTTTGAATCAAACATCCCCCGTAAGGCCGCCGGCGATTGGGTTCGCCGGACGCCCCGCGGGGAAGTTTTTTAAAATTGAAATCAATCCTCGATGATCTGCTCGCAGACGCTGTATACCAGCGCTTCCAGGGCCTCCTGATAGTGCTCGCCGATGTCCTCGCGCTGGAAGTAGCTCATGACGATCATGCGCAGCATCGCCTCGGCGATGTCCCTGGACACCTTGAGCCGTGCGCCGGAGCGGTCGATCAGGCGCGCGATGTGCTGGCTGTCGCTGTGGTAGTGTTCCCGCAGGACGTCCGGCGGCAGGCGGCGCAGGATGGCGGGCAGGTCCTTGGCGAAGAGCGCCATGGTCTCGCCCTGGCCCATAACCCGGCAGGCCGTGAGGATCGCCTGGGCGACGCGGGCCTTGAGCGGCAAATCCATGCGGCCGTCCAGCACGGACTCGGCGCTGCCGTAGATGTCCGCGTGCCATTCCTCCAGGATGTCGAGGAAGAGGTGCTCCTTGCTGTCGTAAAACCGGTAAAAGGCGCTCTTGGAGATGCCCGCTTCACGCGTAAGCTGCTCCAGCGTCGTCTTCTTCATGCCGATCGTCGCCGCGCAGCGCCGGGCGGCATCCGTGAGCAGCCGGGTGATGGTTTCGCGTTCCTGCATGCTGAATGCCGTCGCCATTGCGTTCATCCTTTCTTTGGAGGGCGCTGCCCTCCAATCCTCCCGCCAAAGGGACGTCGTCCCTTTGGAATCCCGTCCTGTTCGTCTGTAGCATGACGCGGCCCCCGCGCCGCAGCGCAAAGTGGGATTCTCAAGGGGCGATGCCCCTTGAGCGGGGTTCAGGGGCGGAGCCCCTGATGGATTTACTTGGTAAGGTACACCGTCGCGCTCATGCCCAGCAGCAGGTTCGCGCCGCCGACGGAGAGCTTCACCGTGTAATAGCTGGCGTTTTGCTTGACCGTGCCCAGCGCGGAGATCGAGGTCACCGTGCCCTGATAGACCGTCTCCGGAAAGCGGTCGAAGACCACGGGCACGCTGTCGCCCACGGTGAGCGAGCCCAGGTCCATTTCGTCCACGTCCGCGGTGACCTGCAGGGCGCTCTCGTCGCTGACCGTGCACAGAAGCTGGCCCTTGTAGACCTGCTGGCCGCTGGCGGCGGCGAGCGCGCTGATCACGCCGGAGGCGCTGGAGGGAACCTTTGCGGAGAGGGCGTCCGGCGCGGCGTCCGCGGCGGCGAGCTCGAAGAGCAGGTCGCCCGCCTTCACGCTCTGCCCTTCCGCCGCGTGTACGCGCAGCACCCTGCCGCTGCCCGGCACCGAAACAGGGCTCGCGGGCGCGCAGGTGCCCTTGCCCACGTTGCTTTCGCGCGTGTAGAAGGAATCGCGGTAGAGGTTTACGCTTTGCTTGACCTCCGGCGTGCCGGAGAGGATTTCCACCTGATACCCGGAGGGCGACACCGCCGTGACCCGGCCCGTGCCGTTCGCCTTGTCCCCGGAGGCGTTCTTGTAGTAGAGCAGCTCGCCCACGTGCAGCAGCTTGTTTTCGGCCTCGTCGTAGGCGCCGGTGGTCGTGCAGTCGAGGATCAGGTTTTCCTTCGGCTCGACGGCCGCGATGCCGCCGTAGCGGCGGGTCACGGCGTCCGCGTCGTCCCCGGCCGCCGCGAACAGCGCGCCCAGCGTGCCGTCGCAGGGGGCGTATACCTTCGCGGTGTCCAGCTCAAAGAGGGCGTCGCCCAGCTTCACGCGGTCGCCCAGCTCCAGGTCGAAGGGCAGCAGCACGCCGGAGTAGGGAGCCGTGATGTCGAAGGTGCGCACCGCCTCCACCTCGCCGGTGGCGGTGTCCATCGCGCCGAGGTCGGTTTCGGCCAGGGCGGCGCTCCCCGTGAGCGCGAGCAGCAGGCAAAGCAGCAGGCAAGAGATTTTCCGCATATCAAACATTCCTTTCTTCGCTTGGGATGTGTTCACGCATCACTCGACGCTCTTGAGGGAGGTCACCATGTCGATCTTCCTTACGTTGCGGGTCAGAATCCACTGCACGAACCGGGAAAACGCGAACGTCACGACGCAGGCGATGAGGATGGACTGCAGCTCCACGTGCGCCCCGTAGACCATCTGCTCCGATTCGACCGAGTGCATGACCACGCCCGTCAGCCAGATGCCCGGGCCGATGCCCAGCAGCACGCCGATCGTCGTAATCCAGTTGTTCTCGCGCACCATCAGGCGCTTGATCTCCTTTTGGTGGTAGCCCAGCACCTTGAGCGTCGCGTACTCGCGGTTGCGCTCCATAAAGTTCAGAATGCCCATGTTGTATAGGATGACGAACGCGAGGCCCAGCGCCGCGCCGCTCATCAGGTTGAAGATGCCGGTCAGGGACTTCAGGATGCTCAGGTTCTGCTCGTGCTGCACCGCGGGATCCTTGAGCGCGTCCAGCTCGTCCATCTGGCGCACCCTGGCGGCGCAGGCGTCCGTGGGGGCTTTGAGCAGCAGCGAGGTGGGCCTGAAGTCTCCCTTGCCCAGCGTATCCCACAGCGCGCGGCTCATGTAAACGCCCTGGCCGATGTTGCTGTAGACGACCTTGGCGACCGTCTCCCGCAGGGGCTGGTCGTCGCCCGGCAGCCAGATTTCCACCGCGTCGCCGGGGGAAAGCCCGATCGTCTCGCAGAGCTTTTTCGTCACCGCAACGCCCTGTGCGGGGATTTCCGTCCAGGTGCGGTCTTCGCCCAGGTTGAGCAGCCGCTGCCCGGGCTCTACCACGGTCAGGGTGGTCGTGCGCGCGTTCTTTTCGGCGCGCAGGCTGACCGCCTTCTCCATGATGCCCTCCACCCGCTCGGCGTCCAGACGGCTGTAATAGGACTGCGCTGTGCCGCCCTCGTCCGTGAGGTCGGCGCGCAGGTCGTACTGGATCGTGCCGTCGTAGTATTCGCCCACGAAAAAGCGAACGGAATCTTCCAGCCCCAGGGAGGTGATGATCAGCATGTTGCAGCAGAGGATGCCGATGAGCAGCATGACGGCGCGCAGCTTGTTGCGAAAGAGGTTGCGCACGACCATCTTCGTGTTGAAGCTCAGGCGCTTCCACAGGCCGGTAAAGCGCTCCAGAAAGATGCGGCTGCCGTCCTTGGGCGGCTTGGGCCGCAGCAGGGAGGCCGTGACCTCGCGCGCTGCCTTTCGGTAGGCGAAGTAGCAGACCGCGCAGCTCAGCGCGACGGAGAGCGCGCACATGCACCACGCCGCCGCGGATACGGGCGCGCGGAGCTGATAGGGAAAGACGTAGTGGCTCGCCTCCATGTCCCACAGCATCTTCGGCAGCGTAACGCGTCCGACCCCCAGGCCCAGCAGCGCGCCCACGAGCGAGGGATAGAACGCATAGGCCAGATAATGGCGCGTCACCCTGTTTCCGCCGTAGCCCAGGGCCTTCAGCGTGCCGAGCTGCATGCGCTGGTTGTCGATCAGGCGCGTGATGGTGGTAAGCACGATCATCGCGGAGACGGCGAAGGCGAGCATCGGGAACACGTAGGAAAGCCGCCTGTACATCGTCACGTCGTTTCGCGTGCGCTGGGTGGAGCCGTTGGCCTTTTGGTCTACCACCAGCGCGTAGGGATAGAGGTCCTCGATGCGCCCGCGCACGGCCGCCTCGTCCGCGCCCGGCGAAAGTTCCACGAGCAGTTCGCTCGCGGGAATGGGGGAAAGCGCCGGCAGATTCACGATCGCAAAGCCATAGTGCATCGGGTCTGGCGTCACGTCCTTGGCGGTGATGACGTATTCGGGGCTCAGCACGATGCCGCGCACGGTGAAGCTCTGGTCGTAGCCGCATTCGTCCAGCTTCAGGCGGAACGTATCCCCGACGGACAGGCCGTTGGCGTCGGCGAACTGCTTTTCCAGCAGCAGTCCGCGTTTGTCGTCCTTCGCGAGCAGCGCGCCCTCCTTGAGAAGCGGCGCGTTGATCTCCGCCGCCCCGTCGTAGCCCAGCACCTGCAAGGTGCCGCCGCTTTGCAGGTTGGTGTCCATCTCCGCGTTCACGCGCATCTGCACCCGCTGAACGCCCGTCAGGCGCTCCACGCGGCGCAGGGCCTCGCGGTCCGCGCCCGGCAGCTGCACCCAGAAGTCCGCGAGGTTTTGTTCCTCGTAGTACGTCTCGATGGTGCGGTCGATCATGCGCCAGGCCGCGTCCAGGCCGCTGAACACCCAGGTGCCCAGCGCGCACAGCAGCATCATGGAGATGAACTGCAGCTTCGCCCTGGACATGTCGCGGAGCAGCTTTTTGCGCAGGGTATTCTTGTCTTTTACCATGCGATGTCCTCCACTCTGGCGGGGTTTTCGCAGAGCGTGACCGAATCGATCCCGCCGTTCTTCATGCGGATGACCCGCCGGCCCAGCGGGGCGATCATCGCGTTGTGCGTGATGATGACCACCGTGGTGCCGAAGTCGCGCGAGAGGTTGGAAAGGAGCGAGAGCACCTGCACGCCGGTCTTGGAGTCGAGCGCGCCGGTGGGCTCGTCGCACAGCAGCAGCGCGGGGTTTTTGCACAGCGCCCGCGCGATGGAGACGCGCTGCTGCTCGCCGCCGGAGAGCTGCGCCGGGAAGTTGCCCATGCGGTCCGCAAGGCCGACCTGTTCCATCACCTCGCGGGGGTTCAGCGCGTTTTTGCACACCTGCTGGGCGAGCTCTACGTTCTCCAACGCCGTCAGGTTGGGCATCAGGTTATAAAACTGAAACACAAAGCCCACGTCCAGACGGCGGTATTCCGTGAGCTGGCGCGGCGTGAGCGCCGTCACCACCTTGCCCCCGACGGTGATCGTGCCGCTGGTCGCCCGATCCATGCCGCCCAGGAGGTTGAGCACCGTCGTCTTGCCCGCGCCGCTGGGGCCCAGCACCACGCAAAGCTCCCCCTTCTCGATCTCGAAGTTCACGTGGTTCGCGGCGCGCACCGGCTCGCCCGCGGTCGGGTACTCCTTGCACACGTCCTCAAAAGCGATATAAGCCATGCACATTTTCCTTTCTATCACGGGAGACAAGTCCATAAAAACAAATTGATTTTATGTTTTTATTATACGCGCTGGAAGGAAAATGTCAACTGACCGGGGGAAGATCGCCTGCGGCGCGAAAAATCAAGCGCCGGGCGAGGGCGTTCGTCCCCTGACATAGGGGGAACACAGCCCTTCGTCCGGCGGCGAATTCGTCTATTCTGGCGCGCGTCAGTTGCCCATGAGGCTTTCCGGCATCCGCTCCATGCCCTTGAGCATCAGCATGCCCACCGCGTAGCAGGCGATGGCTTCGCCCGCGGCGACGTAGAGCATGCACAGCGGAAGGGGGATTTCCGGCGTGTAGAGCGCGTGCACGAGCGCGCCCACGATCAGCCCGTTGAAGACGACGGGCGGCAGCGCGGCGAGCCACTTGTTTTTGCGCAGCATGCGGGTGGAAACCGCCGCCAGCAGCGTCGCGAGCGAGCCGAAGACGATGTCCGGCAGCGCGCAGCCGCCGAGCAGATTGGCGAGCAGGCAGCCGACGAAGAGCGCGGGCACGGCCTCCGGGAGGAGCACGGGCAGCAGCGTCAGCCCCTCCGACACGCGCACCTGCATCGCGCCGTAGCTGATGGGCGCGAGCACGAGGGTGAGCGCGGCGTAGAGCGCGGCGATGACGGCCGCGCGGGTGAGTTTCTTGACGTTCGTTTTTCGCATTTTCATTCTCCCTCGCATCGGCCGCCGCGCGTCCGCGTCCAGACAAAACAAAAGCGCCTGCATTCGCCTCCATCTGGCGAACGTAGCCGCAAACGCGCAGCCGCAGCCGCGCGCGAATCCCTAGTTTTGTTTAAGGACTGGATGGTCTCGAACAGTCCGATGCAATTTTTAAAGCCGCTTTATTGTACGCGATTGCCCGCAAAAAAGCAAGTGCTTTTGCGCATAGCCCGCGGACGCGGCGGGCATGCTATGGGAGCAGAGAAAGGGGGAGAGGAAAAAATGCATACTGAAAAGCATAGTCAGTGCATCCATTGCTCCGTCAGTTCCTGTAAGTATCACGATACGCAGGACATGTGCGGCCTGGAGAGCATCAAGGTCGTCGCCAAGAACAACTGCCACAACGGTTGTAAGGACGAAAGCATGTGCGGCAGCTACGAGTGCTGCAAGTAAGGTGGTACGCGCACAAAGGGAGCGGCGAAAGCCGCTCCCTTTGTGCTTTTCTAATCGTCCAGCCGCTGAATCGTCGGGGCGATCCGTACGTCCGATGTGCGCAGATAGCCGTACGTGCCCTCGATGTCCATGACCCAGCCGATCTCCCCTCGCGGAACGCATACATGCAGCCACAGCCCGTGGTTTCCGGCCGTGCCCAGCACGTGCAGGCGCGTGCCCGCCTCCAGCTCCGCGACGGGCTTGGAGGCGCTGCCCAGCTTTTCGTAGAGCGTACAGGCCGTAAGCGTCTTGGCCACGGGCAGCAGGTTACCGTTTAGCGCGGCGGCCACGCGTTCCGGGTTCGGCTCCGAAACGTAGGGGCGGCTCATGTAGGCCTCGACGCCGCCCAGCCGCACGCGGAACCAGGGCCAGAATTCGCCGGGGTACGTCTCCAATACGTGGACGAGCGTGCCGTTAAAGTAGTTCCCCAGCGATTCGGAGCGTGAACTTGCGGCCGTGCGCAGGTTGACCGAGGCGCCCGCGACGGCCACGTCCGCGTCAAATTTCGGCGCGGAGGCGGCGTAGGCATGAACCGCCTCCGGCGTGCGGGGAAACTCGTCGGCGTTCAGGTATTCCAGAAACTCCGTATGTACGCAGGGAATGTATTCCTCCTGTGTTTCGCCGACGGGCGGGGTCTGTGTGACGACGAAGCAGGTACGCGGATAGTCTGAACCGATGGTGAGCGCGCTGCCGTCAGGAAACCGGTGCTCGTAGTTGACGAAGACGAGGCAGCGGTATTGCTCGCCCTCCTGCATGCCCCGTACGCTGCGAAGGCCGTAGGTAAAGACCTCTTCCCCGCCGTCGCCGCAAGGGTAACGGAGCAGAAACCCGGCGCGATCGTCAAAGGAGAAGGTAAAACTTCGGTTGGACAGGACGGCATGCGCCGCACTGTCCGCGAGAGTCCATTCTGATTCCTTGGGCTTTTCGAGCGCAAGCAGGTAGGTTTCCCCTTCGCGCTTAAGCGCGATCATCGCGATGGCGGGAAAGTCCTGCTGGACGCTTTGGCGGATCGCCCCATGAATACATGCGGCATCCGCCCATTCGCCGTCCGAAAGCGCCTGAGCCAGTTCGTCCGGCAGTTCTTCGTCAAAGGTCGTGTAGGTGTACGACAGGTGTACGCCTGCGATCGCTTCCGTCCAGGTCTTCGTCTGCGCCCCTGCGGGGAGGGGCTGCACGGCGAAGAGCAGGGCGGCGGTGAAAACGCAGACGGCGCGGGAGATGGTTCTGCGCATTCCTGAGCCCTCCTTCAAAGCGTCGGGAAACTCGCGGGGATTTCCCGCTTTTTCCATTTAACGCCTGAGGGACGGCATTTCGTCCCGAAGCGATACGGGTTTCTTTTTACAGCGCCAGCGCGGCCTCGACGTCCGCGTCGCGCCCCTCGATGTAGTCCGCGTAGAGGAAGGGCACCTGGGTATCCGGCAGGAGCGATCCTTCGCCGTAGGAAGCGTCCATGACAAAGCGCTTCGTGGAGTAGTAGACGACGAGCGGAAGCCCCTCGACCTCCGCATAGCCCAGCTCGCCGTAGTGGTTGACGCTGCCGCCCGTGGGCCTGCCCACGAGCTGCGCGCCGATTTGGCGCAGCTGCACCGCGTTCATCAGCGCGGAGGAGAACGTATTCTCACCGATGAGCGTTATCAATTTGATGTCCCGGCTCTGCCGCAGCCCGTCCAGCACATTCAGCAGGGGCTCGATGACCGACGAATCGCCGCCCCCGTTATAGCGCAGGTCCACGAGCACGCGCGTGTAGCTGCCCGCCTCGAGCTGCGCCTTCACCTGCTGTGCAAACGCGGCCATCGGCAGGTTCGGGTCCTCCTGGCAGCTGTAGTAGGAGATGAGGAGCGCGTCCTCCGTGAGCTCCGTCGCCTGATAGATCGCGCGCGCCTGCTCCGCGGCCGGCGTCGCCGCGCGCTGCGCAAACGCAAAGCGGGTGGACTGTATCTGCGCGGAGGAAAGCGCGTCCAGGCGCACGTCCGACTCGATTCCGTTCTCGTCCCGCACCGTGAGGGTAGCGCCATCCGCGTTTCTCAGCAGGCCGAGGTAGGAGAGCGCGTCCGCATTCATGAAGCTCTGGGCGAACTGCTTGCGCCGGTAGGCTTCGTTATCGTAGCTCAGCAGCACGGAAAAGCGCTCGTACACCGTTTCGACCGGCGTGCCGTCGATCGCGAGCAGGGTACAGCCCACGAGCTGCGCCTGCTCTTCGGGCACGGCGAGCAGGCGCAGGCCGTCGTCGAACCAATAGGCCGACAACGGGAGGACGCGCATGCTTTCCTGCGCCTCCGGGGCGAGCCCGGCCTGCGTGTGCGCGTCGTGCAGCGACGCTACGAGCTCGATTAAGGCATACGCGAACGCCTCGTCGTCGAGCGTCTGCGCGAGGCGCTTCGTCTCTTCCTTGCGCGCCTTCCAATCCGCTTCGCCTGTGAGCGCATAGAGGTTATAGTGGTTTTGCTCCAGCGTGCCGCAGAGGCTTTCCAGCGCCTCAATGCGGCGTTCGGCATCCGCCAGGCTCAGGGCCGGCGTCAGCAGCATGAGGGCCGTGAGCAAGCCGGCCAGCAGGCGTTTCATGTTCATCTTCGTTCCTCCCATTCTGGTTGACTGCGCCTATGATAACGCGATCAAGGTCGAATGTCAAACGAGGCGCGCCGCATGCGGCGCGCCCCAGGCCATCGCCCCAGCCGATGGCTTTGTGTAAAATGAAAGCTCGTTTAGCGCGTACAAAGACGTCCCCTTCGCAAATGCCGCGCATTGGACTTCGCAGAACGCCCCGCCTGTAAGGAGGCGAGGCGTCCAGAACGGCGCGGGGCACAGCGGCAATTAGAAGGAGCGCTGGGCGCCCTGGGAGGTGTCCGACGGGGAATCGTCGTCCTCTCTTTCTGCGTCCTCCGATTCTGCGGGACTCACGTACATGCCGCCGGATACCGTGTGCAGCCGCACGACGGTCGAACGGTCGCCATAGGGGTTCTCCCCGAAGTCGTTGTGCAGCTTGCCGGAGACGCTGGAGGTGTCCAGCGTGAAGCCCGCGACATCCCGCGGAAGGGTAAGGCGCGTGGAGCCGGAGACGGATTCCAGATTGACGGACGAAGGCGCGGTCCAGCAGTTGATGCGCACGCTGCCGCTGGTGGTGGAGGCGTCTACCGTGCCGAACGAGCCCTCGGCGCGCACGCTGCCCGAAACCGTGCTCGCGTGCAGCGCGTCTGCGTTTGCGGCGATGTGCAGGCTTCCGCTCGTGTTGCTGACGTCGATGGCGGAGGCGCGGCTGGAGAGGTCGGGCGAGAGATGGATGCTGCCGCTGACGCCGCTGATCTGGGCGCGCGTCATGCGCACGCCGTCCACCGTGAGCGAGCCGCTGGTGCTGCTCAGCTTGTATCCGAGGGCAAGGCGCTCTGGCACGCGCACGGTCAGCCTGCCCGGCCATCTGCCCAACGAGATTAGCCGGAAGTTTCTGGGCGATTCGATGACGATTGCGCCGTTCTCCACGGTGACGATCGGGCAGCGGGCCATGTCGTCCTCGCTGCAAAGGTAGGTTACATGTACGTCCTCGCGGCCTTCCGCGAGGATCTCGATGGTGTCCGAGACCATGCGGACGTCCATGAGGGAGAGGCCCTGCGCGTCATAGGCCTCGTCGAGCAGGGTGTACTTCGGGTCGCCGCCTGAAAAGATGTTCAAATGAAACCCTCCAAATCCATTATCCGCTTTGGTCATCATGAAACCTGCAAAACACAGCAGTAGAAACAGAACGATCCCCCAAAGGACGAGTTGAAACCGGATAGCCCCTTTTTTCATTGTGCACGCCCCATCTCAAAGAGCAGGTGCGCGATGCGGGTCAGCGCATAGCCGATCAGCCAGGCGACCCAGGTGATGTGCCAGTGCATCGTGCTAAAGCTCCATATGAAGTAGATAACGGTCGTAATCGCCCAGATCAGCGAATCGATCGACCGCAGCGATTCCCCGTTGCGCATCCTATAGCCGTCTTCGTCGTCCGGATCCGGCGCGCCGGAGAGGCTGCGGTTGTAAGCCGCCACGTCGTAGGGCACGCTCATGTGCGTATAGATGAGCAGCCCCGTCGCCGCGGCGATGAGCAGGAACATCAGCACGACGGACGAATCCTCCAGTCCGAGGCCCGAGCCCAGGATGACTACGGTGGGCGAGAGGATGTAGAGCGCCACCGACACGGCCGTGTTTCGCGCCCTGCGCTGCCGGTAGTAATCGATCAGCTCCTTTAGGGGAGCGTCGGGCTTCAGGTCGTCCAGCAGCGCGTCGATGTCGCCGACGTTCGCCGCCATGAGGCTGAAGGCTTCGCTTTCGCTCCTCCCTTCGCGCAGGTAGTCCTCGTAGCGCTCCAGACAGTTGGCCGTCAACTCTTCGCGCAGTTCCTGTGCTCTGCGCGTCATCGGCACACCGCGAAAGAGCCCCGCGATGTAGCTTTCGATCCGCTTGTTCATGTGTTCCCTCCTGCACCCGTCAGTTGGTCGATCAGCCCCCGAATGTTCTCCCAATCCCTCATGTTTTCCTCGTACAGCGCACGCCCGGCGGGGGTGATGGTGTAGTACCGCCTTCTGGCACCGGACGTCTCGTCGCCCCAGTACGACTGGATGCACCCCGCCGCTTCCAGGCGGCGGAACGTGGTGTAAAGCGTCGCCTCTTTGAGCTCGAACTGGCCGTGCGTGATCTCTTGCAGGGTCTTGTTGATGACGTACCCGTAGCTGTCGCCCCGCGTCAGCTGCGCAAGGATGATCGTGTCGGTCAGTCCGCGCAGCACGTCCGACAGGTTGAGCATGGCGCTTCCTCCGTTTCAGCGCCCGCAGGAGAGGCCGCCTCTTCGCGGGTTACCTGTATTATACCAGCGATACCTCGCCTGTCAATGTATCTCGCAGATTAAAATTGTATGAGAAGACGAATGTGCAGCATGTCAGATGAGAAATCTTAGAGCTTACAAAGCAGCCCATCCCAATATATACTAATAAAAAAATAAAAATACGAAGGAAAGAGCGAAATGCTTCGGGGAACGTTTATGGAGGAATACGGAACCATCCGGATCAAGCTGGACGATCTGCTTCAAAACGCGGGCCTCAGCAAGAACAAGCTGAGCCACAGAGCCGAAATGCAGCGCGCACAGATCAACAATTACTGCAACAACAGAATAACCCGTCTGGATATCGACGTGCTCGCGCGGCTTTGCACCGTCCTGCACTGTGAAATTGGCGACCTGCTGGAGTTCGTGCCGCCCAAACGGCACGAGGAGAAGGGGGCCTGACGATGCGGTATGCGCGGATCCTGCTTCTGCGCAGGGAGCGCGGCCTCACGCAGGCCGAGGTGGGCAGGCGCATCAACGTGACGAGCCGTACCTACGCATACTATGAGACGGGGGAGCGGATGATCCCCCCCGGCGTGCTCTGCAGGCTTGCGGACCTGTACGGCGTCAGCGTGGACTACATCCTGGAACGCACCGGCAGCCGCGTTCAGCCGGACGAAAAATAGGGAGCGGCCCGTGGAAGGCTTCATTTCCACAGGGCGCTCCCTTTTCAGATTCCATTTTCCCCAACCGCTCCCGTGTCCTCTCCGCCGCCGCGCTCGATTTGAAAGATAACGGGCCGCGCGCTTGGGAACATTCCTTCTGTCCTTATGCGGCATTCCTTTTCCGTTCACGCGCCGCGTCCGGCGAGGAAGTCTACAAACTGTCGGGCGATGCGCGGGGAACAGCCGCTGTGGCTGACCGTCCAGGCGAGCGCCTCCGGACGCACATCGTCCCAGGGGCGGGAAAGGCCGCGCGCTTCCATCAGGCATTTGACGATGTGCAGGTATTCCTCCTGCGTGGGGGCCGTAAACGTCATGCGGATGTCGAAGCGGTCCGCGAGGGAGAACTTTTCTTCCAGCGTGTCGCGCTCGTTGACGTCGTCCTGCCGCTCGGAAAAGCGCTGGCGCACGATGTTTCGCCGGTTGCTCGTGGCGTAGACCACCACGTTGGAAGGCCGCGCCTCGAGCCCCCCCTCGAGCACGGTCTTGAGCGCCGTATACTCCGGGCAGCTGTCGGAAAAGGCCAGGTCGTCCACAAAGACGATGAACTTGCCGGGCTGACGGCGCAGCATCGAAAAGATCGCGGGCAGGCGGGTCAGGTGCACGAGCGGCACCTCCACGATGCGCAGCCCCTGCGTCCAGTAGGTGGTGAGCAGCGCCTTGACGGTCGCGGACTTGCCGGTGCCCTTGTCTCCGTAGAGCAGCACGTTCGCGGCGGGCTTCCCAGCGAGCAGCAATTCCGTGTTCTGGACGAGCGCGCCGCGCTGCTGCTCGTAGAGCACCATGTCCTCCAGGCGGATGGGGTCGGGCCGCTCGATGCCGCGCAGCCCCAGCGGGTGCTGCGCGCTCTCCCCGACCCAGGTGCAGCCGGGGTAACGGGCGAACAGGCCGGTACCGTGGCGGCGGAAGAAGGCGGCGAAGTCCCCGATCTGGCTGGCGCGCAGGGAGAGTCCCGCGAGGCGCGGGTCGGCTTCTCCGCGCGGCGTCTCCAGCTCCCAGGCCGGCAGGTGCTCAAAGACCGACTGGTCGACGCAGCCGTGCGCGGCGAGCGTGAGGAACGCGGCCGGTTCGATGCCCGTCAGCTCCCCCAACGCCTCCAGGTCGCGCGCGCCCGCGCGCAGCACGCTGTAGGGCAGGCTTTCCGCCGGGGTGCCCGCGCAGACGGAGGCAAAGGCGCTGTCCTGAAAGAGCACGGCTTTGAGCGCCGCCTCGCCAAAACCGGACAGACCCCTTGCGATGCAGGAAAGCCACGCGCTGTAGGCCTCGCAGTAAGCGTGCGCAAAGTCCCCGGTATCCACCCTGTCGCGCGAGGCCTCGAGGAGCAGTGCTTCCAGAGCCGCGACGGCAGGCACGCGGCGCACATGGGCGAGCGCGGTCAGGCATTGCAGGCGGGCGTAAAGCGCCCGCGCGGTCGGTTGATCGATCATGTTTCCACCTCCGATGTATGGGGACAGTGTACCACAAATCCGTCGCGTTGCAAAACGCAATTTATCGCGGGTTTGGGGCCGGTGAGGCCGGTTGCGGGCGCACCCGGCGCGGGGATGCGCCATAACATACAGAAGAGGGCGCCGCGCATCGCGGAAAGGCCCTCGTCCGCTCGACAACGGAGGTGTAGTTATGGCTTGGGAAATCGTTCACGGCGTGGTTGCGCACCTGATTATCCTGGCGCTCGTGGTCAAGGTGTTTTTCTGGTAACCCCGCCTTTGAATTTAAGAGAAGCGAAAGAAAACCGCCCCCGCGCAAATCGGGGGCGGATTGAGAAAGACGTCGCGCCTCACATCTTTTCCGGCGCTTCAATCCCGATGAGATAGAGGCCGGTCTTGATCGTGCGCTGCGCCGCGCGGGTGAGCAGGACGCGCGCGGCGGCGGCGGCGGGGTTGTCGTCCAGAATGCGGTGCTCGTAGTAGAACTTGTTGTAGGCCTGGGCGATCAGCGTGGTATGCCGCGTGATCATGAAGGGCTCGTTGCGCTCGCGCGCTTCCTCCACCGCCTCGGGGAATCGCGCCAGCAGCCGGAGCAGCGCCTGCGCTTCGTCGTCGCACAGGGCGGCATAATCGGGCGCGGTGCTCAGCCCTTCGGCCTTGCGCAGCACCGAGCAGCAGCGCGTGTGCGTGTACTGTACGTAGGGGCCCGTCTCGCCGTCGAAGTTGAGCATGCGGTCCCAGCGGAAGTCGATGTCCTTGATGCGGCTGTTTTGCAGGTCCGTGTAGATCACCGCGCCGATACCGACCTGACGGGCGACCTCTTCTTTGTTCTCCAGGTTGGGCGACTTCTGCTCGATGATCTCCAGCGCCTTGTTCATCGCGCGCGAAAGGAGATCCTCCAGGTAGATGATGTTGCCCTTGCGCGTGGAAAGCGCCTGACCTTCATAGCTCACCATGCCGAAGGCGACGTGTTCCATGTCCTTATACCAGGGATAGCCCATCTTCTCGATGACCTTGAACAGCTGCCGGAAGTGCAGATCCTGCTGGTAGGCCACGACGTACAGGCACTTGTCGAAGTCATAGGCCTTCTTGCGGTAGAACGCGGCCGCGAGGTCGCGCGTGGCGTAGAGCGTGGTGCCGTCCTTTTTGAGGATGAGGCAGGGCGGCATGTTGCTTTCGGACAGGTCCACGACCTCGGCGCCCTCGCTTTCCACGAGCAGGCCTTTTTCGCGCAGCTCCTCAATGACGGGCTCCATCTTGTCCTGATAGAAGCTCTCGCCCGCGTAGGAGTCAAACGTTACGCCCAGCAGGTCGTATACGCGCTGGGTGTCGCGCAGGGTGACCTCCTTGAACCAGTTGAAGATCGCGAGGGCTTCTTCGTCGCCGTCCTCAATCCGTTTGAACCACGCGCGGCCTTCGTCTTCGAGCGAGGGGTTCTCCTCGGCCTCCCTGTGAAAGCGCACGTACAGGTCGACCAGCGCCTGCACGCCGCCGCGCTCCACGTCCTCCCGGCAGCCCCACTTCTTGTAGGCGCAGACCATCTTGCCGAACTGCGTCCCCCAGTCGCCCAGGTGGTTGATGCTCACCGTCTTGTAGCCGCAAAAATCGTAGATGCGCCGCAGCGAGTGGCCGATCATCGTCGTGGACAGATGGCCGATGTGAAAGCGCTTGGCGATGTTGATGGAG
Organism: Beduinella massiliensis; assembly: GCF_900199405.1. Classification (NCBI taxonomy): domain Bacteria; kingdom Bacillati; phylum Bacillota; class Clostridia; order Eubacteriales; family Beduinellaceae; genus Beduinella; species Beduinella massiliensis. Next base: position 190,713 of record NZ_LT963430.1, read on the forward strand.
CTGTAGTCCAGGCATACGGTCTTGCCCGCGCCCACGCTTGAAGAACCCCAGCGGCCCGGATTTTGGAGCACCGCGGCGAGCGTTTCCCGCGCGAAGTTTTCGCGGTTGAGGAAGAAGTTCAGGTAGCCGCCTACGCACTGCACGCTCGCGGTTTCGGGCGCGTCGATGTGCTGCGCCAGGGTCGAGGCGATCATCGGCGGGCCCTTGCGCAGCGTCTTGGCCAGCTTGAAGCAGGGGAAGGCGTAGTCGCCCAGGCCGGGTTCCGGTGGAATCTCCAGCATGTCCGCGATGGCGGGCGCATCTGGCTCGCAGGCGTCAAAGCCGGCCTTGAGCGCGTCGAAGACGAGCGATGCGATGCGAAGCTTCATATCCATAAGAACGTCCTTCTTTCAAACGAAAATTTCATTTCCTTATATCAGTCTGTTTATGATAGCATGCGCATCGCTTTTTCGCAAGGCGGAGTGCGCCTCTTTCTTTGGGCGATTTTTTGGGGCGCACAATTTCCAGAGTTTCACCAAAAACCGGCGGGCACCTTTTCCATTTTGCGCACATCCTTCCACGGCATTTTCCACACCTTTTGCCGCCTTTCCTGTGGACAATGTGGAAAAGGGTCGGGAAATGTCGGGTTTTGCTGGTGAAACCGCATGTTGAAAGGTTGTGCAAAGTTTTCCACAGAATTGTCCACATTTTCGGCTTTTTTGTGGATAACTTGCGGCTGAAACAGAAAGGGCCTGCGGATAAGCGGAGTTTTGGGGATTTTCTTTGGGAAATCTCTGTGCCGAGCCCGCCTGCGGCGCGGACAAAAAAGGCGCGCGGGGTTCGCTTGGAACCTCCGCGCGCCTTGCGGCTATAGCTGACTTATGCCTGCTCGGCCAGGTATTCGTTGAGCTGATGCACGAGCTCGTCCACGTTGACGCCGTGTACGCTGCCGGCATCTTCAATGCTTTCAGCGGTCGCGTGCGGGCAGGTCAGGCAGTGCATGCCAAATTCCATGAAGATACGGGCGGTACCCTGGTTCAGGCGCAGCACCTCGCCGATGGACATTTCCTTGGTGACGTTCGCCATGGGAAGATTCCTCCTCTAAAATTTCACCGAAAGGTGAAAGCAATATGAATGCGGAATGCCGCATCTATCATACAACAATTTACCCCGTTTTACAAGAAAACAAACGCGAAAACAGAAGGATACGGCGGACTTTGCGAAATCAGCGGGAAAAGAAGGAAGAACGCGCAGGGGTGAAGAAGAAACAAAAAGCTCTTTATGGGCCGCCTGTAACGCGGCCAAGCAGGACAGATATGTGGAGGCTTCGCAATGGACATGCGCGAAAAGAAAGCCCGCTTTGAGCGGGAGGGCAAAATTTACGACGCTGCGCTGCTCACCTTTTTGGGCGTCGACGGGTTCGACGTGTACAACTGCTCCATCCCCTTCTCTTGGAACGGGCGCGAGTACATCTATGGCCGCGTGGAGCGGCGCGGCGAATGGGCGCGCTCCTGGGTACGCCTGTTTGAAAAGACGGGCAAGGATACCTATACAATCGTGCCCGAATCGATGATCTATCCGCTGGAGGACCCGTTCATTCAGCGGATCGGCGGCGAACTCGTGCTGGGCGGCACGCATGTGCGCAAGCAGTCGGGAAACATCGAGACGTACTACGGCTACTTTTACCGGGGCACGGAGCTGGAGGACATGCGTTATTTTACCACCGGCCCGGACAGGATGAAGGACATCCGCCTGATCCAGCTGGCGGACGGACGCATCGGCGTGTTTTCGCGCCCGCGCGGCCCGGAGGTCGAGGAAAAGTACGGGTCGGGCGCGGTCATCGGCTTTGCGGTGATCGACAGCCTGAATGCGCTGAATTCGGACGTCATCGCGGGCGCGCCCGCCATCGGCAATCTCTTCGGCCGCGGGGAATGGGGCGGCTGCAACCAGTGCTATCTGCTGCGGGACGGCCGCGTCGGCGTGATTGGGCATAAGTGCTATCAGGAAAAGGGTGAGGCCGCGGCGGAACAGCTGGTCTACCTGAATGTGGCCTTCATCTTCGATCCGAAGACGCACGAGGCGACAGAGCCTAAGATCATCGCTACGAGGCGCAGTTACCCCGCCGCGCCGGCCAAGATGCCGAACCTGCTCGACTGCGCCTTTACGTCCGGCATCGTGAAAAGGGAAGACGGCAGGGTAGACCTGTACAGCGGCGTGGGCGACACCTGCGAAGGCCGCGTGACCATCGACAATCCGTTCGCCGGCCTGCTTTGAGCACCTACGGGCCGCGCGTAAAATAAAGATCCATTTTGCGCGAAGGCAGCGGGGGAGGCTCTCCCTCTTGCAGCCCCTCTTACGTGGCGAAACTTTATCGAGAATCTGATGCCCGCAGCGAAGGACGTCCCGTCCGCCGCTGCGGGTCTTTCGATAGTGTCCAAGAAAATTTTCGTTGTTTGTCATAAAAAACCACATAAATCATATTCTTTTAGAGCAATAAGACGTGCGGAATATGGGGGAATCCGCATGATATGGATTTATAAATTTTACGAAAATCAATCTTTTGAGGTAAAATTTAATAAATGGGTTGCATTTTTTTGAAAGAGTTTGTATAATGTGTTCAAGAAGATGCGGGAAATAGTGGATTAAATGGCGATGGGGTGTCGTGCGAATCAGAAAAGCCTTTTATTTTTCCGAAAAACGAAAACGGTTTAGGCACGGGGGATTCTACAGGCGCCGCCCTTGGACGCGCACGGTGGCGCAAATGGGAGACCATTCGGGCCGCGCCAAAAAAGAAAACACCGGACGTCCGGGAAGGCAGAATGCTTCCGCAGGACATCCGATCGAGGCCGTCATAAAATGTCTGTATTTTGTGCCGCCGGGGCGCGGCGGTTCATCTGCCTGCGTATTCTCCCAATCCCTGTATTTGGCGGATTGTGGAAAATAAAAATTAACGGAGGAGAGAAAACATGAAAAACAGGAAACTCGCGGCCCTTTTTCTCGCGCTGGTCATGGTCTTGTCCATGGGCCTTGCAGCCCATGCGCAGGACGTAACCGAGCTGCCCCGCAACGAGACGCTGTACTTTGGCGGACAGCAGTGGGGTACCGTCAACTCCTGGAATCCTGTCGGCGCTAACCAGAACAACGCGATGGCTACCACCGCGAACGCGCAGGGCAGCCGCACCATCATGTTTGAAACCCTGTACATGTACAACTTCATGGACGGCTCCATGAAACCGCTGCTGGCCGAGGGCGAGCCCGTCTGGAACGACGCCCTGACCGAAGTGACCGTGAAGATCAACCCCGCGGCGAAGTGGTCCGACGGCACGCCGGTCACCGCAAACGACGTGGTGAAGACCTGGGAAATCGACATCGCCACGGGCAACACCGCCGCGGTCGCCTATCAGGGCTACATCGACGCCATCGAGGCCGCGGACGACGCTACCGTCGTCATCAAGGCCAAGCTGACGGAGGACGGCAAGCCGGTCAACCCGCTGCTCCTGAAGGACTTCCTCACGGGCGTCTTCATCGCGCAAAAGGGCTGGCTGGAAACGCTTGAGACCCGCTGCGGCGGCGACGGCGTGGCCATGGCCAACGACCCGGCGGAAGACGTCGTCTGGTCCGGCCCGTACACCAAGTTCTTCGCCAACGACCAGATGGTCGTGCTGGTGCGCGACGACAACTACTGGGGCCAGGACGCCTCCATGTGGGGCAAGCTGCCGGTGCCCAAGTACATCGCGCACGGCATCTACGCCGACAACGCCGCGCTGGAAGTCGCCTTTAAGGCGGGCGAAATCGACGTGAACCAGCAGTTCCTGCCCAACATCCAGAACCTGTGGCTCAAGGACGGGCTGCCGATTTCCACCTACATGGAAGAAGCGCCCTACGGCGTGTGCCTGACCATGCCGACCGCTTGGTTCAACATGAACATCCCCGAGCTGCAGAACCGCGATCTGCGCAAGGCCATCGCCATGGCGGTGGACTATGATACCATCATCGCCAACGCGATGACCAACCAGAGCCCCTCGTTCGCGGACGTGCCGCGTTCCGTCATGAACCCGACCGCGGGCGAGCAGGCCATGTACGACCATGAGGCCGTGAAGGATCTGCAGTGGGTCGGCAACGACATCGAAGGCGCGAAGGCGCTGCTCGACGCGGCCGGCATCGTGGACAACGACGGCGACGGCTGGCGCGAGATGGACGGCAAGAAGCTGAGCTTCAACGCCTGCTGCCCGAACGGCTGGACCGACTGGCAGGCCGCCATGGAAATCGTGGCTGCGGCCGGCAAGAACATCGGCGTCGAAATCACGACCCTCTACCCCGAATGGTCCATCTATCAGACCGTGTTCACCAACCCGGATCAGACCGAGTATCAGATCTTCATGTACTCCGTGGGCGCGGCCGCTCCCTCCATGCCGTGGGCGCGCGTTCGCCAGCTCATGGGCGGCGACCTGATCGGCGTGCAGAACAACTGGACCGGCAACTTCGGCCAGTACAAGAACGAGCGCGCGGACGAGATCATCGCGCAGATTCCGCTGACGACCGACGAGGCCGAGCTGAATAAGCTGTACACCGAGGCGACCGAGATCTACCTGACCGAAGTTCCCTCCTTCTCGCTGATGTATCGTCCGGCCGTGTTCCACGCCGTGAACGAGAGCATCTGGACCAACTATCCGGAAGACGGCGACGGCCGCAACATTCCGCCGGCCGACTGCACCGACGGCTATGGCATCGCTGCACTGTTCGATCTGGAGCTTGTCAATCCGTAAAACCTCATGATGCAAGAGAGGGGGCATGCCGCCAAGGCCGCTTGGCGGCACGCCCCTCTCTGCATTATCGAGGGATGGATCGGCGCTGAACATTTCAGGGGGAATGGAACATGAAGGGATACCGGAAATACTTTACCAAGAAAATCGTATGGTTCCTGATTACGCTCGTCGCGGCCGTAATCGTCAATTTTACCCTGCCGCGATTGATGCCCGCCGATCCTGTGGCTGCCATCGCCGGAAAGACGCTTCAGGGATCGACGGACCCGACCGCGATTCAGCAGGTCTACGCGCGCTATCAGGAAGAGTTTGGGACGAACAAGCCGATGTACGAGCAGTTCTTCATTTTCGTCAAGAACCTCTTCCACGGCAACCTGGGCGTTTCCTTCAGCCAATACCCGCGCACGGTTTCGGACATCATCTCCAGCGCGATCATGTGGACGATCTGCCTTCAGCTGCCCGCGATCATCGTCGGTTGGTTTTTGGGCAATCTTCTGGGCGCGCTGGCCGCCTATATCCGCAAGGGCTTTGACAAGGTGCTCATGCCTGTTTCGCTGTTCATGAGCAACATCCCCGCCTTCGGCATGGCGGTCATCCTGCTGGTCGTGTTCGCCATCAAGCTGGGGATCGCGCCGACCGCGGGAGGCTACTCGTTTGAAATGATCCCCAATTTCAGCTGGAACTTCATCAAATCGGTCATCTGGCATTATCAGTTGCCCTTTTGGTCCATCGTGCTGATATCCATCGGCGGCCAGGCGGTGGGCATGCGATCCATGTCCATCTACGAGCTGAACGCCGATTATGTAAAATACGCGCGTTTCCTGGGCATCAAGGACCGCAAGATCGTGGGCTACGTGTTCCGTAACGCCATGCTGCCGCAGGTAACCGGCCTCGCGCTTTCGATCGGCACCATGATCGGCGGCGCGCTGGTGGCGGAGATCATCTTCAGCTATCCGGGGCTGGGTTCTACCATGTACGCGGCGGTCACCGCGGGGGACTATCCGCTGATCTCCGCGACGACGCTGATCATCACCTTCATGGTGCTGATCTGTACCTTTGTGCTGGACATCGTCTACGGCTTCATCGACCCGCGCGTCAAGGCCGCGCAGTTTGATTGAGGGGAGGAGATCATATGAAAAATACGTTGCGTCAGGTATTTCACTCCCCGAAGTTTGTGGCGGGCTTCAGCATCTTTGTGTTCATCCTGCTGCTCATGTTCTTCTACCCCCTCTTTAACCCCGGCAATCCGCTAGAAATCATCGGCGACGGCCTGCTCAGGCCGGGCACGTACTTCTCGCTGTACGATTCCGTCGATTCCAGCAGAAATACATTCAAGCTTTCGGATGCGGACGACAAGCGCATGGGCAAGCTGCTCAGCTATGAGGACCGCATCACCATGGTCGGCTGGCTCAGCGCCGCGGGCATCGATGTGAGCGGCCTCGACATCACCAATACGGAAGCGCTGATCGAATTCTGGCACGCGGGATACGATGCCTCCCTTCGCCCCAGCGGCATGACAAAGGCGCAGCGCAACGCCTGTTCACGCATCGATAGGCGGTTAAACGAGCTCACCAGCGCAGCGCAGCTGAGCGTCATGGTGCCGGATACAGAGACGGGCGAGCTCGCGGAAAAGGGCACCATCGGGAAGAACGACTACGTGAACGTCGCGGACGTCGCCAATACGCTCACGCTGCCCCTGGGCACGGATAACTTTGGGCGCGACGTGCTCAAGGAGCTGGTATCCGCCTGCGGCACCTCCATCCGGATCGGCCTCATCGCCGGAACGGTCGCCACGCTGATCGGCCTGATGCTGGGCCTGCTGGCCGGGTATTTGGGCGGCATCGTCGACGACATCATCATGTTCGTTACCAATATTTTTACCGTCATCCCCAGCTTCGTGCTGCTCATCCTCATCTCTTATTCCATCGGTCAGGATCAGCGCGGCGCGTCGACCGTCGCGCTGGTCATCGGCCTGACCTCCTGGGTGTGGACGACGCGCTCCGTGCGTTCGCAGGTAATTTCGCTAAGAGGGCGCGACCATGTGAACCTTTCCAAGCTCTCCGGCCACAGCCTGATGCGCATCATCATGACGGATATCCTGCCCTACATTGCCAGTTACGTGGTGATGGCCTTCATTTTGCAGATCAGCTCGGCCATCCTCGCTGAGGCGCAGCTTTCGCTGCTGGGCCTGGGCCCGAAGACCACCGAGGTGCCGACCCTGGGCCTGATGATGAACTGGGCCATGCTCTATTCCGCGCACCTGAACGGCTCGTGGTGGGCGTACTTCCCCGTCATCCTGACCATCGCGCTCATCTCGTTCTCGCTGAACCTGATGAACACGGGGCTGGATCAGGTCTTCAATCCCACGCTGAGAGACTAAGGAGGGCGAAGCCATGAGCAAGACGATACTGGAAGTCAAAGATCTGACGACGAAATACATCACCCGCTTTCACGAGGACGTCTATGCGGTCGATCACGTGTCGCTCAAGATCGAGGAGGGCAAGAGCCTGGGCATCGCGGGCGAAAGCGGCTGCGGCAAATCGACCTTGGCGCTCAGCCTGATGGGCTATTACTTCGCGCCGCTGCACTACACGAGCGGCGACATCGTCATCGACGGACGGAATATTTCCGGCATGAAGCCGGACGACGTGCGCAAGAACATCCTGGGCACTGAGATCGCCTACATTCCCCAGGCGGCCATGAACGCGCTCAATCCCACGCGCAAGATCAGTAAATTTGTGGAGGACGTCATCCTGGCCCACGACCCGAAGCGCGACAAAAAGGAGATTCAGGAGATGGCCAAGGCGCGCTTCGCCGAGCTGGGGCTGCCGGTGAGCGCGTTGGAGAAACACGCGGTGGAACTGTCCGGCGGCATGAAGCAGCGCGTGGTCATTGCGATCTCCACCATTCTTTCCCCCAAGGTGCTGATCGCGGACGAGCCGAGCTCCGCCCTGGACGTCACCAGCCAGAAGATGGTCATTCGCATGCTCCGGGAGATGATGGAGAAGGGGTACATCAAGGCCATGATCTTCATCACGCACGAGCTGCCGCTCCTTTACAACGTGACGGACGACATCATGGTCATGTACGCCGGGCAGATCGTGGAGCGCGGCACGGCCAAGGAAATGGTTTTCGACCCGATTCATCCCTACTCGCGCGGACTGATGAAGTCCATCCTCGTGCCCGAGGAGGGGACCCGTGCGCACAAGCTGACGGCGATCCCCGGCACGCCGCCCAACCTCAAAAAGCCGCCCCAGGGCTGCCGGTTTGCCGAGCGGTGCAAGTACGCGGTGCCTCTGTGCCGCGCGAGCGCCATGCCGATGATCGACGCGGGAGAAGGACGGACATACCGCTGCGGCCATTCCGTGGCGCATTTGAGGGAGTTGTATCAGGATGAAGAATGAAAACGTGAAAGAACGCCCTCTCTGCCTGAGCGGCAAGGGGGTAACCAAGGTTTTCGGTTACGGCAACAAGACGACCGTAGCGGTCGATCATGTGGATTTTGCGTTTCGTCAGGGCGAACTGGTGAGCATCGTGGGCGAAAGCGGCAGCGGCAAGACGACGCTGTCGAAGATGCTGCTCGGGCTCCTGAACGCCACCGAGGGCGAGATCTTCTTCCAGGGAAAGCCCAGGGACATCTCCAGCGGCGCCAAGAAAAAGGAATATTGGAAGGGCATTCAGGCGATCTTTCAGGATCCCTTCTCCTCCTTCAACGTCTTTAACAAGATCGACACCGTGCTGCTGGACTGCATCAACATGCGCGGCGGCCGCCGCCTTTCCAAGGAAAAAAAGGTCGAAATGATGACGGAGGCCTGCGGGTTCGTCAACCTCAAATACGCGGAGCTGACGAACAAGTACCCCTTCGAGCTTTCCGGCGGACAGATGCAGCGCCTGATGATCGCGCGCATCTTCCTGCTGAAGCCCAGCATCCTGCTGGCGGATGAGCCGACCTCCATGATCGACGCCTGCTCGCGCGCGACGATTCTGGATATGCTGCTGCACCTGCGCGACGAGACGGGCATGACGATCATCTTCATCACGCACGACATCGGCCTGGCCTATTACATCTCCGACAGCGTATACATCATGGAGCACGGCAAGTTCGTGGAAAGCGGCTCCGCCGACGAGGTCATCTTAAACCCCAAGGCAGCCTACACCAAGCGTCTCATCAGCGACGTGCCCAAGATTTACGAGCCGTGGGATCTCTCTACGCCCGTCGAAGGATGAGTTCAAACGACAGCGCGGCCCCGCTTCCACGCCGGAAGCGGGGCCGTTTGCCGTCTTTATGCGGGCGGCCGCCAAAATATTTTTGCCCGGGGCGTGATAATCCGCACGGCCGGTCCGTCTTATAGACGTCACGGGAAAGGGGGGAGAGGCCGATGGATCGGGAGGCGCTCGACGCAGGCATCTGGCAGCATCGCGTCAGCATGGCGCGCCTGGCGGCGAGCATCCTGAACAGCCCCCAGGACGTGGAGGACGCCGTGTCGGAGGCGGTGCTTCATGCGTACGCGGCGGCGCATACGCTTCGTGACGAGCAGAGGCTCAGGCCGTGGCTGCTTCGCATCACGGCGCGCTGTGCGCTGGACATCCTGCGAAAGGCGAAACATGAGCTTCCCTGCGCGGAGGTAGAGCGCCCCGAGCCGCCGGTCGCGGCACGGCCGGGCAGCCTGTACGAGGTGCTGCTGCGCCTGCCCCCGGCCACGCGGCGCGTGCTGGTGCTCTACTACTACGAGGGTTTCAAGGCGCGGGAGATCGCGGGCATCCTCTCCTGCCCGCTTTCCACCGTGCTCATGCGCCTATCCCGCGGGCGCAAGCAGCTGAAAACCATGCTGAAGGAGGAGGAAGAATGAAAAACAGGGCGCTGGACGAGGCGCTGCGGCGGCGCGCCGCGGCGGATCGGTTCACGGTTTCACCGGGGCTGGAGGCCGCGATGCTTCGGGCGGCGGGGCAGGCGGCGCTTGCGCAAAATGCGAGACGGCGGCTGGGAAGGCTGATCGCGGCCGGCCTCCTTACGTCGCTGCTGCTGGTGGCGCTGCCCAGTCCGAGCGGGCGGGCGGACGGCTTACAACATTTGGGGATCGTACGCGCTTGCCAACCGGCCGTAATGTTGATATAATATACAAATGAATTTCCCGCCCCATGGAGCGGCGGGCGAGTGAGAAAGAGGAGACGGCGCGATGGATGATTTACGGCTGGGCGATCTGGTGCAGATGCGAAAGACGCACCCGTGCGGAAGCGACCGATGGACGATCATCCGCGTTGGCGCGGACATCAAGATCAAGTGCACGGGCTGCGGGCGCATCGTGATGATGGATCGCGCCGAATTCGTCAAACGCATGAAGAAGTGCATTGCCCACGCGGAGGACGGCGAGAGCGTCCCCGGGGCCCTACAAGCATCTGGAAAAGAGGAGAAACCCCATGGCTGAAAACGACGTGGAAAAGCTGGAGAACCAGACCGGCGCCCAGGAGGGCGGCAAAGAAAAAGCAAAGAAGAGTGCGAAGCGCGAAGTGTTTGAGTGGATCATGGTGTTTGTCGTAGCCTGCGTGCTGGCGTTTGTGGTGCGCACGTTCCTGTTCGAGCCGGTCAGCGTGGACGGGCAGTCGATGATGAACACGCTGCTCGACCACGAGTACATGATCGCTACGAAGTACGACTACCTGTTCGGGGATCCCGAGCGCTTCGATATCGTCATCTGCCATTACCCGGATCGCATGCGCGCGGGGCTGCTGGGCATCGGCGAGGTGCCGGAAAACTTCGTCAAGCGCGTCATTGGCCTGCCGGGCGAGACGATCGAACTGCGCGCGGGCGAATTGTACGTAAACGGCGAATTTGTGGAGCAGGACTTCGACCGCACGGCCAGCCTGGCCAATTATGGGCCCTACACCGTGCCGCAGGACTGCTACTTCGTGATGGGAGACAACCGCGATCATTCCAACGACAGCCGTAACCCGCAGGTTGGCGCGCTTTCGCGCTCAGCGATCAAGGGACATGTCCAGTTTGTCATCTATCCGTTTGACAACTTCCGCAGGATCGAGGATTAAGCGCGGCCGAGGCGAAGAGGTGGGATGGGCATGACGGATGCGTACCTTGCGCCGCAGGGCCCCACCCCTTCGCGTCCCGCGGAGGAGCAGGAACAGGAGGAACGGCGCGGCGGACGGGAACTGCTCGAGTGGCTGCTTGTCTTCGTCGCGGTGCTGCTCATCGCGGGCTTTGTTCGGGCTTATATCGCCGAGCCCGTGCAGGTGGACGGCCGTTCTATGCTGGAAACGCTGAAGGATGGCGAATACGTGCTCGTCGCCAAGTATCCCTACCTTTTCGACGATCCCAAGCGTTACGACGTCGTGGCCTGTTACTATCCCGGGGATACGCAGAAGCTCAACGTCAAGCGCGTCTTTGGCTTGCCGGGCGAGACGGTCGAGCTGCGCGAGGGCGTGCTCTACGTAGACGGCGAGTACGTGCCGCAGGACATGCTCGAGCACCCGAGGATGGACAACCTGGGGCCCATTACCCTGGCGCCCGGCTACTACTTCGTGATGGGCGACAACCGGCAGAACAGCCGGGACAGCCGCGTGGTCGGGGCCATCGCCCGAGATGCGATTATCGGCCAGGTCGTGCAGGTGATCTACCCGCTCAAGGCCTTCCGATCCGTCGTGTATGAACCAGAGGATGCGTATTAGCGGACGCTCCGAAGCGAGCGCCCGCTATTTCTTTGACCGGGTGCTCCGGGGGAAAGGGGGGACGAGTATGGAGGCGATGGAAGCGCCCATGAACGTCGTGGTGACGATCAACCGCAACTATATACGGCCGCTTTGCGTGATGCTGCGGTCTTTGCTGGACGCGCACACAGGCCGCTTTATCGACGTATACATCCTGCATACGGAGCTCACCGGGGGGGATATCGGCTTCATCCGCGGGACGCTGGGAGAGGGCGGCTATGCGCTGCACCCGGTGTCCGTTTCGCAGGATTTCCTGCAGGATGCCCCGGTGACGTTCCACTTTTCGCGGGAGATGTACTTTCGCATCTTCGCCGCGGGGCTTTTGCCGGACGCACTTTCCCGCGCGCTCTATCTCGACCCGGACATGGTGGTCTTAAGGGACCTCTCGCCGCTGTACGACATGGAGCTTGCGGATCGCTTTTTCGCGGCCGCATGGTCGATTAACGTCGCCGCGGAGATCACCCACAAGCTGCGGCTGCAAATGCCCGTGGAGAGCCGCTACTTCAATTCCGGCGTGCTGCTGATGAATTTGTCGCTGCTGCGGCTGGAGCAGGACGTGGGGGCCGCGCTCTCCTTCATCGAGCAGAACAGGGCGAAGCTTGTGCTGCCCGACCAGGACACGCTCAACGCCCTGTACGGCGGCCGCACCGCGCTGCTGGACCCGTTGGTGTACAACCTGGACATGCGCTACTTCGGCCTGCTCAGCGCCGCCAAGCTGCAGCGCTTCAATCTGGAAACCGTGCGGCGGCAGACCGCGATCGTGCATTACTGCGGGAAAAATAAGCCGTGGGATGAGCATTACCGTGCGCCGCAGGGCGTATTTTACCGGGAAGCGGAAGAACGGACGTTTAACCGCTGATATAAAGAAAGGGGGCAGTCTATGCGCAAGGAAACAAACGGCGCTATCTGGCTGCGGCGGCTGCCGCTGCTGGTGATGTTCGCGCTGATGATCTTCGTGGGCTTCCGCGTAAGAGGCATTACCGTGGACGACGTGCTCAACTATACGCCGCAGAATCTGTGGGCGGCCTCCGCGGTCATGCTCGCGGCGTACGCAGTAGAACCGCTCCTGCTCGTCTTTCCGGTGATGGTGCTCTACTTCGCGACCGGACTAATCCTGCCGCCGGTTTGGGCGGTGACCGTGGGACTCATCGGCATCCTGGTCAGCACGACGGTGCCTTACCTCATCGGCCGATTCTCCTGTACGGACATCGTGGTGCGCCTTATTGAAAAGCACCCCAAGCTGGGACAGGTGCGCGACGCCAACCGCGATAACGACATTCTGCTCGCCTACACGCTGCGCGTGCTGGGCTTCGTTCCCGAGGATCTGGCCAGCCTCTTCATGGGCTCTATCCGCATGAACTATCGTTCGTTTCTGCTGGGCTCCTTCATCGGCATGCTGCCGGGCATGCTGACCGCGACGCTCGTGGGCGTGCAGGTTTCCGGCGAGTTTTCGGCGGGCATGCTGATGGGCATTGCCGCGCTCAACATCGCTTCGTTCGTCTGCGCCTACTTCATCAACAAGCGGAGCCGTGAGAAGCGGAAGGACGCATAGAAAATTCAACAGTGCCCGCGCTGATTCATGGCGCGGGCACTGTTTGGTTCTGTGGGGATTTTTCTGCGTCGGCGGCCTCAAACGACTTCCTGATAAAGCCCGGTCACGTCGTAGGAGATGGTGAAAATGTACTTTAACCCGTCCAGCGTAATCCAGTATTTCAGCGTGTCAAAATACTGCGACGGCTCATCGGTCCCCGCCGCGCCCTTGAATTCCAGCAGTTTTTTCGTTCCAGACAGCGCGGCTTGGGACTTTAGCGGATTCAGGCTGCCTTCGTGGCACTGCATGAGGGTATCTGCGACGTTTTCCGGCACGACGGCGGCCAGGTCGAGATTTGTTTTGCCCAGCGGATCGACGTCCGTATACTTCGCGATCCAGTCCCTGAAGTTTTGATTCAGATAGACGATCTGTTGCTCTTCGTTTCTCAGGCTCAAAAACCCCGGGAAGGTTTCAACGAGGATTTCTTCAAACATCCGTCGGCTTTTCATTTCCCAGTTTGGAATGGCTGAGGCGCCGCTGCGGAGCATGCGCCGCGGCGGCAGAGGAGTCCGCCTTTCAAAAACGGGATATTTGCGGTCGAATGCTTCCTGTGAAATGGGCTTGGTAAAGTAATAGCCCTGGGCGTAGTCGCATCCGATCTCCTGGAGGAAATGGACGTGCTGAATCTCCTCCGCGCCTTCACAGACAATCTGACTTCCCATGGTATGGGCCAGCTCCACCGCGAAAACAATGATGTCCTTTACGTTCTCGTGTTCATCCGCCTCTTGCAGGAACGCTTTATCCAGCTTGATGATTTGCAGCGGCAGCCTGCCCAGCAGATTCAGGCTGGAATAGCCGGATCCAAAATCGTCCATGGCTATGGGGAAACCCTCATCATCCAGCCTGGATAGCGTCTGGAGAACCCCATCCGCAATGTCGTTAAAGGCGCTTTCCGTTACCTCCAGCTCGATGCAGTCGTGCGGGATTTTATACTGCTCCACAAGGGTGTGAAAGGTTTCGTAAAACGCCTGATGATAAAGGGTGACGCGTGAAAAATTGACCGATATGGGGAACAGCTCCTGCCCCTGCTCCCGGCGGCTGTGCAGGTACGCGCAGACCTTTTTCAGCATATAAAAGTCGAGCTCCGCAATCGATCCATTTTCTTCAAAAAGCGGAATAAAGGCGTCGGGATATAGGGTGCCGTGTCCTGGAAGCTCCCACCGTACCAGCGCTTCGGCCCCCACAACGCGCATATCGGATAATTCTACCCGGGGCTGAAGGTACAGTTCAAACTCCTGATTGGACAGGCCGTGGTACAGCTGTTCTTTCAGCCTGCGCTCCAGCCTCAGCTTTTGCAGGAGCTGTTCGTCATACCAGACAAGCGATTTGTGCGCCTGCGTCTTTGCCGTCTTATGGGCCGTGTTTGCTTTGTCCATCACGGTCTTGATCAACTCCCCGTTGTCGAGGATTTGATAAGCCCCAAAGGTAAAATCCATGCCGCCGAACGGGCTTAAAAATTTTTGCGCCTTTACCGCCTGCTCGAGCACGGCTTTCAGTTCGTCGATCAAGGCGTCTTTCTTTTCGGCCAAGAGAATGAAGTCGTCCGCGTCGATGCGCGCGCAGACGTACGCACCCTTCTGCCAATCCACGATTGCATCGGCCAGCACACGCAGCAGTTGATCCCCCTGCGCATAACCGATGGAGTCGTTGACGACCTTGAAATTATTGACGTCGAACTGGACGATCACGAATTTTGTCCGGGCATGCTGGGATAAAAGGTCGGCGGCCACGGATTCAAATCCGGCTCGATTCATAAGCCCGGTCAGCTTATCCGTCGAGGTTGCCGCCTTCAGGGTCTTTTGGTTGCGCTTGTTTACGATCACGAAAGCGGCAACCGAGAGAAGCAGGATCAGAAAGTAAACCGTAATAAAGCTGATGAGTTTCTGATTGGAGTCCTGTTCGGCCTGCAGGACCAGCCGGTCCGCCATCTCAAAGTGTCTTTGGCTCAGGTCATAGAGCTGCCTGTCCGATACGGCCCCGGAGCGCACGGAGTAAATTTCCTCTTTTATGCTTTCCCAAACCAGATTCAGTTCCGTCAGCTGCTGCTGAAATGCCTTGCCGCTGTTTTTCGCAAGCCCGTACGCTCCCTCGCCGGTTCTCAGGTCATAGATGATCCCGTTCAGCCGCGCGATCAGCTCGTCGTCCGGCTGACCGTCCAGCTCCTCTTTGACCAGCCGCTGCGTGGCGCCCCGAACCAGTCCGCTGTAGTTGATGATTCGCGCATCGCCTACATTTCGCCAGAGCATTACGACCAGGAGCAGAACCGCGATAACCCACATGCCGGTATAAAGCTGGAACCCTCGTTTTGTTCTCATCGTCTGCGCCACGTCTCCTCATTTGTTTGGTTGCCGCGTCCCGATCCACAGCAACAATTTGGCGGTTTTTACAATATTATATCAATTATAACGCCGCTCCTCGTACAAAGCAACTGAATTTATGCGATGTACTGCCCTTTTGTGAGATCGTATGGACGGGCCCATGTCGCGCCCTTCGGCGTCCCAATGAAGAAAGCCGCCCCATCGGGCGGCTCAGACCATCAACAAAGTATCGTCTTGTAAAAGGGCATGCGTGAAGGGGAGACCATCTCTTGCGTCGCCTTTGCGGCGAGAAATAGGCTTTGTACGCGGGGCGTCTTTTTAAGGCTTCTCCTGCACGGTGAGCGGAATGCCCGCCTCTTCTATCATCCAGGCGTTGATCTCCTCCTCCGTCATGGCGGAGATTTGCCCGGGCTCGAGACGGCGGAGGACGTACCACTCGTCGTAATCGACCACGCGCAGCTCAAGATCCTCCGGCAGGCCGTAAAATGCCTTGAAAAACACGTGCGTCAGCTGCGAATCGCCCGGCGTCGCAGCCCAGGTGTAGGGCCGCTCATAGGGCAGGTGCGGCAGATAGGCGAAGGAGGCGCCCGATTGCGCCTGCGTCCGCACATAGTCTGCGCGCTCACGGCTGACCGAGAAATCCTTGCCGTAAATGCTGAAGAGGAAGCAGAAGACCACGCACAGCACCGCGCAAAGGGACGCGCGCAGGCGAGGAAGCAGCGTCAGCATACCTGCCTCGGCGAGCAGGTCGAGCGTAAAGGCGATTTCCAATGCGTACATGGGCAGAAAGTTGCGCGCGTTCACCGGCCGCACGACGAAGAGCGGTGCGGTGAGCAGGAGAATGCACAGCAGCGTGAAGACCATTCGCCGCCGATGCGGCGCTTCTCCCGCGCAGAGCGCGAGTCCGAAAAGCGCGGCGGCCGCGGCGAGAGAAAGCAGATTTTCAAAGTGCGCGGTGTATGCGGCCAGGGGTGACCAGCCCGGATTTGCCGCGCGCACGCCGAAATAGGCGGCGCACAGCAGGAGCGTCAGCGCGCAAAGGCGGGGAAGTCGCCCGCCGCGCCGCACGGCGAAGACCAGCGCCGTTCCGGTCAGGGACAGCAGCAGCGGCAGATTCCGGTCGAACAAGTGCGGACGGATGCGGGAAGCGTACTCCCCGCTGTAGTAAAGGATGGGGTTTTGCCCGCCCGGCAGCAGAAATGCACGATAGGGATCCTGCGCCGCGCCCACGGCCCGATAGCCGCCGTTTGAAAACATGAGGAGCGTGCCGAGCGCTGCGCCTGCGAAGAAGAGCAGCAGCGCGCCCTGCATCCTGCGCGCGCGCAGCGAGGTGTAGACGAGGACGCCCAGGCTCATCGCGAGCAGGCAGAGGGTTACGTGCTCCATGAACAGGGAGCCGCACAGCCCGAGCGCGAAGAGCGCGGGCGCACGCCGGGGAGGCAGGCGCTTCCCTTCCCAGACGGGCGCCATCAGCGCAATAGAGAGCAGTAGCAGAGCCGTGCCCGCGCCGTAGTTGGCATAGCCCGAAGCCCAGGCCATCGTCTGACCCAGCATGTCCGCGGGCATGCAGAGCAGCAGCGTCAGGGAAAGCAGAACGGCCTCTGCGCTATCCCGCTTTGCCGCGCGCGCGGGCAGGTAGGCGATCAGGAAGAAGCCCGCGCCCACCATCAGCGCCTTGAGGAGCGGCGCGCGCGTGAGCAGCAGCACCAGCAGGTTCCCCAGGTAGCGCCCGTTGTAGTCCGCAAAGCCCTCCGACAGCCGGTCAAGCCCCCCCTGCGTGCCCCAGTCCCAGTCGTCGTCTACGTAGGGCATGAGGGCGGCGAGCAGGATCAGCAGGCACAGCACGAATAGGCAGACAATCGCCATCCTTCGGTTGATTTTGCGCTTGATTTGCATAGAACTCTCCACTTTTGAATAAATAGTTCGGGATAATTGGAAGGTTATCTCCACTTATCTCTTTTTCTTTTTTTCGTTGCTGTCCACCCATACGTTAAAGAGCAGCCCCGCGACGATCAGCAGCGCGCCGAAGACCTTGCCGGCCGTCAGCGGGATGCCGTTCAGCGCGTCCACCACCATGCCCATGAGCACCTGTCCGGTGAAGAGCAGCATCGTCACCAGCACCACGGGCACCCGGGGCAGCACGACGCAGTTGAGCAGCACCACGCATACGCCCAGCGCGCCGCCGAGATAGACGTAGGCGGGCAGACCGGAGAGGCGCGGCACGGTGAGGGATCGCAGAAAGAGCGAGAGCACGAGGGAAGTGGCGAGCCCTGCCGCATAGTTGACGAGCGTGCTGCCCTCGACGGAGATGCGCTTGCCCAGCGCTGCGTTCATGGAGGTCGTCAGCGCGACGAGCGCGCCCGCAGCGATGGAAAGCAGGACGTAGATAGCCATGCTGTATGCCTCCTTACAACGCGTACATCGCGCCGAGCCCCAGCGCCATTAAGGCGAAGCCCGCCAGCTTTTTGGGGTTGAACGCGCGCTTTTCCATCCCAAACAACCCGAACTGGTCGATGACGCAGGCACAGGTGAGCTGGCCGAGCAGCGTCAGCGCCAGCATCAGCGCTGCGCCGAGGGGCGCGTAGCACAGGTTGTTGAAGACCGTGGTGAACACGCCCAGCACGCCCGCCGTGTAGAGGAAGGGCGAGAGCGAGCGGTCGATCAGGTGCAGCCGTTTTCTTCTGAATCCTACGACGAGCCCGATGGTGGCAAGACCTATGATGTGGATGATGACGACGGCCGTCCAGTCGCCCACGGCCGCCTGCAGCATGCCGTTGCAGGAGACCATGACCGCAATGATCGCGCCCGCAAGAAAAGCGCCTGCGTTGTACATCGGTTTTCCTCCCTGCTTTTGAGATGGCGGAATTTGCAGCCCGTTCATTCTTTCGGATAGGCGAAGTTATCAAAACACTCCGTATCCGTTCCAAAGACGAGGATAGGGGCGATGGAGCGGCCCTCAAGGCCTGCGCCTGCCGCGGCGATGTCGTAATCCCGAAGGGTGACGTCGTGGATCTTCGCGCCGTCGGCATACCCGAACAGGCCGCACGCCTTTGTGCCGGGGTCCCTTATTGTGAGCCCGGTTATTTCGCAGCCGTTGCCGTCAAAGCTCCCCGTAAACGGTTCCCCGGCGGTGCCGATGGGGATCCATTCCGTGTCGGACAGGTCGATGTCCCGCTGGAGCATGTAATCCTGATCGAGGCTGAGCTGTCCCGACGCAAGCGCCAGGAGCTGCTCCTTCGTCGAGATCATATAGAAGGTTTTCCCCTGGAGCGTCACCGATTCAAGCGCAAGCGCCTGCCTGGAGATCGTGACAAAGCCACGGACGTTTCCTAAATCGCCGCCGTTTGACGCGCGGACGAACAACGCGTATCGCCCCGGCTCCACAGGGGCGGAAAAGATAAAGCTGGCGCTGACCTTCAGGCTGCCGCCGTTCATCTGGGTGGACCAGGTGTAGAAGGTTCTGTCCGGCGAATCGTTTCCCGGCGCGGCAAGGCCGACCTGCAGGCCGCTCCCCGTTTCCGCAGACACATTGTAGCGGATCTTGTCCCCGTAGGAGAGATCGTATTCGCCTATCCAGTGAAAGGCGGATTTCTCGACGGACTCGGCCTCGACCGGAATCCGATGGACGTTCGCTGCCGGCTCGCGCCTTCCTCCTGCGAGGCAGGCTTGGGGGGATTCCGCCGGTCGCCCGGCGGATGCGGCCGGCGCCGCGCCTGCGCACATGGCTAGAACCAGAATGGCGGCAAGCGCGAACTTGCCCTTTTTCCTGTCATACATTGCGGCGTCCGCCTTTCTTTTCGCGGTTTTCTGTGCGCGCCGGTTGGCGCAAGGCCGGAGGTTCAGGGCGTCGGGCCCTTGGCCGGACCGGGCGAGGGGCGGCGCCCTTCGCCCAATGCGTATTGCTTGGGCGATATGCCGACCGCCTGACCGAACGCCCGGATGAAGTGCGCGTAATCGCCGAAGCCGGACTGCTCGCAGGCCTCGTGCACGGTCTTCCCCTCGGAGAGCAGGCGCTTGGCCACGCTGATGCGCCGCGCGACGACGTACTTGTTGATCGTCGTGCCGGTCGCCTCCTTGAACAGCCTGCACACGTATCCGCGCGAAAGGTAAAACGCCTCGGCTACCGTGTCGATGGAGACCGGCTGGGTGATGCGCTCGTTCAGGTACGTCAGGATGTCCGCCGCGCGTTCGTTCGCGTGCGGGTTGGGGGCCGCGCCCAGATCGCCGTGGCGCTCGAAGTACAGGCCGTTTACCAGCACCATCAGCTCGACGAAGCAGCTGTTCTGCAGCAGGTCGCTTCCGAAGCCCTGCGGCGCGCTGAGCCTGCGCAGCAGCATCGTAAAGTCCGTCCGCTCGCTCTCCGTGAGCATTACGCGGTGCGAAAAGCCCGCGGGGCGGCGGAAGAAGCAGGCCGACAGGTCCGTGTCCGGCGTGGAAAGGCTTTGCAGGTACTCCGGATGGATGCAGACGATCATCCGCTCGTGCGCAGCGCCCTCGGCGCATACGGGCCGGTGCGCCTCAAAGGGATTGACGACGAACAGATCGCCCGGGTCCGCGTCGTAGAGCTTGTCCTCGACCACGAACTGTTTGTCGCCCGACATGGAGTAGTAGATCTCCAGGCAGTCGTGAATGTGCATATGGCGCGGCTTTTCGTCGCTTCTCAGGTGCGCTACGGCGAAGCGCCGCGTGCGTGCGCATTCCTCGATCGCGTCCTGGCAGTGGCTGAATACCTGCATCGCGCGTCCCTCCCATGCCTTTCAGGTGCTCATTGGATTATCATACACGAACAGGTTACGATTTGCAAGCTTTTTGAGAAGATTTGCAAGGACTTTGCGCGCATCGCATGCTATAATAAAGTCACAAACCGGAACTCAATCAAGCAAGAGGAGGTATTTTCCATGCAACTGAACGTACGCTATCCCAGCCATCCTGAGGATGCGAAGCACTACACCACCGAGCGCCTGCGCAAGGACTACCTCATTGAAACCGTCTTCGTGCCCGACGAAGCCGTATTCACCTACAGCCACTTCGACCGCATCATCGCGGGCGGCGTCATGCCCGTGAACCAGGCGGTGGAGCTCACCGGCAGCAAGGAGCTGGCGTCCGACACCTTCCTGCAGCGCCGGGAAATGGGCTGCATCAACGTGGGCGGCAGGGGCACCATCACCGTGGACGGCACCGTCTACGACCTGCTGCCCCTTGACGGCCTGTACGTGGGCATGGGTGCGAAGGAGCTGAAGCTCGAAAGCGCCGATCCCAAGAACCCCGCGAAGTTCTACATCAATACCTGCCCGGCGCACAAGACCTACCCGAACGTCAAGGTGGACATCGAAAAGGCCGCCAAGCGTCCTCTGGGCTCCACAGAGACGTGCAACAAGCGCGTCATCAACCAGTACTTCCACCCGGACGTCATGCAGAGCTGCCAGCTTTGCATGGGCATGACGGTGCTGGAGCCGGGCAGCAACTGGAATTCCATGCCCTGCCACACGCACGAGCGCCGCATGGAGGTCTACTTCTACTTCGACCTCAAGGACAACAACGTCGTCTTCCACATGATGGGCGAGCCGCAGGAGACGCGCCACCTCGTCATGCACAACGAGCAGGCGGTCATTTCGCCCTCCTGGTCGATCCACACGGGCGTGGGCACCAGCAACTACACCTTTATCTGGGGCATGTGCGGCGAGAACCAGGAGTTCGACGACATGGACAACTTAAACCCCCTCGACCTCAAGTAAGCGATTGCACGCGTTCGGATCAACAGATAAGGAGATGTCACAAATGGACTTCATGAAGAAATTCTCTCTGGAGGGCAAGGTCGCGCTCATCACCGGCGCTTCCTACGGCATTGGCTTCGCCATCGCCAAGGCGTACGCAGCGGCGGGCGCGACGATCGTCTTCAACGACATCAAGCAGGAGCTCGTGGACAAGGGACTGGCCGCCTATCAGGCGGAGGGCATCGCGGCGCACGGCTACGTCTGCGACGTGACGGACGAGGACGCGGTGCAGGCGATGGTGGCGAAGATCGAGCAGGAGGTCGGCGTGATCGACATCCTCGTGAACAACGCGGGCATCATCAAGCGCATCCCGATGTGCGAGATGACGGCGGCGCAGTTCCGTCAGGTAATCGACGTGGACCTGAACGCCCCCTTCATCGTCTCCAAGGCCGTCATCCCCTCCATGATCAAGAAGGGCCACGGCAAGATCATCAATATCTGCTCCATGATGTCCGAGCTCGGCCGCGAGACCGTCTCCGCCTACGCGGCGGCCAAGGGCGGCCTCAAGATGTTGACCCGCAACATCTGCTCGGAGTACGGCGAGCACAACATCCAGTGCAACGGCATCGGGCCGGGCTACATCGAGACGCCGCAGACCGCGCCGCTGCGCGAGCGTCAGGCGGACGGCTCCCGCCATCCGTTCGACCAGTTCATCGTCTCCAAGACGCCGGCCGCGCGCTGGGGCACGACCGATGACCTGATGGGCCCGGCGGTGTTCCTCGCCTCCGACGCCTCCGACTTCGTGAACGGCCACGTACTCTACGTGGACGGCGGCATCCTCGCCTACATCGGCAAGCAGCCGCAGTAAGGCGGGAAAACGCGGGCCTCCGCGGAACCGAAAGGACGATTCGGTTCTGCGGGGGCCTTTCGTGCTATAATAGGGACCATCAAGCGGCGCCGGCGCGCATCGGCGCGAGGGGAGGACGAGAGCGTATGAACTTTGAAAACCTGATGAAAAATTTGTCCGACGTGATCGTGGAGGAGCAGCTCAAGCTCGGATACCGGCGCGAGACGGTGCGGCTGTACTATCCGCCCGCCTCTTTGCAAAGGCTGCTCGGCGTCGAGGGGGAGAGGGCGCACCTGGAGGAGGCGCTTCACGGCTTCTGCGCGGAGGCGCGCGGGACGTTGGGCGAGGTGACGGCTGTCATGGACGCGCAGGGCGGCCGGTACTGCCTCGCCGTGCCGCCGCAGGGCGTCCAGTATATCCACGAGAACATGGGAGAAGCGCCCTTCATCGCGGAGCTCATCCGCCTGATCGAACGCGCGGACTGTACCCTGGACGACGTGCTCTCGCTGTTTCAAAGCCGCTCGCAGCGCGTGCATGTGGAGCGGACGGCGGGCAGCGAGTTCGACGTCCTCGTTTACTTCGAGGACGGGGTGCCGGACAGCTTCCGTTACTGCTTCACGCAGGAAGGCGGCCATGTGCGCTACCACCGCTTCACGCCGGAGGACTACGAGGAGCTGATGGGCTGAATGGGCGCGGCGGGCGCCGTCAGCCCTCCCCGTTTTAGCCTGCGCGTTTCAGGAAAACGCCTGCAGCAGGTTGATGACGAGGTTGCCCAGCCCGTGCAGCGCGGCCCCCGGGAGGATTGAGCCTTTAAACGACCTTTCGGCTAGATAGCCCAGCAGGAAGCCGCCGGCCGCGGTGGTCGTAAAGATGACCGCGCCGGACACCGGGGTTATGTCGGAGGCCAGAAGCAGATGTAAGCCGCCGAAGATCACGGCCTGCAGGGGAATCCCCGCCTTATACCCAAACGCGCTGACCAGACGCTTGCTGATGAATCCTCTGAACAGGAATTCCTCCAAAAACCCTGTCTGCAAAAAGCTGACGATGACGATCGGGATTACGGCGGGCGCGCCAAGCCCCAGATACGCGCTGGCCGAGGGCTGCGTATACTGCGTGAAGACGGGCAGGTGGGTTCCTGCCCAGAGCGCGCAGTATGCTGTAAGGGCGATTGCGCTGGACCGCAGATCTGTCCTGGGGAAGATTAGCCCGAAGGATTTGGCGAACCCCGTTTTTTTCCGGCCTTTGATTCCCCACCAGAGGACCGGCACGAGCCCGAATACCACGCTCGCCAGCAGCGTGCTCCGAAGCGCATCCAGTATAAGCATTTTTGTCTCCGTCCATTCTTTCGCTTATCGTGTGCAGAGAAACATTCCATACTCCTTAGGAATGCGCAGCACGCCGTCCGCATCCATGCGCTTTTCAAAGCAGACGCGCAGCGCGTCCCGGTCAAGGCCTTACAGCCCGGCGATGGAGGTCATGGAAAACACGTAGTCACGTAGTCCGGCGGCGCGAGTCGCCGCCTCTTCCACGAACGCGGGCGAAAGGCCGGAGAGCACGAGGCGGATTCCGCCGTCCAGCAGATGCCAGTGTTCCCGCCACATCTCGGCCGTGCCGCACCCCACCCTTCTTCGTCTTTTCGTCCAGTATAACAAATGTCCTGCGTTTGTGCAAATCCGATTACGCACGCTCTGTTTCGGTTATCCTCTTTCTGTTGACAACGGGCCGCGGTGGATGTATACTGGTTCCATGATACCCCCTCCCCCTGGGGGTATATGAGGAGAAAAGATCATGAAAGAAAAATTCGATGTCAGCGGCATGACCTGCGCTTCCTGCCAGGCGCACGTGGAAAAGGCCGTGCGAAAGGTGCCGGGCGTGAAGGACGTGACGGTCAACCTGCTTTCAAACAACATGGTGGTCGAGTTCGAGGAAGGGCAGAGCTCCGCGCAGGAGGTCGTCCGCGCGGTGGAGGACGCAGGCTACGGCGCGTCCCCCGCGGGCGCGAAAGCGTCGCAAAGCGCCGCGCAGCCCTCGGAGCTGCCCGCCGAAAAGCAGATGCGCAGCATGCGTTTTCGGCTGATCGTGTCCTTCCTGATGCTGGTGCCGATGATGTACGTCTCCATGGGGCATATGGTCGGCCTGCCGCTGCCGCACATTCTGCATGGAACGGAAAATGCGATGTCGTTCGCGCTGGTTCAGTTCTTTCTGGCGCTGCCCGTGCTGTACGTGAACCGGGCTTACTTTGAAAACGGCTTCAAGGCGCTGCTTCACCGCACGCCGAACATGGATTCCCTGATCGCTATCGGCTCGGCGGCGTCCATGCTCTACGGTGTGATCGCGCTCTTCGAGATCGGCTACGGCCTGGGGCACGACGACGCGGAGCGCGTGATGCACTTTTCGATGGACCTGTACTTCGAGTCCGCGGCGATGATCCTCGCGCTCATCACCCTGGGCAAGTACCTGGAGACGCGCTCCAAGGGCAAGACCGGCGAGGCCATCAGGCGGCTGATGGACCTCGCGCCTAAGACGGCGACGGTCGAGCGGGACGGTCAGGAAATCACGCTTCCGCTGGAAGAGGTCGCGCTGGGAGACATCGTGCTGGTGCGCCCGGGCGGCAGCGTCCCTGTGGACGGGGTGATCGTCTCCGGCCAAACGAGCGTGGATCAATCGGCGCTCACGGGCGAGAGCATTCCGGTCGAGCGCGGCGAGGGCGACGCGGTCTCTGCCGCGACGATCAACAAGAGCGGTTTCATCAAGCTGCGCGCCACGCGCGTAGGCGACGACACCACGCTCTCGCAGATCATCCGCCTCGTAGAGGAGGCGGGCAACTCCAAGGCGCCCATTGCCAAGCTGGCCGACCGCATCAGCGGCGTGTTCGTGCCGATCGTCATCGCTATCGCCGTGCTCACCACGGTCGTATGGCTGCTGCTGGGCGAGGAGGCCTCGCGCGCCCTCTCCTACGGCATCGCCGTGCTGGTCATCTCCTGCCCGTGTGCGCTGGGCCTGGCGACGCCGGTGGCGATCATGGTCGGCACCGGTAAGGGCGCGGAGTACGGCATCCTCTTCAAGTCTGCGGAGGCGCTGGAGACGGCGCATGCGGTGAAGACCGTGGTGCTGGACAAGACCGGCACGATCACCGAGGGCCGGCCGCGCGTTACGGACGTGCGCACCGGACGGCTGGCGGACGAGAACCGCCTGCTGGCCATCGCGGCCTCTATGGAGCATGCCTCCGAGCATCCCCTGGCCGAGGCGGTCATGCAGTGCGCTTCCGAGCGCGGCGTGAAGCTGCTCGCCGTCGAGCGCTTTACCTCCATTCCCGGTCGGGGCATCGAGGCGGAGGTGGAAGGTGCGCCGTATCTGGCGGGCAACGCGGCGCTGATGCAGGAGCGCGGCGTCGCGATGGAGGGTATGCAGGAGGCGGGCGAGGCGCTGGCGCGCGAGGGCAAGACGCCGCTGTACTTCGCGCAGGGCGGCACACAGGCGCGGGCGCTGGGCGTCATCGCCGTAGCCGACGTCGTGAAGCCTACCAGCCGCGAGGCCATCGCTGCGCTCAAGCATCTGGGCATCAAAGTCGTCATGCTGACGGGCGACCACAAGGCGACGGCGGAGGCGATCCGCGCCCAGATGGGCATCGACGAGGCCGTGGCCGAGGTGCTGCCCCAGGATAAGGATCGAGAGGTGCGCCGCCTGCAGGAGGGCGGCCGCAAGGTCGCCATGGTCGGCGACGGCATCAACGACGCGCCCGCGCTGGCGCGCGCGGACGTGGGGATCGCCATCGGCGCGGGCACGGACGTCGCCATCGACTCCGCGGACGTGGTGTTGATGCGAAGCGACCTGGCCGACGCGGTCACCGCAATAGAACTCAGCCACAAGGTGCTTGGGAACATCAAGATGAACCTGTTCTGGGCGTTCTTCTACAACGCGATCGGCATTCCGCTGGCGGCGGGCGTGTTCTATCCGCTGCTGGGCTGGCGGCTGTCGCCGATGTTCGCCGCTGCGGCCATGAGCCTGAGCAGCGTCTGCGTCGTCACCAACGCGCTGCGCCTACGGTTTTTCAGGCCGCATTCGCGCGCGGAGGCCATAGATCAGTCCGGCAGGAGGATGACGCCGGCAGCGCCGGAAACGGCGGTCCCGCGGGCAGCGGGCGAGACGAAAGGACAAGAGGAGGACGATTCTGGTATGAAAAAGATCATGACGGTCGAGGGCATGAGCTGTAATCACTGCAAGATGAGCGTAGAAAAGGCGCTTTCCGCGGTGGAAGGCGTAAAGCACGCGGAAGTAGACCTGGAGAAGAAGACGGCGGCCATCGCGCTTGCGAAGGACGTTTCGGACGACGTGCTGCGAAAGGCGGTCTCCGACGCGGGGTTTGAGCCGGGCGCGATTACCGTGAAGAAGGGGCTGTTGTCCTGATGCAGGCGGATCACGATACGGTGGCGCGGCTGCTGCGCACTGCGCGCGGCCAGATCGACGGCGTGCTCAAGATGGTGGACGAGGACCGCTATTGCATCGACATCGCCAACCAGCTGCTCGCTGCGGAGGCTGTGCTGCGCAAGGCGCATACCGAGGTGCTGCGCGCGCACATGAAGGGCTGCGTGCGCGAGGCCGCGCAGAACGGCAACGTCGATGAGAAGATCGACGAGGTCATGGATATCCTGACGAAGCTGTCCAAATGATTTGAACAGCTTCGCTCTTGAAGCGCAGAGGGGCATTGCCGGATGGCGGTGCCCGTCTTTTCGTTCCGGCGGCTTGAACGCAGGTTAGATAAAACCGCCCCTTGGTTAACGACGCCTCCATTGCGCGGGGCATCTCGCGGGGGTATACTGTAGCTATCAGGGAGCGGGACGAAAGGAGCGTATTTCAATGGAAACAGGGCTTGGCGCGCAGATTGCGGCGCTTCGAAGGGCCAAAGGCCTCACGCAGGGACAGCTGGCGGAGGCCGTGGGCGTATCCCCGCCCGCCGTCAGCAAGTGGGAAACGGACAAGTCCTGCCCGGATATCGCGCTCCTCTGTCCGCTTGCGCGTGCACTGGGCACCGACGTGGACACGCTGCTGCAGTTCGAGGAGAAGCTATCGGAGGAACGCGCCTTGCAGCTCAGCAACGAGGTGTTGGAGCTTGCCAGGACGGGGGACAGCGCGCAGGCTGAAAGGCTGCTGGAGGAGCGATTGCACCAGTACCCATCGAACGCCACGCTGATGTATTACGCGGCCATCGCGTTTACGATGTTCGGGATGTTCGATCCCAAGGCCGACGAGGACGAGAAGCTCAGGTGGCGCAGGCGCAAGAAGGAGCTGCTCGAGGCGGTGCGACGGGATCGCGAAAGCGCGTATTGGCAGCAGGCGGCTTTGCAGCTCGCCACCCTCGCGACGCTGGACGGCGAGCTGGAAGAGGCGGAGGCGAGCCTGCGCACGCTGCCGGAACACGCGCTCGATACCACGATCGCCTGGGTGGAGCTCCACCTCAAGCGCGGCGAGACGGAAGAGGCGCTGAAGGCGGTGCAAAAGCGGCTGTACATCCTGATTCGCCAGGTAGAAAGCTGCCTGATGCTGCGCATGCGCGAGGAATTGGAGCCGGACGCCCAGCGTGCGCGCGCTATTGCAGAGATTTATCGCGGTGTGGAGACGCTCTTTGGTTGCAGCGGCGGGATGTACGAGGGCTTTTGCGCGGAGCTTTACAAGCGCGATGGATCTGTGCGCGAGGAGCGGGAAAGCATGACCCGCTTCATAGAGGCATACGCGGGCGAAGCGGCTTCGCCCAATCCGCTGCTGTTCGCGCCCGGCGTGCAGATTGCGCCGGGGCAGCCGGCCGCGACGCGCGAGATGCGCGAAATGCTGCTGAAGGGAATCGAGCAGGATGCGCAATGTACGACGTTTTTAGAGGACGACCGCTTTCGGGCGGCGGTTGAGAAGCTGCGCGCGAGCCTTTGACGCGGCGGCGCGTCTTCTCGCAGGCGCGCAAGACCCCCGGGCAAACGCTTGCCCGGGGGTCTTGCGGTCTACAAAGGATCGTCATGCAAGAGAGGGAATTCCCCTTTCTCTGCGATCGCATCGGCCGGCTTTGCCGGTCAGGCGGGACGTTCTCTTTAATCCCTTCTGCTCCGGCCGGAGAGGATGAACAGGCGCGCGAGCTGCAGGATTGCCGTCAGCGCGGAGGCGACGTAGGTGAGCGCTGCGGCGTTTAAGACCTTCTGCGCGCCGTCCGTCTCTTCCTGCGAGAGGTAGCCGTAGCCCGAAAGCGAGGCCACCGCGCGGCTGGAGGCGTTGAACTCCACCGGCAGGGTGATGAGCGAGAAGACCACGGCGAACGAGAAGCACACCAGGCCGACGGTTACCAGCGGCTCCCATGAGAAGAGGAGTCCGAGGATGAAAAGCGGAATGGCCGCGTTGGAGCCGATCGATGCGACCGGCGCGAACACGTTGCGAATCTCCAGCGGCATGTACCCCTGCGCGTGCTGCACGGCGTGTCCCGCTTCGTGCGCCGCTACGCCCAGCGCCGCGATGGAGGTGGAATCGTACACGCCGTCCGACAGACGGAGTATGCGAGCGCGCGGGTCGTAGTGGTCGGTCAGGTTGCCGCGCACGCGCTCGATGCGCACGTCGGTGATGCCGTTTTGGCGCATGATCGCGTCCGCGGCCTGCGCGGCGGTGAGCCCGGAGCGGGCGTAAACCTTGGAATAGCGGTTAAATGTGCTCGATACCTTCGACTGCGCGTACAGCGCCAGCAGCAGGGCGGGCAACACGATGATCATCGTCCAGTCGTAGAAGAACATGGATAAGACCTCCTTGCCAAGTCCGTGGCCAGGGCCACTTATGTGATCTTATCTTAACCGATGGCGCGCAGCGGCGCAACGCTTTCCCGATGAGTTGTCGTTTTAAGCGACTCAAACCCGCCGCGTCCGCGAAAGAACGTTTCGCCGCTTTGCGGCGGCACTGTCAGGTAGAGCGCCCCTTCCTGCTCGCGGATGTTGTCGCCGGAGGCGCCGACGAGCAGGTCACAGCCCGCGTCCTGCACGGGGATGCGCACGGTGATCGGCCGGGCGCTCCGGTTGATGAGGCAGACCGCGGCTTCCTCGCGTACGCTGCGGCCGAAGGCATCCCGCCCGCCATGGGCCGTGCGCAGCACGCCCAGCACGTCGGCGCAGGGGGCGAGCATGCGCATCTCGCCCGTGCGCAGCACGGGATGCGCGGCGCGCAGGCGGAGCATTTCCTTGAAGAAGGCGAGCTGCGACGCGTCCTCGCGTCCCCACGGATAGGCGGCCCGGCAGAGCGGATCGCCCGCGCCGGTCATGCCCGCCTCGTCGCCATAGTAGATGCAGGGCATGCCCGGCAGGCACGCAATCAGGCGGAGCATCATGCGCGTGCGGAGGATGCCGGTCTCCCGCTGCTCCGATGTGAGCTGGTGATCCGGCCGCTTTTCACGCGGCAGCGTCTCGACCGAGGGATCGCTCAGCACGTCGATGATGCGCGCGCGGTCGTGGCTGCCCAGAAGGTTCATGAGGGAATAGAAGAAGGGTTTGGGGTAGTTTTCGCGCAGGGACTCGACCACGCGCGATGCCTGCAGGGCGGTCTTCTCCCCGCGCAGAAAGGCGATGAGCGCTTCGCGCAGCGGGTAGTTCATCACCGAGTCCAGCGTATCGCCCAGCACGTAGGAGCGCATCTTGTCGTACGTCACCTTGTGGGAGGCGTCTTCCCAGACCTCGCCCAGCACCGCGTCGTCGCCGGACAGCTCCTTCACCCGCCTGCGCATCGTGCGCAGGAACTCCATCGGCAGCTCGTCCGCGACGTCGAGCCGCCAGCCGCTCGCGCCCGCGCGCAGCCAGTGGCGCACGACAGAGTCGTCGTCCTCCAGGATGAAGCTGCGGTAGGAAGGATCCATCTCGTTGACGTTCGGCAGGGTGTCGAAGCCCCACCAGCAGTCGTATGAATCCGGGAAGCGCTTGAAGCGAAACCAGCTCGCGTAGGGCGAGTGCTGGGACTGATAAGCGCCCACGCTGTCGTAGCGGCCGTAGCGGTTGAAGTACAGGCTGTCGTCGCCCACGTGGGAGAAGACGCCGTCCAGCATCACGCGCATGCCCTGCTTTTCCGCGTCCGCACACAGGCGGGAAAAATCCTCCTCCGTGCCGAACATAGGATCGATTTGCCGGTAATCGCCCGTGTCGTACTTGTGATTGGAGCGGGCCTTGAAGATCGGGTTGAGGTAGAGCACCGTGACGCCCAGATCGCGCAGGTAAGGCAGCTTTTGACGGATGCCCTCGAGATTTCCGCCGAAGAAGTCGCGCGCCACGTTGTCGCCGTTGTCTGCGATTT
This sequence comes from Beduinella massiliensis, assembly GCF_900199405.1. NCBI lineage: Bacteria > Bacillati > Bacillota > Clostridia > Eubacteriales > Beduinellaceae > Beduinella > Beduinella massiliensis. Next base: position 220,943 of record NZ_LT963430.1, read on the forward strand.
CGCATTCAGGCCGCTCGTACCAGTCCGTATGCGCGTGCACGTCGCTGCGCGCGCGAAGCAGGCTTCCGTCGGGCACACCGTTGTAAAAACGGTCCACCATGATCTGGTACATCACGCCCTCGCGCATCCATTCGGGCGTGTCGTAGGCGGGGTCGTATACCGTGATCTGATAGGAGTCCAGGTGGCCTTCCAGGCCGGCGCCGCCGAGATTGTCCGCGGCGTTGCCGTAGATCCGGGTTTCCTGTCCCTGCTGCACTTCAAAACGGTACCAGGTAATACAGGGATGGCCGCACAGCGCGACCTCGGTTTCGTAGAGGTACCCGCCGTCCTGCGCGCCGAGCATGCGAAGCGCCTCGCGCCTTTCGACGCCGTTCCACATGCGCAGGAAGACGAGATCCGGAGCCGCGTCGCCCTCGACACGCAGCCGCAGGCGCACGGTCTGCCCGCAGGGGACAGCGCCGAGCGGATGACGGTAAAAGGAATCTCGGCTGTCGTGATACAGGTACATGAAATAATTCCTCCGATCAAGTCCGGCAACGTCGCCGGGCCTGGATAATTCCACAGCGTTTCAAAATTCGCGGCGCAAAGTAGGATTCCCTGCCGCAATAGAAATGTATGTACGAAAAATTTGAGGGGTGTTTACCAGAATTTCTTCTTCTTGCAGATCAGCATGCAGAGTGCGACCACCACCACGCTCAATCCGATGACCATGGGATAGCCGTAGTCCCACTCGAACTCCGGCATTTTCAGGTTCATGCCAAACCAACCGGCGATCAGCGTCAGCGGCATGAAGACCACCGTCACCACGGTCAGAATCTGCATAACCCGGTTTTGCTTTAAGTCGATCTGCGCCTGATATTCTTCCCGCACCTGCATGGCGTATTCCCGCAGCGCCTGCGCTTCCTCGCGAAGGCGCATGCACCGCTCGCACAGCAGGCGCATGAGCATCAGCGCGTCCGCGTCCAGAAAACGCTCGCCGCTTTCGATGAGCTTCTGCCCCGCATCGATGAGCTGGGAATAGAACCGCTGCAGGGCGGTGAGGCGCTTACGCAGCGCCGGCATTTCGCGGTTGAACGCCTCGATTTGCCCGCAGAGCACGGCGTTTTCCAGCTTTTCGATCCGCGTGTCGAGCGCTTCGAGCGCAAGAAGATCCCCGTCGATTAACGAAAAGAGCACGCTGCACAGCAGTTCCCCGCTGTCCGGGGAGGCCCAATCCTGCCGGAGGGACAGCCTTTCCAGCATCCGCTCGATCTTCCCGGCATCGCAGCAGAAGAGGACGAACTCGCGGCGCAAAAAGTATGAAAAGCATAGAGGCTCGTGCTTGCCGGACTTGGACGGCATGCTGACGGCCCCGACGATGCCGCAGCGGCGCAGCTCAGCCTTGCAGAAATGGCCGTCACGGCTGCGCATAAGGAGCTCGCGGATTTCCTCTGTCGCGAGCGGGCAGCGGGCAAGCTCTTCAAACGTCAGCGATACGGCGAGCGGAGCCCGCGGGGATTGCGAATCCTGCGGGGATTGCGAATCCTGCGGGGATTGCGAATCCTGCGAGGATTGCGAATCCTGCGGGACGGCGGGCAGCGCGTTCAGAGGGCGCAGCGTGTTTTCGATGGCGTAAACGGTCATTCGTCGTCACCTCGATGGATGCTCCTGAAAAAACGGGGTGGAATGCGAACCTCTTGAAGCGGAAGCAGGCAGAAGGAGTGCACCGCAAAGAGGACGTTGCGCGTGTCGTACAGCGAGATGCAGCGCAGCGGCGGCTGTGCGGGCGAGCCGCCTGACGGCGGCAGCGCCCCGGACAGCACGTACAGCGTGCTGGAACCGGGCGTCCGCAGGCGGCAGAGGCTGCCGGCCTCCTGCCAGCGCAGCGTAAGCGTGCGGCCGGGGAAGCCCACGCGGACGCCCTCCGGCCCGAGCACGGGATTAGCCGACAGCGTGTTCAGCGCGCAGGAGAGCAGGTAAACGCCCGCCGCGGCGCAAAGGAGCGAGGCCGCGCAAAGCGCTACGAGCGTCGCCGTTGGGTAGACGCTCGTGCAGACGGAGTAGGCGATGCGCCCGCCGGTCAGCAGCGCGAGCAGGCCGCCGGGCAGCAGCAGCAGCGCGGGCATGTACAGGCGCGTCAGCAGCCGCCGGTGCGAACGGGGCAGCGGCGCGGCGCGTTCAAAACCGCTGTCCGGCGGAAAGGGGCAGAGCGATACGAGCGCCGCACGCAGGGAGGCGGAGGCGGGCACGACGAAGTGGCGCGGGCCGCAAAAGGGAGCGTCGTGCATCAGGCGTGCGAAGGAGGGCTCCCCCTTTGCCATGCCGTATAGGTACACGCGCCGGGCGTTGCATTGCACGTAGCCGACGGCGGCCATGTCGCGCCACAGGAGGCGGTGGCGGTGCAGGGGCGTACCGATGAATACGCCGCCCGCGTCCACGAGCAGGCAGCAGCGCATGAGCGCGAGCGCAAGCGCAAGCAGCATGAGGGTCGCGCAAAAGGCCGCGCGGGCCAGGGTGATGTTGCCCTGACCGTGCGCCAGATCGGAGATGCACGCCAGTGCCGCACAAAGGGCGATGACCGCGCGCTGCAAAAACGGATAGCGGGCATAGCGATGTCTCAAGGCGGTCCCTCCCTTCCTGGCTGCCGGGCGGCAGAATCGAAAAAACCGGCGCGCAGATCGCGCACCGGCTCAACTGGCTTGTTCTATTATACCAGCCCAAACGTTATCCGACAACCACATTCAGGAGGCGTCCGGGAACGTAGATGAGCTTTTTGATGGCCTTGCCCGCGATGAGGCGCTGGACCTCCTCGCGTTCCGGCAGCTCGCGTTCGGCTTGCTCCCGGGTCATGCCGGCAGGGACGGTGATGCGCCCGCGCACCTTGCCGCTGATCTGCACGGCGATTTCGACCGTCGCCTCCTGCAGCTTGTTTTCGTCCCACTTGGGCCAGGACTGGCGGTAGATCGGCTCGCCAAAACCACACTGCGCCCACATTTCCTCGGTGATGTGCGGGGCGACGGGGTTCAGCAGCAGCAGCAGCATCCGCAGGTCGCCGCGCGTGATCTGCCCGGCCGCGTAGAATTCGTTCACCAGCGTCATCATCTGCGCGATGGCGGTGTTGAACTTCATCTTTTCGTAGTCCTCGGAGACCTTCTTGATCGTCTGATGGACGAGCGTTTCCAGTTTTTTGGAGATGCCTTCGCCTTCGTTGAGCATATCCTGAAGCCGCCATACGCGGTCCAGGAAGCGACGGCAGCCGCGCGCTCCCTCGGTCGACCACGGAATCGCCTGATCAAACGCGCCCATGAACATCTCGTACAGGCGGAAGGCGTCTGCGCCGATCTCCGCGATGGTCTCGTCCGGATTGATGACGTTGCCGCGCGATTTGCTCATCTTTTCGCCGTTCGCGCCCAGGATCATGCCGTGGCTCGTGCGCTTCTGATAGGGCTCGGGCGTGGGGACGTAGCCTTCGTCGTAAAGAAACTTGTGCCAGAAGCGGCTGTAGAGCAGGTGCAGCGTGGTGTGCTCCATGCCGCCGTTGTACCAGTCCACCGGCAGCCAGTACTTCAGCTCTTCCATCGCGGCGAGCATGTCGTCGTTGTGCGGGTCGATGTAGCGCAGGAAATACCAGGACGAACCCGCCCACTGGGGCATGGTATCCGTCTCGCGCTTTGCGGGGCCGCCGCAGTGCGGACAGGTGGTGTTCACCCAGTCCGTCATCACGGAAAGGGGGGACTCGCCGCTGTCCGTGGGCTCGTAGTTGTCTACCTCCGGCAGCAGCACGGGCAGCTCCTTTTCGGGAACGGGTACCCAGCCGCACTTGTCGCAGTGAATCAGCGGAATCGGCTCGCCCCAGTAGCGCTGGCGGCTGAACACCCAGTCGCGCAGCTTGAAGTTGACCTTGCGCGTGCCGATGCCCTTTTCCTGCAGCCATTCGATGATCGTCTTCTTGGCCTCGGCCACGCGCAGCCCGTCGAGGAAGCCGGAGTTGACCAGCACGCCGTCGGACACGTCCGTGTAGGCTTCCTCCTGTACGTTGCCGCCCGCGACGACTTCGACGATGGGAAGTCCGAACTTCCTGGCGAATTCCCAGTCGCGCGTGTCGTGCGCGGGAACAGCCATGATCGCGCCGGTACCGTAGGTGACCAGTACGTAGTCGGAGATGAAGACGGGGATTTCGCTGCCCGTCACCGGGTTGATCGCCGTAAGCCCCTCGAGCTTGACGCCGGTCTTGTCCTTCGCCAGCTCCGTGCGCTCAAAGTCGGACTTCTTGGCCGCCTGTGCGCGGTAGGCGAGCACTTCCTCGTAGTTTTCGATGCGCGCCTTCATTTCATCGACGAGCGGGTGCTCGGGCGCGAGCACCATGTAGGTCGCGCCGAACAGGGTGTCAGGGCGCGTGGTGTACACACGGATCTTGCGGTCGCTTCCGGCGACGCCAAAGTCGACCTCCGCGCCCTCGCTGCGGCCGATCCAGTTGCGCTGCTGCACCTTGACCTTTTCGATGAAGTCCACGTCGTCCAGGCCGTCGAGCAGCTTTTGGGCGTAGTCGGTGATCTTCAGCATCCATTGGCTCTTGACCTTGCGGATGACCTCGCCGCCGCAGCGCTCGCACACGCCGCCCACGACTTCCTCGTTCGCCAGGCCGCATTTGCAGCTCGTGCACCAGTTGACGGGCATTTCGGCCTTGTAGGCCAGGCCCTTCTCGAAGAGCTTGAGGAAGATCCACTGCGTCCACTTGTAGTACTTGGGATCGGTCGTGTTCACCTCGCGCGTGTAGTCGAACGAAAAGCCGATCTTTTTGAGCTGCTCGCGGAAGTGATCGATGTTCTGCTTGGTGACGATGGCCGGGTGCACGTGATTCTTGATCGCGTAATTCTCGGTCGGCAGGCCGAAGGCGTCCCACCCGATGGGGTAGAGGACGTTGTAGCCCTCCATGCGCCGCTTGCGGCAGATGATGTCCAGCGCCGTGTTGGAGCGCGGGTGGCCGACGTGCAGGCCCGCGCCGGACGGGTAGGGAAATTCGATCAGGCCGTAAAACTTCGGCTTGTCGTGCGACGCCTCCGCCTCAAAGGCATGCGCGTCCTCCCAGTTTTTCTGCCATTTTCTTTCGATGGCAGATGGATTGTAAGGGGTGGTCATGAGGGTTCCTCCTTGATTCATTCGCAGATGTGATAACAAAAGACGTCCCGTCTCCAATCGTCAGAGACGGAACGTCTGTTCCGCGGTACCACTCGACTTGACGGCGCAAGGCCGCCCGCTCGACGCACGATAACGGGTGCTGCCGTCCAAATCTGGAACGCTCCGGGGCGAGAGAACCGCAATGCGCCTCCGTCTTGCACCAACCGACGGATCTCTAAGCGCGCCGATGCGAATGCATTCCCCATCCAAGCGTCTGCATATCGAATTTACTCCCCTAGTATAAGCAAAAGCGCGTGCAATGTCAAATGAAAAGCGAAATTTTTTGCCATGCGTCGCCGCCGTCAGGGAGTTTCACCGTGCGTCCGCAACGCCTTAGCTGCCTGCGCGGGTTCGCCCCACCTGCCCATCGCATGGCCATCATAGGCGAAATAGGTCTGGCAGGTCGTGCGCACGGGCGCGAAGGTGCGAAGCAGCGATTCCGCATTTTCAGCGTCTGCGCAGCGCGCGTCTGCGAGAACGTTGACGATGCGGCATATGAAGAGGTCGCTGCCGGGACTGAGCGGAATGGAGCGCTTGACTTCCAGCTCAAAACAGACGGGGCTTTCCTCCAGAACGGGGACGTCGAGCTTTGCGCCCGTACCGACGGCGACGGGAAGGTTCATCTTGTCGGGCTGCCGGCCGCTCGTGCTGCCCAGGTAGTCGGCCAGCGGCAGCAGCGGTTCGGTGATGAGGCATGCGGAGAACCGGCCCGTCGCCCGGATGCGATCCTTCGTGAGCTTTTCCTCGCCGATACAGCACATGACGCTCAGCCCATCGTCCCAGCAATAGCTCAGCCAGCAAAACAGGCCGAAGTTGGGCGTGCCGTCTTCCTTGTAGGTGCCGTAGGCGAAGAGCGTCTGCGGGCAGTAGTCGTTCGTAGCGGGAAGCGATACCTTCTTCATGACATTCGTCCACCTTTCCAATTTAGAGTGTAGTGGGAGGATGCGCCGCCGGTACGGCAACGCGCGGCGGAAGGGCTCCTTTCGGGCATATGACCCGCCCCGCAACCCCCTGTTTATCTCGCTGCATCTATAGTGCGGCAGGGGAAAGGCACTGTCAACGCCTTTTGATAAATTTTTATGGAAGGCCTAAAAAGACTTGCTTTTTGACGAAAAGTACGGTATAATCATTTCTGCTGTTACAGCATGCGCTGATGTAGCTCAGCTGGTAGAGCGCGTCCTTGGTAAGGACGAGGTCACCGGTTCAATTCCGGTCATCAGCTCCATATCGCCTCCCCTGCGAAATCGTTCGCAGGGGAGTTTTTTTATGTTTCAAGGGTTTGCGCGTTTACCGCAATTTTCCCCTTTCCGAACGGCGCGGGTTGCGCTTTTCAGCTGTTTTTGTTCGAGTTTTGCCTTTTCAGCTAATTTTTTTGCTGTGAGCGGCGGTGTGAGTTTATGTACGGATTGCATATTCAGCCTTTCCAGCTAACGATTGCAGTAAGTGGCCAGCAATCTTTGCATTATTCGCTCCATTCTGTATATCTTCGAGCCACTTACGCTCTCCTTGAACCCTCCGCCTGATTTCATCGAATACTGTTCATGCTCGTCGCTAGGACCGTAACCGCCGTCTTTACCGATAATTTTTGCGGCCCGCCCAGCGCTTGCTCAAACATCCGCGCATCAGCCGAATTGTCGTATACGTAGGTTGCCGTCAAATTCATATTTCTAAAATACGAAGCGCATGTCATCGCACCCAGCATCTGCGTTTTGTCATCCGGTGCGGCTTTTGCATATCTGGGATGGGGAGCTAACGGTGTCTGTGCGGGCCAGCCCCTTTCCCCATAGGCTCACGGAAAGTTTTCGGCGGTTTTTAAAGCAGTACCGCTGCATGTCCGCTTTCGCTGTAACCTTGCCCTTCGTACACTCGGCGTACTACATTTACCTGCTGTCCCTTTCATGCTTTGATAAAAGATGAGAATCCTTGGCGTGCGGTTGCATACGAGGCACACCTTTATCTTTCTTGCGTCTTCATCTCTGTTTTACGTGGGCACGAGAATCGCTAAGCTCGCGCATTATGGAAGCATCATGCTTGAAAATAATTCTTGTTATCCATGTATTGACAAGCATTTGCCTATATCTTATAATGGGATTGTGCAAATATTACATGAAAGAAGGGGACAAAATTGTCAAATCGGACGATTAGGTCAGATGAGCACAGACTCACTCAGGACGATATTAATCAGTGTCCGGATAGCGTCGTCGGAGCATTCCTATGCAAACTTTTTGCCCGTTTTCATCAGTGCAAAATAACCACGTCGTATCGTCAATTTTCTTACCGGGGACAAAGCTCGTCAGAGTTTGCTTTAACGCCCGGTATCTTTCGTAACGATTGCTTTTACGATGAAAAAGAAATGTTCAAAGACTTTCGTCTGATGGAACCGGATGAGTTTCCTGAGAGGCTCAGCATTTACGAAAATCTTATCAAGATGCAGCATTATGAATTGCCGACAAGGCTGTTGGATGTAACCTTTAACCCTTTGGTGGCTTTGTTTTTCGCCTGCCATTGCGGAGATAATGCGGATACCTGCGGCAAGGATGGGCGCTTTTTTATATTTGATAAAGCGCCGAAAAAACCTGATGCACAGGCGGTTAAGTATTTGGCGTCTCTGGTGTTTTGCCAAACAGGGTCGAAGGAAGAGCTCCTGGAGCACTGCGTTTATAACCGGTTTATTCGGGATAGCGAAGATTTCGATACCTTCAAAAAGCTTTTACAGATTCGCTACGAACTCGTTATGTCGCCCATGAACAACGAACGCATAAGGCGTCAAAATGGCGGGTTTATTCTGTTTGGCTTAAATGGAGAGGGCGATTTCGGGAAACGACCTTTTTCGCTTTCGCCGGAAAAGGATGGGGTCGATTATATCGATATTCCGTATGATATGAAAGCCCGTATTTTGAAGGAACTTGAAATCATCGGCGTTCATCATGCCTTTCTTTTTCCGGAGCTTCAATATCAGGCGAAATATATTAAGTCCGTGCATGCCAACTCCGCATGGCGGGAACCGTAACGCCGTCAAGAAATCGTATCGCGTAAAGCATGTTATTCATCCTTTGGAAAAAGGATTGATTCATCGGGTTCTCTCGCAAAGGGATAAAGCGGAATATAAAACTATTCGGTGATATATAGCCTGAGACGTAACAGGCTTTAGGTACAATCGTCATGCGCGAATTTATGACCGGGTTCACCGGGAGGTGTCCGGACGTGTTGCCAACAAAAGATAAAGGAGGGCTGCAAATGCCGAAATGGACGTACTATTTGACGGTATACAATCAACTGGATCGCCCGTTTAAGTTGCAAACAGAGAATATTGCGTGGGGACGTACGGAAGGAGAGGACGTGTGCCCGGAAAATTTTCCGCAAATCATCGAGCCGGAAAAGAGCGGAAAATACTTCGTATATGCCCCCGCAGGGACGTCCACTGGCATCGAGTTTTACCTGATTTTCAATGACGTTGCGCCGGCGGGGAAGAGTATGTACGGAACGGTGCAGGTGAACGTGGATATGCCTTATTGGAAGACCAAAAACACGAGCAGCTGCAAACGGGATGGAAACTTGAGAGTCAATGGATTTCAAGAGGTTCCGGACGGCGCGCATGATTTCTCCACGTCGGTGATCGTCTCCAGAAGCGTGAGTTCACAAGAAGAATCGGGAGAAAATACTTCAACGATAGATGCCTATCGCGATTGGGAGAGCATTGTAAAGCTGCCGATTGATACGGAAAATTCTATCCGCACCCTGTTGCCCAAGGATAACGTATACCAGCACGAGCTCATGGTTATGCGTTCTGAACCGGTTGTTATTCCCCCTGCGCAATGGGACGAAATTCACGATGCCGAGCTTCCCGATTCCTATGCAAAGGCATCGTCGGTCGATTCTTATTTTTGTGTATGCGTATATGTTCTAAGACGCGCAGGGATGCTATCGATTGCGGCGCAGCAATCCATTGAAAAGACCGAGACCATTGAGCACAGCTCGTCCATGCGCAGGAGCATCTCAGAGACGGAACGGCTGGATACAACGTTGGATGTCAGCGGTTTCAGCAAAGCAGGCAGCGTCATGGCTCATATCGGAGCGGCGTTCGAGTTGACCACGATGTCCGAATACGCGGAAGAAGACAGGCGCACCACCGTCGTAGACATTCGGTACGATCCCTGTGAGTACGACAGGGACGTCGTCTTCTGGGATGTGGCGAAGGTGCCGGTTCTCTATCGCGAAATGAAAAAGGAATTCAAGACGCCGTTGGTGCGCATGGCTGCACTGGATGATTACTATTTTGAAACTTATCAAAAGACCTATAATTATAAAGACGGAGTGAGCTTGACAATGCCGGATAACAAGTCCGTACAAAAAGTTGAATCCACGGAAAATACCGCCAATACCGCGAATAAGGTGCTTCGGCTTACTGGATGCATCACGTCTACCATCACTGCGCAAAACATCCAATATCGCGCCCAAGTCATGCAATATGCGCATTGCTACGTCTGCACGGGCGGTATACAGGTTACAGGGAGCATCCATCAAGGCGTGACGCTGCATCGGGTGGGGGCTGTTCAAGCGCATTGCACTGTTCACAATGTAAACAATGGCACTGAGATACGCGTCACCTGGACAAATGGAAACAATACCTGTAATGTTTATATCTCTGACTGACGTTGTAATCCGAATGGGGCCGTTGCACAAAGAGACCGTAACAAGAAAATGAAAAAAAGTGGACTGTATCCGGTTGAACGGACAGGAAAATAAAAGGATATTGTAGAATTACGCAACCTTACGCGGCGTTGCTCCTGATTTCATAGGGAGTAAGGCCGTATTTCAGGTTAATGCGTTCGAAGTTGTAGAAGTGGACATATTGTGCAACCAACTCCTCTACCTCTGCGCGAGTAGAATAATGGGCACGATAAAGGCATTCCGATTTAAGCGTTCCGAAGAAATTCTCCATAGCAGCATTGTCGTATGGACAACCGGGACTGGACATAGAGGGTTGAAAGTGATATTCTTTGCTTAGGTCGAAGTATGCTTCGGTGGTGTATTGAGACCCTTGGTCACTGTGGAGTGCGAGTCCATCAGTGACCTTCTCTGTTATCATAGCGTCTCGGATCGTCTGAGTAACCAGCGATGCGGCCATGTCGCCACCAATGCGATAGGCCAACACCATTCGACCACAAAGGTCAATCACCGCACACATATACAGCATTCCTTGTGGTGTGGGGATATAGGTGATATCTGTTGACCAGAAACGATTGGGTTGTTGCTGTTCAAAGGCACGCTGCAATAGGTTTGGGTATTTGTACACGTTTTGCTGATGTTGAGTATATCTTCTTTGCCGCCGAATCTGTGCAAGCAGATTGGTCTTGCGCATGACGCGCAGAAGTGCTTTAAGATTTACATTTTTTCTTTTCTTCCGCTGGATCCAGAGACGAACACGGCGGATGCCGTAGGTCTGGTTGCACTGCTGTTGACATTCCACAATCAGATCGACCAACCACTGATCTTTCGGCGTCTTTTCTTGCTTTTTACGCCAAGCATAATACCCACTTCGGGAAACTTCAAATACTTCACACATTGTGACGATAGGATAAATGTTGCGAAAACGTTCTATAACTCGATATTTCAACTTCACCTCCTTCCAACTTCTAACAGAAAATTTCGCAGCAGTTCCACCTGCATACGCAGTTTTACCAATTCATTATTCTGCTGGATTTCCCCGTTCTCCGGCATTTTACGCGGACGGCCTTTAGGGCGAGGTACATCGCCCTTTGCGATTAATCGTTCTCTACGGTTTTCTCGATTGACTAGTTGCTCAACCTGTTTCTTCGTTAGCCCAAGGCTGGCTCCGATTTCACGATTCGTTTCGCCTGTGATTTTCCGCTCGCGTATTGTTTCAATAAGGCCTTGTACCTTCGTGTATTTTTGCCTCATACAATAAACCTCCTGTCGTAGTTTGCTTCTTACATTCTACAACAGGAGGTCTCTTATTTCATTGTCCGTTTATCGGGATACAGTCCATTTTTTAATCTGCAACACCGCCATTTTTTTTATCTAACTAAAGCGAAAAAATGATATGTAGTATAATAGATTTGAAAGGCGGTATAACAAAAGGGCGGGCATATGGATCCTGCGAGGACTTCGCTGAGGAGTTGTAAGGATGGGGAAAAGACTGCAGGATGGAAAGGAACAAAATTTAATTTCAGGGAGCGGGTTAGCGTAGAAGTCGTAGTAACGAATTATTTTAAAATGTCTATCAGGGACATAAACAACTGTCTTCACTCAATACATCTTCAGATATTCAAGCCTCCCTGTCATTGCCACCCCGCGCATTGATTCTTGAGATGGCGCCTCCGTTACTTTTCATTGCAATAGGCATGGCAATAATTGCTTCATTATGTTGAGAAAATTCCTGTCCTTGACTTTATTAGGATCACAGTTACCGGGTTTCGCGTAGACGTAGAAGCCTTTGGAGTACTCATCATACATCTGAATATTAGTGTTTTAGAAAGAAGGAGCAAGCCTGGAACGGAAAAGTTTGAGCAAAGCAGTGAGAAGCGAATCATGAAAAAGTAAAAAGTTGAAATGAGAAAATCGCTGCCAAAGGAGAGGGTTGTCCATGACGCCTTCGGTTATCAATGTGTAAATTTGAGGATTCCGTTGGGAAGGATGTCCAAAGGCAGGGAGAGTGCAGTTCACTCAAAAAAATTGCATGATAGGGTCGCGCCTGGTGAAGGCGTGCATTTTTATGGGAAATTATAAAAGAGAAATGCAGAGGACAAAGGAAGCAACGCCTCTGTGCAAATTTTGCCTGCCGACAAAAATTGAATAAGACGTAGGAACGCCTTTTTGCGCGAAATGAATCGGAAAATGTGAGCTGGCAAAAAGGCAATATTTACGCCCTGGAAGAAGCCTTCTATACTAGATCTCAAGATGGCGTGGTTTAGAATATTCGACAAAAGAATGGAGGACGACATCATGACGGTGCTTGAGCAGAAAATAGAGCAAGCCAATGCACGTGTGCTGGAAATCATTTTGAAAGGGCGGCCTGTATGGACTGACATGGTCCCTGCCGGAGAAATCATTCCCGGCATGCGGGAAAATCTCATCCTTCATGCCGGCCCTAACTGCGAACCCGAAAATATCGTGGGCCCTATGCGCATTGGCATTTGTGGCCGCGCTGTGCACGAAGGATTAGCGAAAGAGATGGGCGAGGCTTGGAAGATGGTCGAAAAAGGGGAGATCTGTATAGCCTCTGCCCAGGACTATGGCTGCGCCTGCGGTGCTGCGATTTGTACGAGTTATCACACACCCGTACATGTAGTAAAGGATACGGTGAACGGAACCATGGGGTTTTGCGCGCCTCATCCGGGGGCTGCGCGCGACCGTCTGCGCTGGGGATTCTACGATGAACAGGTTGAAAAGGATATGTGTTGGCTCCGCGACATCTATGCGCCCGCCATCAGCGCTGCGCTGAGGATGCTTGGCGGTGTGGACGTGAAGGAAGTTCTGTCTAAAACAGCCGGTATGGGCGATGAAAATCACGTTCGTCAGCCTGGCTCCAGCATGGCGCAGGCGCTGCAGCTTATCGATGCCCTCGTCGATCTTGACGTGCCCGGGCGTGACGAAGTCATTCATTTTTTGACGATCAACGACCGCTTCTATTTGCATGTCGTGATGGCCGCAGTAGAGAGCGTGATGGTATCTGCCAAGCGGGTTCCCTATTCCACCGTGCTGGCAGGACTGGGCGGGAACGGATACGAGCTGGGCATTCAAATGTCCGGTACCGGCAACCGATGGTATACCGTGCCTGCTCCTCTGATTTTGGGACGTTTTCTTGATGCGAAGACGACACAAGATGATTTGCTGGGCTTTTTAGGCGACAGCTGTGTAACCGAAGTATATGGACTGGGTGGGTTTTCCGCCGTCGCAGGTCCCGCCTTTGTGCGACTCACGCATCCAACCGACTCTTTTGCTGAGGCTCGCCGCCGAACGGAAAGCGCTCGCGCGGTCTCTTTGGGTGAACACAATTTCGCGCCTATCCCGTGGGATGAGTATCGAGGCTTCCCAGCCGGCATCGACGTACGTAAAGTCGTCGCGTTGAATCAGGCACCGACCAGCCACGGCGGCTCCACCCTCAAGAAGGGAGGCCAGGGTGGTGCAGGCGCCGTGATCCTGCCTATGGAAATGTTCCGCAAGGCGCTGATGGCCTTTGCGCAGCAGGTAAGAGGGGAGATGAATACATGAGCCGGCTTTACGTCCACATCTATCCTAATGGCTACCGCGATTCTATTCAACTGTTGCTTGCGACCAGCGTGATGATGGAGCAGACGGGCATAACGAGCGCTAACTTCGCGATGGGAACGGAAGGGGGCAAGTGCATCTTCAAAGCACTGGGCATGGAAAGCAAAACCATCGACGATGCGAAGACCAGCGACCTGATTGCCGCCGCCTTCTGCGATAGTGAAGAGGTTTTTGAAGCCGCGCTAAGCCAAGCGTTTGCCGCCCTAACGCAGAAGCAGGCAAAGGGAGGAGGCGTCCATCAGGCCTATCGATCGCTGGAGACTGCCCGCAGGGAACATCCGGAAGCGCAGGTTTGTATGATCTCCATCCCTGGCGAGTACGCCAAGGCAGAGGCAATGCGAGCCTTGAACGCCGGTATGCACGTGATCCTGTTCAGCAGTCATATTTCGCCGCAGGATGAACGGGAGCTGAAGGAGACTGCGCGCGAAAAGGGCCTGCTTTGTATGGGCCCCGACTGCGGCGTCGTGAACCTCGACGGCGCAGCGTTTTTGCTGGCCAGCATCACGAACCGTGGACCATTCGGCCTTTGCGGCGCGACGGGCGTAGGCATTCAACATGTAGGAGCGCTGCTGCATGCGGCGGGAAGCGGCGTATCCCAAATTATCGGTACGGGCGGTGGCGACCTCAGACAACCGGTCGGTGGCATTTCGATGATGATGGGCATCGACGCGCTCGAGGCCGATCCGCAGACGAAATATATTCTTCTTGTCTCCCGGAAGCCGGGACAAGAGACGCTCCAAACCGTGCTGCAGCGCGTAGAGCAATGCAAAAAGCCGGTCGTAATCTATTTTATGGGATGCGACGCTGCGCCTATCGAGGCGGCGGGAGCGATATACGCGAACAACCTGGATGACGTCGCGGTGCAGGCGCTTCGGCTGATTGGAGAGGAACTCGCCTTGCAAACGGATGAGGAGATTACAGCGCTCGCAGAAAAGGCGGCCCAAGGCATGGCGCCGCAGCAGAAGTACGTGCGCGGGCTCTTTACCGGCGGAACTTACTGTGACGAGGCCATGCGCACGATGCGTGAACGAATCGGCCCCATTTACTCCAACTGTCCGCTTACGCCGGACATGATGCTGAAGGAATCGACGAAGAGCCGTGAAAATACCTGTGTGGACTACGGCGAGGACGAGTTTACGCTCGGCAAACCGCATCCCACAATGGAACCGAGCATTCGTTGCCCACATATCCTGCGCGAGGCGGAGGATCCGACGACCGCCGTGCTGTTGCTTGACTTCATTTTTGCCGCTGCCGCGCATCCAGACCCGGTAGGCGTGGTGCTGCAAAAAATCAAGGAGGCTATGGCGCTTGCACAATCGCGTGGGGGGAAACTCGCAGTCGTCGCCTCTGTATGCGGGACAGACGCGGATTTCCAAAACCTTGCGCAGGAAAAGCAGATGCTATCCGAGGCGGGCGTCTACGTTTGTGATACCAACTATCGTGCCGCTCTCCTGGCGGGCAAGATAGTTGAACTGCTCAGCGAGGAGGTAAAACGATGAATGTGGACAAGATCGTAGAACTTTTTGAGGCGGAAAGACTCGTCATAATCAACGTGGGCGTACAAGCATTCGGCACGGCGCTTGAAAGGCAGGGGGTAGAGGTCGTGCAGGTGGACTGGCATCCTCCGGCGGGCGGCGACAAGGAGATGGAAGACATCCTGGCTCTGCTGGGCGGCCTGTAGGACGAAAGAGGGGAACGGCATATGATCGTTTTGATATGCAACGCAGGGAGTACGTCGCTTAAGTTTAAGCTATTTGATATGCCCGCGGAGACGGTGCTCGCCAGCGGGAAAATCGAGCGGGTTGGAAGCGCGGATGACGCGATATTTGGATATGAGGACGCGACCCGAACCATTCACAGGGAGGGGCAAAACATACCCGATTACAGAACGGGCGTACGGGAATTCATGCGGCTCCTTTTAAAGAAGGACGGAGGAATGCTCTGCGCGTTGTCCCAGATCGACAGGGTGGGTTTCAAAACGGTAGTTTCCAAGGGCTATTTTGGCGTTCATGAGTTGACGGAAGATGTGCTTCAAGGGATGAAAGACTGGATGATTATCGCCCGGACGCACAGCGAACCATATCTGGAGGTCATTGATACCGTGCGCCAGGCGCTGCCGGAAGCGATTTTTATCGGCAGCTTCGAGACCGGATTTCACACCACCATTCCGCTTCACCGGCGTGTCTACGATCTGCCTTATGAATGGTACGAACGCTTCGGCGTACAACGTTTGGGCTATCACGGAGCGTCGCACGGTTTTATCGCGGACACCTTAAACGCCCAAATAGGTCCGAGGTACAAGGCCATCTCCTGCCATATGGGCGGAAGCTCCTCCGTTTGTGCCATCGAGGACGGGAAGAGCGCGGACACAAGCTTTGGTATGTCGCTGCAGACGGGCGTCATTCATGGCAGCCGCACCGGCGATATGGATTGCGATCTGGTCTGGTTTTTAGAGACGTTGGGGCTGTCGCGCGCGCAGATCGAGGAGGGCATGAAGAAACAGGGCGGCATGCTGGGATTATCCGGCGTCAGTGCTGATCTCCGTTACATTGAGGCAGCCGCACAGCAGGGACATGACCGCGCACAGCTCGCACTGGATCGGTACATCTATGACTTAGTGCGTTATATCGGCGCATTTTACGCTGTGCTCGGCGGAATGGATACGCTTGTATTTACCGGCGGTATCGGCGAGAATTCGCCCTACGTGCGCCGCCGCGTCTGCGAAGCGCTGGCTCATATGGGCGTAACGATAAACCAAAACACGAACGAGGCCTGCCGGGGAAACGCGGCGGTACTTTCCGATCCGGAAGCGCCAGTGTTGGTGCAGATTATTCCCACGAATGAAGAGGTGGGGATCGCGCGACGCGCCTACGCTTACAGCGTACAATAAAAGTGCACGGTGCGCTTGATGCCTTTTAATAGACCTATAAAAGACGAGGAGGAACCCTATTATGAAGATCGGCATGATCGGCTTGGGTATCATGGGCAAGCCTATGGCTAGGAACCTGCTGAAGGCTGGCTATGATCTTTGTGTGTTCGACGTGAATCCCGCGGTCGTTGCGGAGGTGGCGGCCGCAGGCGCCACAGCTGCTGCAAACGCGCGCGAAACTGCAAAAAATGCGGAAGTTGTTTTGACCATGCTGCCGAATAGCCCACACGTCAGGAGCGTCATGCTGGGGAAGGACGGCGTAGGAGCTGTGATGGAAAGGGGGGCTACCTTTATCGATATGTCCTCTATCAATCCCATTGACAGCCGAGAGATCGCGGCAGAGCTAGCTGGTTACGGCATAGAGATGCTGGACGCTCCTGTTTCCGGAGGAGAGCCAAAGGCTATCGACGGAACCCTATCCATTATGGTTGGCGGAAAACTGGAGGTGTTTCATAAGTATCGGGAGATGCTTTCTCATATGGGAGCGAGCGTCGTGCGCTGCGGCGAAGTCGGCGCCGGGAACGTGACCAAGCTGTGCAACCAGGTTATCGTGGCGATCAATATCGCGGCGCTTAGCGAGGCGCTGACGTTGGGGCAACTCGCCGGGGTAGCGCCGGAGGCGATCTTCGAGGCAATTCGAGGGGGCCTTGCGGGATCCACGGTGATGAATGCCAAAGCGCCGATGATGATGGACCGCGATTTCAAGCCGGGCTTCCGCATCGACCTGCACATCAAGGATCTGAACAACGTGCTCGATGCGGCCAAGAGCGTCGATGCGCCCGTACCTTTGACGGCGCAGGTGATGGAGATGATGAAGGTGCTGCACAAGGATGGCGAGGGGATCAGTGATCACAGCGTGCTGGTAAAGTTCTACGAAAAGCTTTCCGGAGAAGAAATTCATCGTTGAAAAATCGGATGAGGGGCTGCCAAACGGCAGCCCCTCGGTTGCTCTTCGCCTATTTACCACGGCACATTTCTCGGTACTCCGTCGGTGTGATCCCTTCGTAGCGCCTGAAAGCACGGGACATGGTAAGGCTGCTGATGTAGCCCACCTGCTCGGCGATGTCCTTCACACTGCATTTGCTCTTCTCCAGAAGTTCCTTTGCCCTGCGGATGCGCAGCATGTGGATATAATCCAGAAGTCCGACTCCAGTTGCGTTCTTAAAGCAGCGGGAGACGCAGGAAATGCTCACACGGAACGTCTCACCAACCGCGGAAATGCTGATATCGGGAGATGCGAAGTGCTGATCGACGTAGGATAGAATGCTATCGCTCAGAGGCGGTTCCCTCGTCTTTTGCCTGTCTGCAAATTGTGCAGCCTGATCAAAGAGCTCACGGAGCGCTGATTCAAATTCTGGCGCGGTAAGCGCAGCATCTAAGCGTTCCAGGCTATAGGCGCATATTTTTTGTAATGGCGAACGATCGAAGGCGTCCCTGACGATGTAAATGAGGAAAAGCCGTCGATTTTGCCAGATGCGCAGGCCTTCTCTGCTTTGAAGCAGAGCAGAAGGAAGGAGGACGCGCAGCGCCTGATATGCCTGCGTGTAGTTACCGAGGGCCATGTTGTTGAAGAACATCTTCTGTGTTTCGATATCTTTTTGCCAATCCACGTGCTGAGGCTTTTCAGCGTCCAGATCGCAGTGGAAGAGCAGGCGCTGCGTCGAACTGGTGACCTGCATGTATTCCATTGTCTGGCAGGCGGTGCAATATGCATCCGCGATCATTTCGGGTCCTTCTGCAATGCTGCCTACCGCGACGCTGACGCTGATGGCAAGTCCGCGGCGCAGGGTGTCCATCATTCCAGAAAGCTCGCTGCCAAGCGCGCCCTTAACGAGCTGTTCAGGTTTGCTGCTAATCAGGCAGCCCAGATAATCTCCGACGGGCGCGGACTCGAACGCGTAAGCGGGGGAGAGCGCGTCGTTCAGTGCAGACTGAATGACCTCGACGATGAGTTGGCGGGAAGAGAAGTCCTCTTGATCCTCCGCAGCCTCCACGAGGGGAGCAAAGTCGTCCAGGGAGACGATTGCGACCGCAAAGCAGGTGCCGCTTAGATGGAGCCCATATTGCCCGCAGATGCGTTCAAAGGATTCATTGCCCGCGTATTTGCCGCGAATCATTCGCTCTACGATGTAGTTGCGCAGCGATAGACTGCGTTCTGTAAGCTGTTCCCGGCTGTTTTCCAGGTCGTTCAGCATGCGCTTTACGCCGTTTTCGATGGCCGAGTACTCATCCCGAAAGGCCCCTTCGTCCGGACTTATGCGGGCCAGCAGATTCTGGTAGAGTGCACGCAGGGGGGAGTATTGTCTTTTGATCCCATGGAGGATAATTGCGATACCAAGCGGCAGGCAGACTGCCAGAAGAATGTAGAACAGTTGCAGGCGGCCCGTAAGAGGGAGATCAGCAAAGTTGATGGGCAACACCGAAAGATACCGCAGGACAGGAACGTTTTGCGAGGCTGCCTGAATAACGACTTCATTGGAATGCTCAAAGACGCCGACGCCTTGCTGTGTATAGCTGGCAAGCGCTTCGACCGACCGCGTATTAGGCGCCAGGAAGGCGGGCAGACCGGTCTTGACGTTACAGAGGAAGAAGAGGGGACTTACGGAGGAGACCGCGTTCGCCAGAGACAACAGGGCAGATTCCTCGATGGTGAGCACGACCACGGCATTTGCCGGGCGAGAGGTATCGGCATAATATTTACAGACGATTGCCATGCCGTTGCTGCCGTCTCCGCGGGGATAAAACGCGTAGGAATAATTGCCGCTAAAGTTCGTTAACGAAAGAAAGGCGTCATAGTTCAGCATACGAAAGGCGGAGCAAGCATCGGAAAAGCTCTGATCACGATACAGCCCCTGTGTGCACAGGACGGTGTCGCTGTATGGAAAATAGACGAAGATTTCGTCGATCAAAGGGTTTACGACCTGCTGGGTGACCAGCGATTTTTTGAGCTTCCAGCAATCGACCAGGCTGTTCTTGCTCAACGGAGCGGAGGCAGTCATCATTTTTTGCACGCTTTCGTCGTTGAGAAAGAGCTGGCCGATCGATTGAATGTTGGAAAAATTGGCGTCCGCCACATTGGCAGTTTGCTGCAGGGCAGCAACCTGACTTTGCAGCTCCAGATCCCGGTACTGTTCGGACAGTAAAGAAGAACTGTAGAGCGCCACAAAAAGAGGAAGCAGAAAAGCGCTGAGATAGGAAAGCAGCATGGAAAGCAAAATCGGCCGGCTGACGGACGAGCCGCCACGGGAGATTGACGGGATAAGCTGTTTTTGCACGTCCTTCGCCTCCTGCTTCTATACCTTTTCGATTCCTCGTTTTTGTATCTGACGGAATGGGTTGCACACGCTTTCTCTTCGGATTTTATAAAAATGCCCAACGATCGTCAAGACGAAAAGGACTGCTTTTGCGTGGAATATGACCATTTTGCAAAAACAGACGATGTGCAAAAAATACATATCCGCCGAAATGTAAATTATGATAGCAGGAAAAGAGATGACGCTTTACAGAGAGAAGACCTCCCCGTACACTCAAGAAGAAAAGCCCCTTCTGCCGACTGCGGATCATCCATCGTCAGGAAGGTGGGGCATGACGCGGGGAGGTTCAATACACGTATGAAAACATCCTTTTCCGGTATGGCTGTGCGCCGGCCGAGTATTTCAAGGAATCGCCTTGAGCGAATCAAGACGACGCTTGCCAAGGAACGTTTTTTGCACCTGATGGTGCTGCCTTGCGTCGTCTGGCTAATCTTGTTTAAATATGTGCCGATGAGCGGCCTTTTGATCGCTTTTAAGAATTATCGAGGCAATACCTCGGGCTTCCTGGGTATTTTTGAGGCGCCCTGGATTGGCCTGCGCAACTTTGAATCCTTCTTTAACTCCATTTACTTTACGCGCTTGATGAGCAACACGCTTGCCATCAGTTTTTTAAGGCTGATCTTTTCGTTCCCGGCGGCGATTCTCTTTGCGCTGCTGCTTAACGAAATCCGCCGGGTACACTTTAAGAAGTTCGTACAAACCGTTTCTTATATGCCGCATTTTCTGTCATGGGTGGTTATCTCTGCGCTGGCGACGGCACTGCTTTCGCCGGATGCCGGAGCGGTCAACGGTCTTCTCCAAATGCTGGGCCACGACAAGATCTTTTTTCTGGCGAGCGAACAGTGGTTTCGTCCGGTGCTCGTCATCAGCGGAACCTGGCAGGGAATTGGGTGGAGCAGCATCGTATATCT
Source organism: Beduinella massiliensis (assembly GCF_900199405.1). Lineage (NCBI taxonomy): Bacteria > Bacillati > Bacillota > Clostridia > Eubacteriales > Beduinellaceae > Beduinella > Beduinella massiliensis. Next base: position 241,546 of record NZ_LT963430.1, read on the forward strand.
GGCCGCTATCAGCGGCCTGCCGCAGGAGCAGTATGAGTCGGCCCGGCTGGACGGCGCAAACAAGCTACAGCAAATCTGGTATATTACGCTACCGGGGATCAAGGAGATCATCGCCGTCATGCTCATCATGCAGGTAGGCCGGGCGATGACCGACAACTTCGAGCAGGTCTTCAACATGTACAGCCCGGCGGTATACAAGGTGGCGGATATCTTTGATACCTATGTGTACCGCTCTGGCATTACGGATGCAAACTTTTCCTACTCGGCGGCTGTCGGCTTGTTTAAGTCGGTATGCTCCCTGATTCTCGTGCTGATGACCAATACCATTACGAACAAACTAGACGCCGGCGGGCTTTGGTAAAATAGGAGGCGGATGCGAAATGAAGACGGCGACGGTCATACAGAGAAAGCCTCAGGGACTTATACGCGAGAGTCCGGGGGAGAAGGTCTTTAACGTTTTTAACGTGTTGCTGATGCTCGTCATGTGTGCCCTGTTTCTCTATCCCCTTCTGTACGTGCTCTCCCGTTCGGTCATGTCCGACGCGGAGCGCGTGGCGCGCCCGCTTGCGCTGATTCCGCATACGTACGACTGGTCGGGTTACAAGATGGTGCTTTCCAGCAATTCCAACCTGCTTAACTCCTATTGGGTAACCATCAAACGGACGGTGGTCGGTACGCTTATCAACCTGCTAATGACATCGATGATGGCTTACGTGATCTCGCGCAGGCAGTATTCCCTCAAAAAAGGATTCACCTTTTTACTCGCCTTTACCATGTGGTTTGACGGCGGATTGATTCCAACATATCTACTCAACCAGTCGCTGGGCATGGTAAACAATTTTTGGGTTTACATCATCCCTGCAGCCATTAGTCCCTGGAACTGCTTCATCCTTCGGAACTTCTTCGCTACGCTTCCGGACAGTCTTGAAGAATCCGCACGCATCGACGGGGCAAGCGAGGCGGTTATCCTCTTTCGGATCATCCTGCCGCTTTCCAAGGCCGCTCTGGCGACGGTTGGACTGTTTTACGCGGTAGGTCATTGGAACGCATGGTTCGACTCGATGCTCTACATGACGAACAACAGACTATGGTCGCTTCAGTATATTCTGCGCCAGATCATCGCTAGCGCGAACACGAGCGATCTGGTAGCGGCTAGCACGGATGCGTCGATCAACCCACCCACAGAGATGGTGCGCATGGCCTGCACGGTCGTGGCGACGGTTCCAATCCTGTGCGTCTATCCTTTCCTGCAGAAGTACTTCGTCAAAGGCATGCTCATCGGTTCCGTCAAGGGATAACCCATTTGAACCCATAGGCCCAAGCGCCTAAATAATAGAAGGGAGACCTGACTTATGTTCAAACGTACCCTGTCGATCCTGCTTATTCTGATGCTCTGCGCGATGTGCCTGCCGGCCTTAGCCGCGGACGCGCCGATTCCGCTGAGCGGTACCGGCAGCAGCCCGGAGGACCCGTTGTTTGACCCCGCTTTGGGGCTGACGCTAACCGTGTACCAGCCGACGAACTGGAGCGAGGACGCCAAACCTGGCAATCAGGCCGTGAAGGAATGGATAGAGGCCCGGACCGGCCTCAAACTGAACTGGGTGTACACCGCCCCTGACAGTTTCGTCGAAAAGATGAATCTTGTATTTGTCTCCGGTGAATCTTATGACGCGTTCAGCGACGGCGGCGTATTAAATACGCGCCCATTGCAGTCTCTGTATGACGATGGACTGATCATCGATATTTCCGATTATCTGGATACCTATGCGCAGAACTTTAGAAAACACCTGAACGACGGCTTCGATTACTGCAAGTCTTCCGACGGCGCCGTACTCGCGCTGCCCAAGCGGGTTTCCAATCACCGCGGCAACACCCCTACCATTCGCGTCGACTGGCTTGAGGCGGCTGGCATCGACCATTTGCCCACCACGATCGCTGAGTGGGAGGCCTACATGCAATACGTCGTGGACAATGACGTCAACGGAAACGGTGATTCGACCGACGAAATTCCGCTTGTGCCTCAGGACTTGAACAACCTGATCGGATGCCTGCTTGGAATCTGGCTGGGTAAAGATGGGCCAAACGACACGAAGAACTATCTTGGCGAGGACGGACGTATTTACCGTAATGTCAACCATCCCAACTATATGGCCTTTCTGGACACGATGCGCGACTGGTACGCCAAGGGTTATCTCTATCAGGAGTTCTTTACCACCACGACGTCACAGATTCAGGATCTGATTACGGCCGACCGGGTAGGCGGTGCCTGCCAGTGGTATTCCAACATCGTACGCCCCTTTCAAGGAGTCGAAGAAGCGGATCCCACCAAGCATTACAGCGTCATGACGAACATCGAGTCCCCGGTCGAGGGCGTGGAGAGCGTTTACAGCGAGGGCAGGACGTATTCGCCCGTCATCATGGTTTCATCCTCTTCGAAGCACCCGGAGGTCGCGATCGCGTATTTTGATTGGCTGCTTTCGGATCCAGACATTAACGCCACCGTGTGGCTCGGCTTTGAAGGGCAGCAGTGGGAGTGGGCTGACGCGGAGAACTTTATCTTCCGCACGCTGCCTGGTGCCAGCGACTACTATTTCAAAGGGTTTCAGGCGGTTTGCCAGTTCGACGCTGAGACGCAGTTCCTGTATGCCAATCCAGAAGATTATGTTTCTATTAAGTATGACGAGTTCCTCAAGCAACTGAACGATGAAACCAAGCACTACGCAGAGGCCGCTGACCTGAAGGTACCGTATACCAAGGTTGGCACGGACCTGGAATTCATGAACAACGACGCGGAAACGCTGCTGGAGGAGAGCATCATCAGCTACATTATCGGCAGCATTGACCGCAGCGCGATGGAAAGTGCGATCGCGGAGTACAATGCGCTGTATGGGGACGTTTACAGCAAGGTTTATACCGAGCAGTATCAGGCCTACATCAATCAGTAACGATGAAAAGGGGCGGGCCGCTGCAGAGAGCGGTTCGCCCCCCGCTGCGTTTGGGAGGAACGGATATGTACGACTGGCACGTTTTGACGATCGGCCATCTGTCGAGGAACAAGTTTTGGGCAGAGCAAGAGAATACGGCCTATCGCCGACCATTAGCAACCTGTACGCTGCTGAGCGGTCATGGTGAGAATATCCTCGTCGATCCCTCTTTGCCGGCGGAAGCGATGAAGGCGGCACTTTTTGATTCCGCGGGCTTGCTTCCGGAACAGATTACCAAGGTGTACTCCACCCACTTCCACTTCGACCACCACGTCAGCCCTGACGCGTTTGTCAATGCACGATGGTACATGGCACCAGGGGATCTGATCTATCTGCGCGCGCACTGGGATGAGTACATAAAGATGTGGCCGATGGATTCGCGCGCGGTGATGGAGCGCTGCCTACCCGCGCCACAGGAGCTGTGCGAGGGCGTGCGGCTGTTCGCGATGCCGGGGCACACGGAGGGGTTGTGCGCGCTGTGCTATGACGCACCCGAAGGACGAGTCATCGCCACGGGAGATGCCGTAATGAGCAAGGAGTTTTATGGGGCGGGCGAGCCCTACTTCTTTGGCTGGAACAGAGAAGCGGGTGAGCTCAGCATCCGGGCATTGCGCGGTCAATACGACGTGATCATTCCCGGTCACGGCGAGGCTTTTTGGGCGCGCGCCTATGAAAAGTGACGAAACGGGGGGACAAACGATGAGCTGGTGGCTTGAAAACAACATCCGAATGATTCAAAACAACCTGCGGGACATCGACGCTGCAATGGACGTGGACAAGCTGGTCGAAGCGCTGGAATCGTTCGATTGCAACTGCGTCATGGTGGGAGCGGCGGGCATCACGGCTTACTACCCGTCCGACCTGCCGGAACAATATGTGAGCCCTTACCTGCAAGGAAGGGATACGCTTGGCGAGATCGTGCGCAAATGCCATGAGAAGGGCATTCGCGTCATCGTCCGCTTTGACTTCAGCAAGGTGCACGAGAGCCTGGAGGCGGGACATCCAGACTGGTTCGTGGTCACGGAATCCGGCGGGCACTGGCACTTCGGAGATACCGTGCATACATGTCTGTGCGGAAAATATCAGCAGGAGCACTCGCTGAACATCATCCGCGAGGTGATCACAAGGTACCCGGTAGACGGTGTCTTTTTCAATTACTTTGGCATGCACACGCGTGACTATGCCGGCCGAGAATACGGCATTTGCCACTGCGAGGGATGCCGAAAAATGTTCAGGGCTTTTTCGGGCCTGGAGCTTCCGAAGGAGGACAGCGCACCCGAGATATGGGAGAAGTATCGTGCCTTCACGATCGCTGCGGCCAGCGATATGATGCGCAAGGTGCAGGCATTGGTACATTCCAGCCGCGAGGATATCGCGGTCTGCACCTATCATTATCCCCACGTGGACATGGTGCGCAACGAGTCCAACAGCTCACCATCTTACGCTTATCCGGTTAATCTGTATCTGTACCAGTCGGCTGAAAACGTGGCCAGCGTGCGCACCAACGCGCAGGGGATGAAGGTTTCCAGCAACTGCGTCATCAACGCCTACAGCATCAACCACCGGTTCACTGGCGTTTCCAAAGAGCTGACGAGCTACCGCCTGTACGAAGAGATGGCGCAGGGCGGCATTCTGGACTTTTGCATCATCGGTGTTTTTGAGGGTTATCCGGACGAAGAAGCCTTTGAGGGCGTGCGCGAGGTGTTCCACTTTCACAAGGAGAATGAGCGCTACTTTAAGCACCTGATTTCACAGGCAAGGGTAGCCGTGCTCCATTCGGTACATACCCGGGCAGTATCCGGCGGTAGCCCTGCCTTTCACGGCGTATTCCGCATGCTAAAGGAGGAGCATATCCCCTTCGACCTGCTGGGATATGAGACGATCGAGGCGGAACCGGACGCGTTAAACGGCTGCCGCGCGCTCATCGTGCCGGATGCGCAATACCTGAGCGAACGCATCGTACGCGAGGCACGCAGGCGTGATATTTTATTGCTCGTGACAGACCTGACGGAAAAGCTGGAGGACGGAGCAGCCGCGCTGCTGGGTGCGCAGGTGACAGAGACGGAAGAGGACGACCTGCTTAGCGCCAGCTACTGGAACACGCGTGAAAAGGACATCTTCAACCGGTTTAAACGCCGTCACTGGATCGTGCAGCAGGGGCCCTTTGCGCATTTGAACGCGCCTGCCTATGACGGGTTGCTGCCTCGGGTTTCCGCCGCGCCCTACGCTCCGCCGGAACGTGCGTACGGGCACGAGCCCACGAAGCTTCCCGGGGCACTTTACAGCAGGGAACACCGGGCGGTAATCATTCCCTGGCGATGCGCCTACAACTACTCGATGTACGCGAACGCGGACTGCAAGCATGTGCTCGTAAACCTGTTGGACGCGTTCTGCGAGCAGGCGCGCGCGATCACGACGGACGCTCCGGCGGCGGTAGAGGTCTTCTACGACCGGCTGCCGGACGGCGGCTATATGCTCCAACTACTCAATTTGACGGGCTGCAGCGGCGGAACATGGGAACCGCACATTCCTGTGCACGACATTCGCGTGACGCTGCCGCTGCCGGATGCGCAAAGCGTGACTTCCCTGACGCATGCGGCGTGCACACTTGAGACGTCGGAGGACGGTGCCGTGGTAATCGTTCCCCGTTTGGAGCGGTATGAAGCACTAATCATAAAAACGTAAGGGTACAAAAGGGAGATGGACGTTTCGTCTCCCGCTTCGGCAGGGTCGCAGGGCCCTGCCGTTTTTGTGTGCAAAAATTCTTCCTTAGGCGCCGGAGCCCGACGTTCACTATTTGACCCGAACGGCTTCAAAGACCCGGAAAAGATCAAAAGCAAAGGACAAAAACAGAGGATTTCGGTGCAAAAAAGTGAGATTTGCGTCGCACCGCGCGCAAAACACAAAGGTACACACGAAAATGGCTGGCTAAAATTGGCGATATACGCCAAAAGACAACAATGATACAATTTAGACAAATTCAGAGGGAAATCAAAGGAGTGAAGCGGAGATGCAAGCAATCGACTGTCTGGTCACCAATCTGAACTGGGAGACGCACCACAGGCAGAAGCTGGAGCAGGCGCTACCGGAGGCGCGGATTGTCTACATAGAGCCGGGGGATACGCAGGCGCTGAACGCCGCGCTGCCGGAGGCGACGGTGGCCGTCATCATGGGAAAACCCGACGTACGCGCGGCAAAACACCTCAAGTGGCTGCACTGGGACGCGGCCGGACTGGATGCGATCGCTAAACCGGAGTTCATTCACAGCGGTTTTGTCATCACAGGTTCCGCCGGAAGGTCTGCTCCCGCGCTGGCGGAACACGTCTTTTATTTTATGCTGTGCCACGCCTATCATGTGCGTACGGTGTTGGCGGCGCAGGATGCGCATCAATGGGGGTATCCGGGCCAACCGGAGATGAAGGCGCTCTTCTCTCAAACGATCGGTATCGTCGGCATGGGCAACACCGGCCGAGCGCTGGCTCAGCGCGCAAAGGCATTTGAAATGGAGGTGGTCGCCTATGACCGATCCGACGTTCAAAATCCCAATGTGGACGTCATGCTGAGCGCGGAACGGGGCGACAGTCTAGACGAGCTGGTGCGCCGCAGTGATTTTATCGTCATGTGCTGTGCGTTAACCGATCAGACGTACCACATGCTGGGCGAAAAACAGTTCGCGATGATGAAGCCAGGCGCGGTGGTCGTCAACATCGGACGAGGAAAAACCATCGACGAGGCGGCGATGCTGCGTGCCCTGCGTGAGGGACGCATCGCAGGCGCGGGATTGGACACGTTCGAGGAAGAGCCGATGAAGCCGGACAACCCCGTATGGGATACCCCCAACCTGCTGGCGACGCCGCACTTCACGCCTGCATGCCCGGATAAGCTGGGCCGTTCGCTCGACATCGTGCTTCAAAACGTGGAGCGTTTCCACCGCGGCGAGGAACTGATGAATCGCCTGCGTCCGGAGGACCTTTTTACGAAATAGCGGCCTTGGGCCGTAAAGAGAAAAGAGGAGGTACCCAAAATGAAAAGAAATTCCCGAATCTTGGCATGCCTGATCGCCTTGTGCATGCTGACCGCGTTGCTACCGCTGGCGGCACTGGCGGAGGACGCGAACACGCCCACGTTGACCATCTGGTGCGCGTTTGAGAACAATGCCGCCAAGTCGGTCTCCAACTACGCGGACCTGCCGCTGTATCAGGAACTGCAAAAGCGCCTGGGCGTCAAGCTCGTGTTTCAGCATCCGCCGACGGGCATGGAAGCCGATCAGTTTAAACTTCTCGTCGCTTCCAAGGATCTGCCCGACATCATCGAGTACGACTGGTTCACGCAGTACCCGAAAGGGCCGCAGCGTGCGATCGACGATGGCGTCATCATTCCGCTCAACGAGTACATGGAAGCGGGGCTCACGCCGAATCTGTCCGCAAAGCTGGGGGACGACCCGGAATTGGATGCGAGCGTGAAGACCTACACGGGCAATTACTACGTCTTTCCCTTTATCCGCGACACGGCGCTGATGGAGCAAAAGGGCGGCGGCATTACGGTACGCAAGGACGTGCTCGATTCGCTCGGCCTGGAAGTCCCCACGACGATCGCTGAATGGGAGGCCGCCTTTGAAAAAATGCAGCAGGCCGGTTTTGAACATCCATTCACCGCGATTTTCAAGGATTTGCACACTAACGACTCTACCTGGGTCGGAGCATGGGGCATCGCGTATGGATTCTATCAGGTGGACGGCGAGGTGCGCTTTGGGCAGGTTCAGCCTGAATACAGGCAGTATCTGGAGACCATGGCGCGCTGGTTTGAAAAGGGCTATATCGACCCGGATCTGCTGACGAACGATAATGCGGCACTGGACGGCAAGATGACCTCCGGCAGCGCGGCGGTTACCTATCGCTCTCCTGATTCCGGCATCGGCGTATGGACGAAGGCGATGCGTCCGGCGAACCCCGACGTGATGCTCGTAGCCGCACCTTATCCGACGCTGGAAAAGGGCGAGACGCGATACATCGCACAGCCCAACTATCGCTATCAGGCAGCCTATTCCGCGGCGATCACGACCTCGTGCAAGGACGTCGAACTTGCTTTGAAAGTGCTGGATTATGCCTACAGCCCGGAAGGGCAGCTGCTGTATAACTTCGGCGTCGAAGGCGTGAGCTTTGAATACGACGAGAACGGTGAGCCGCAGTTTACCGATCTCATCAAGAATAATCCGGACGGCCTGACGCTGAAGGAAGCGATGATTCTCTATTGCCGCAATACATCCGGAGGCCCGTTTGAAAAGGCGGTGGGACCGATCATTTCCCAACGGACCTATCAGGAGCAGCTCGACGCGCCGATCATCTGGTTTAAATCGGTGGATTGGAGCCGCTCGTTGCCGCGCATCGTCTACTCTGGTGAGGAATCGGCGGAATACGCCACGATCATGAACGAAATCAACGTGCTGACGGAAGAAATGACCGTCAAGATCATGATCGGAGACAAGCCTCTGGAAAGCTTCGATAGCTACGTGGAGAGCATTGAAAAGGCTGGCGTCGCGCGCGCTGTGGAAATCGTGCAGACAGCGCTGGATCGCCAGAACGGAAAGTAAGCAGGGCGCGTCCGGGCTGCAAGCGCCGGCCCGGACGCCTTCCCCCTACGTTGCATCGAGAGAAAAGAGGCGGTATCCTTGCAGGCACGCACGTCCTTTATCAGGCGCGTTCAAAAGGACTATAAGCGCAACAAATATCTGATCCTCATGCTGCTGCCCCTCGTCGTTTACTACATCGTGTTTCATTACGCGCCGATGTATGGAACGTTGATCGCGTTCAAGGATTACTCGCCGCGTCTGGGTGTATGGGGTAGCAAGTGGGTTGGACTCAAAAATTTTACGGTCTTCTTCAACAGTTCGCAGTTTGAGCGCGTGCTTACCAATACGCTGAAACTGAGCTTCTATCAAATTCTCTTCGGGTTCCCGGCCCCGCTGCTGCTGGCCCTGGCGCTCAACGAAATTCGTTGCGCTCCCTTCAAACGCACTGTTCAGACGATCAGCTATATGCCCCATTTTATCTCGGTGATGGTGCTTTGCGGCATGCTGGTAGACTTTTGCAACACAAAGGGCATTTTAACCCAGCTTGTCTCGTTCCTTACGGGGCAGCCGCCCAAGAATCTGCTGCTCCGGCCGGAACTGTTTCGAACGATTTATGTCACCAGCGGCATTTGGCAGGAAATTGGGTTTGGTTCGATCATCTACCTGAGCGCGCTGTCTGGCATCGACCCGATGCTCTACGAGGCAGCCACGATCGACGGGGCAACGCGGCGCCAACAACTGCTGCATGTCACGATCCCCGGCATCGCCACGACGGTGACGGTGATGTTCCTGCTGCGCATTGGCCGCATGATGAACGTAGGCTACGAAAAGGTCATCCTCCTGTACAATGCGAGTACCTACGAAACGGCGGAGATCATCTCGACCTACGTATACAAGCGTGGCCTGTTGGACATGGACTACAGCCTGGGCGCTGCGGTGGATCTGTTCAATTCTGCCATCAATCTGGTGCTTCTGGTGAGTTTTAACGCGCTGAGCAAGCGCCTCACGGATAACGGCCTGTTCTGAGCTGCGGGAGGGAAGTAAAATATGAAGTACAGGAAGAGCGGCGGGGAGATAGCCGCGCAGGCGGCGCTCTACATCCTGCTGACCGCGCTAGCGATTGTGACGTTTTATCCCATGTGGCACGTCCTCATGGCCTCTATCAGTGACGGCAATAAAATTGTACAACACACCGGACTGCTCTTTGCGCCGGAGGGGTTCAGCGTTGCGGCCTATAAGATTGTGCTGCAGAATTCTTCCATCATCACCGGCTATCTCAACACCTTTTTCTACGTGATCGTGGGGACGACGCTGAACCTGGTGCTTACGACGCTGGGTGCTTATGTGCTCTCTCGCAGAAACTTTCTGTGGCGCACGCCGGCAATGATGATGATTCTCTTCACGATGTTCTTTTCTGGCGGTATGATACCGACCTTTCTGTTGGTAGAGGGCCTGGGACTGGTGGATTCGAGGCTGGCCCTGATCCTTCCCATGGCCGTCAACACGTACAATCTCGTCATTATGCGCACCTCGTTTGCCGCTGTGCCGGAGAGCCTGGAGGAATCCGCCAAGATTGAGGGCGCAAACGACCTGGTCGTGCTGCTGCACATCTTCATCCCGGTATCCGGCAGCGTTATCGCGGTCATGGTGCTCTATTATGCAGTCGCCCACTGGAACAGCTGGTTTCCGGCGCTGCTGTACCTGCGCACGCGTGCGCTGTACCCCTTGCAGTTGATCCTGCGCGAGATCCTCATCATGAACTCGATGGACAGCATGCGGGAAAACATCGACTTTGGCGATTTGGATCGCGTAACGGATACAATCAAGTATGCGACCATCGTGGTGGCGACGCTTCCGATTCTGTTGCTGTACCCGTTCCTGCAGAAGTATTTTGTAAAGGGCGTCATGATCGGGGCCGTAAAGGGATAATTGCACTGCGCAAAGAGGAAAAGCGCATTCGTCCGTTGAAATTTAATTCAACATGTTTTGTCGCAAATTCAGTACATTTTGTGACATAATCCGACGGATGCTTTTGGGGTTCTTTTGCTTTTACAAAACATCCGTCGAAACCTTTTTGGCCGTGATCTTAAAACGTACGGGATTGCTGGTAGCCTATGCACAGTGGAAATGGGGTGTCCCGATGAAGCGAAAGGACGTGCGCACCCGGCTGAGGTGGCGGCAAATTGCCCGCTGGATTGCGGTATACCTTCTGGTTGTGCTGCTGATCGTCGCGGTGGTGGGCATCATCAGTGTCGTTGCGATCAACGCCATCACACAGTCCGCCCGCGGGGAACAGCGTGAGAAAATGCTGCACGCCCGAGCAAGCGTCGACGCTGTGCTGGAGGATACGGAAAACGCGCTGCTGTTGCTTTCCAACGACGATTATCTCGTCGCGCTTTCCGATAAACAGCTTCCCTACACCCCTTCGCAGTTGTACATGCTCTACGATTTCAACCGCGCGTTCGGCCAGCACATGCTCGCACACAGCACATGGGATTGCTTGTACGCCTACTTCGGCAAGGGCGACTTTGTACTTGAAGGCGGCGCTAAGCGTACACTCGCAGATGTGCATGGGATGCTGGATTACGCACTGACACAGGAGGAATGGGTTCGCCTGATGGAAAGTACGGGCGAACCAGTATACCGCTGTCTTGCTTCCGCGAAGGATCCTGACCGCTATTATGTGGAGTACTGGTACCCGATGATCGGGCATTCCCGGGAGGAACCGCTGGGAGCGATTGTGGTTCGTCTGGACGACCGGGTATTGACGGAGCGTATGGCCGCGCTCAAGTGGTACCGTGACGAGTACGTGCTCGCCGTGGACGGAGAAGGCAGGATCGTCCTATCCAGTGACGCAGCCACGGAAGAAACCGCGCGGATATTGGATACGTTGGCACCTGCCCTTCTCAGCGGGGAAACATCGGCAGGGATTAACGGTCGATTCAGCGTAGGCGTCGCGCCTTCGGAGGTCAACGATTGGTGCTACGTCTCCATCCTTCCAGATGACTTTTTGATCGCCAACTCCCATTACAATGCGCGCATTGCCCAGGCGCTATGCCTGATGGTGCTGGTGGTGGGCGTATTGCTCAGCGTCGCCGCAGCGCTGCTGCGCTTCAGGCCGCTGGGCAGACTGTACGAGCTCGCCGAAATGGCGGGCGACGAACCGCCGCATGAGGAGAAAAATGCGTATAGCTACCTGGAAAAGTCAATGACGTCCATGCTGGAAAAGAACCGAGAAGCCCAACGCAGGCTGCGCAGACAAAATCAGCTCGTGAGAAACGACCTGCTGATCCGCCTGATTACTGGAAACCTCCGCAGTGTCGCGGCATTGGAGGACATTCTCTTCTCGAACGGCATCAGCTTTGTTTCCGAACGATTTATCGTTCTGGTGTTGGGCTTTGAGAACGAACAAGAACTTTTTTTCGGGGAGAGCGATGGCGGAGAGACGGAACAGATGGCGCGGTTTATTACCGGAAACGTGTTTGAGGAGCTCTTCGCGCAGACGTACAACGCGTTTTTCTTCGAGTATGCGGGGCTGAACGTAGGTCTGATCAACCTCAACGCGCAGCAGAATGGAGAATCCACATTAGAAGTACGTGCGCTGTACGAACAGGGCAGGCAGGTCATCCGAGAACACTTCGGTCTGCAGGTCACCTGTGCACAAAGCGGGTTGCACACCGGATATGCGGGCATCGCGCAGGCGTATGGCCAGGCGCTGGAGGTGCTGGAGTATCAGCAGCTTGTGGGCAGATCGCCGGACGGTTTCGTTTGCTATGAGGACGTTGCTCAAGAGGAGGTGCGGGGCAGCGGCGCTTTCAGCGTGGACGCACAGATTCGCTTCATGCAGAGCGTGAAAGCCGGAAATCTGGATCAGGCGCGGGGAATTATGTCGCGCGAGATAGAGGACGCGCGAAAGCGGGCGCCTTTTGACCTGGAGCGTTCCCGCTGCTTCATGTTTGCGGTGATGAATGCCCTGCTGGAGGCGGTAGATGAGATCGGAGAGAACGTAGGAGAAGATTTCTTTGAACGCATCCGGCCGACGGAACGGCTGCTCAGGTGTAATTCGATCGCTAACATGCGTCAGCAGATGGAGGCAATTCTGAGCGAAGCCAGTGAGTACATCCGGCGCAAGCGCAAAGATCACGGTGACCAGGTCGTGCAGCAGGTGATGGATCATGTACACTTGCGTTATATGGACGTCAACATAAACGTATCGAGCATCGCGGACGAGATGGGAATGTCCATCTCAGGCTTAAGCAGGCTGTTCAAAAAAAAGACGGGACAGGGACTGCTCGACTACATCGTGCAGGTGCGTATGGAGGCAGCCAAACGCCTGCTGGCCGATACGGGCTGCACGCTGACGGAAATTGCCGAACAGGTTGGCCTCATCAACGCCAATACGCTCATCCGCACGTTCAAGCGCTATACGGGGCAGACCCCGGGTAAATACAAGCAGGAGAACAGGAAAAAGCAGAAAGTGGAGGAACAATAGAATGATTGTTGACAAGGTGGAGAATATTGCCCGCTACGCGCTGATGATCAGAGATTGCGACAAGCTGGTCGCTTTCCTTGAGAAGAATGACCTGACCGCGCTTGCACCCGGTCGCTACGTGCCGGAAGAATCGGACATTACGGTATCGCTCTTTGAGTACGAGACCAAGATTGGTGACAAGACGCGCTGGGAAACGCATCATGAGCATATGGACATTCATTTCGTCGTGAAGGGCTGCGAAGAAGTCGCCTGGATTCCCGCGCAGCACGTAACGGAATCCACCGAATACGTTGCGGAGCGCGACGTGGAATTTTTCGCGGATGATGCGCAGGGCTCTCGCGTACTGGTAGAGGAAGGCTACTTTTGCCTCGTCATGCCCGAGGACGCGCACAAGCCGGCGCTTGCACCGCAGGATGCGATACGCCACGGGAAGAAGGCAGTCGTGAAGGTCGCGGTGAATTGAAAAGCAGGCGTTGGGCAAGGAGGAGGTTTATGGGAAATTGGTGGGAAGACTATGCGTGGCGGCAGGTGCAAACGAATCTACGGGAAATCGATATGGCGGATATCGACGCGGATCGGTACGTGAGGGAGCTGCGCGCATTGGGGGCCACGGTCGCGATGATCAATGCGGGCGGCATTCTGGCCAGCTATGAGACGGATTTGCCCTTTCACCAGCAAAGCGAGTATTTGACCGGTGATTCGCTGCGCAGGGTTATCGATGCCTGCCACGCTGCGGACATCAGGGTGGTGATGCGCACCGACTTTTCAAAGATGCGAAGGGCCGTATTTGAAGAGCACCCCGATTGGGCGTATCGGACGATCGACGGAAAGATCGTAGACTACAACGGGGACGTGCATGCCTGCGTCTGCGGAGGATTTCAGCAAAAAGCGGCCCTTGAAATCCTCCGCGAAATCGTGACGAAGCTGCCAGCGGACGGGCTCTTTATCAACATGAGCGGATTCCAGACGCGGGATTACAGCTATCGGGAGTACGGCATTTGCCATTGCGAGGCGTGCCGGCAAGCGTTCCGTGCTTATGCGGGGATGGAATTGCCCGCGAGTGCGGACATGAAAGACCCTGCCTATCGCCGCTATCGGGCCTTTCAGCGGCACGTCCTGGAGGAGCAGGAGAGCAGGATCGTTCGGATGGTGCGGGAGATAAATCCGCAGATCGCAATAAACGGAACGGATTTCTTTCGGATGGAATCGAACACCGAATACGGCCGCCCATTGCCGCATTGGCAATACAGCGCATCCTCCAATACGCGCTGTCTGCGGGGGATACCCGGAGGACGTACGGTGAGCAATACCTCGGTGGATTTCATTGGGTTTTACTACCGGCATGTGGCGGTGAGCGCTGCCCTGCAAAAGCTCAGGCTTTGGCAGGACTTAGCGAATCTGGGAGGGCTGGACTACTACCTGATCGGTCGTCTGGACAACCACGAGGATCGTTCGGGTTTCGAGGCCGTCCAAGCGGTATTTCACTTTGCACGCGAGCACGAGACGGACTATCGCGGCCTGCGCTCATGCGCGGATGTTCTGGTGCTTCGCAGCCACGCCTGGGGCGATGGATCAGAGGAACGAGGATGGATTCGCGCGCTGACCGAGAGCCACGTGCTCTTCGATGAGGCGCTTGAAGCCGATATTCTCGCTTATCCCCTCGACAAGTACCGCGTTGTCGTCGTGCCAGGCATCGAGGTGCTCAGCCGGGCGGCGACGCAAAAGCTGGATGACTTCGCAGAGCGCGGTGGGTGCGTCATCGTCAGCGGAAACGCGGCGCGCTACGACGAAGCATTCGAGACGTACGAGCGCCTACCGCTGCGCTGCCTGGGCATTCGTCGGGAACTGGGGCGCAGGGAGGACATGCTGTCCGCCATGTTCAGGCTATCGGGAGCGGACAAGACGGCGTTTTCGGCATTTGAACAGAGCGACCTCGTCTGCTTCGGCGAGTGCTATCACTATTGCGAGTACGAGGATACCGCGCACGCGTACATGCGCTTGATTCCACCGCATCCCTACGGGCCGCCGGAACGCTGCTATTACACGCAGGTAACGAATTTTCCGGGCGTGACGGCCAATACCTGCGGTGCGGGAAAGGGGATTTACATTCCCTGGAGCATTGGGACGCTATACTACAGAGAAGGCTATGAAAATACCCTTTGGGTCTTGCAGGGTGTACTAGAGAGGTTGGCGGGTTTAAAAAGCGCGGCACCGGGACTTTCTCCGATGGTGGAGGTTACTGCCGCAGCCCGAACGGATGGTTCGGGGTTGCTGATACAACTGGTGAATGCGAGCGGGCACTTTGGTACGTCTTTTTTTCCTCCGTTGCCGGTAGAGTGCGTCCGAGTCAGGATTCCCTGTTCTCAGCGTATGAAACGAGCCGAAAGCCTGATAGATGGGCGCACGGTTTCTTTCAAGCAGGATGAAGATATGGTTTGGTTGGAAATCGGCCCTATAAATGAATTCGAGGCTGTAAAGGTGGAAATGGAACAGGCAGCGGAAAGATGATTAAGACATGGAGAATCGCGGGTGTGATTCCGGCCTGCCGGTAGGAGTCGTTTTTCAACGGAAGGGATTTTAAGGAGTTACATGGGCAACGGAAACGGGGGCAGTTCGCGCGGAACTGCCCCCGTTTTGGGATGATTTACAGGTCGAGCGGGTGATCCGTGTCCTTCGGCCGTACGCGGCGGCGGCGGTGTTCCGCGCCGTCGGTTTCAGGCGTTTGGGTCTCGGTCTGCGCTGAAGCCGGATTCGCCGGCTGTACAGGCTTTACCTGAGCGGAGCCGGTTGCGCCGGTGGTGTCGGCGGCACGGCCTGCGAGGTAGGGATTCGTGCGCTGGGGCATCGTGCCCGTAGGCGCTGCGCTGGGCGAGCCGGTTACGCCTGTGGGGCGCTGGGGCATCGTGCCCGTAGGCGCCGCGCTGGACGAGCCGGTCGCGCCGGTGGGGCGCTGGGACATCGTGCCCGTGGGCGCTGCGGTGGGCGAGCTGGTCGCGCCTGTGGGGCGCTGGGGCATCGTGCCCGTAGGCGCCGCGCTGGGCGAGCCGGTTACGCCGGTGGGGCGCTGGGGCATCGTGCCCGTGGGCGCTGCGCTGGACGAGCCGGTCGCGCCGGTGGGGCGCTGGGGCATCGTGCCCGTAGGTGCTGCGCTGGGCGAGCCGGTTACGCCTGTGGGGCGCTGGGGCATCGTGCCCGTAGGCGCCGCGGTGGGCGCGCCGGTTATGCCTGTGGGGCGCTGCGGCGCGCCGGTGAGCGCCGGATTGGGTGTGCCGGTCGGGCGCGCATAGGGATTTGCCTGCGCCGCACCGGTCGAACCCGTGGGCCTGGGCGGCATGCCAGTGGGACGCTGCGGCGCGCCGGTCGGGCCGGTCGTGCCCGGCATACGGGGAGCGCCGGTTGCACCGGGCGTGCTGCCCGGTCTGGGCTGGCCGCTCTGCGGGCGGACGGTCGAGGTGCGCTGCGGGTTGTTGGGATCGACCGGCCGCTGCTGCGCACGGCGCTGCTGCTGTTGCTGCTGCGCGCGCCGCTGGGCGAGCTGGCGTTCCTCTTCCTTTCGCTGGTTGTTGCGGTGCACCATGAAGCCGTAAAGGGAGGCCAGCGCGCCGACCAGCACGATGCCGATGCCCAACAGCAGGAACGGCGGTTTAAACGATTCGGTCTTGGATACGGGGGCGATTGTCGGCTCTACGCCGTCCGGGCCCTCGTCCTCTTCGTCCTCGCCAAAGGGATTCGGCGTGGCGGTCGGTTCGGGCGTTTCGGTCGGCGTGGGCGTCGGGGTGGAATAGTCCGGCATGCCGGTGATCGTCGGCGAGGTCCATTCGCTTTGATCGGGATTGATCGTCGCGAGCGGCTTGCCGTTGATGGTGTATTCCACGTTGTTGCTGGAATTGTTGCCGGAGGAATTCGACGAACCGGAGCTGGAGCTTCCGCCGTTCTTGAGGTAGGTTTCGAGCTCCGCGACGCTCATGACGGAGAGCATATCTCCACGTACGTAGCCCGTGGTGCCGCGGTAATCGACCTTGTACCAGTCGTATCCGCCGCTGGAGGTGACGCCCATGACGAGCAGCAGAGAATTGGTGCTCAGCTGCGTCAGCGCCTTGGAGCTCTGGGACGCGCCTTCGCGCATGTTGACCTTGTTCTTGACGGTGATCGCGTAGCTGCTCGCGCCGTTGGGATCCACGGGCTTTGGCGTCGTGGAGGGCGCCGGGGTGGGCGTCACCTGGCTGGCCAGATAATCCTTCACTTCGTTGTAGGTCATGAAGCGAAGCTGGCTCGCGTGGATGTATCCCCACTGGTTGCCATAGCTGACGAGGTGCCACTGCTGGCCGTCTGTGTATTCCTGCTTGGTCGCGTAGACGACCGTGTTCGTCCTCTCGATGACGGTCTGAATATAGGCGTTTTCATTGGGGTTGCCGCGCAGCACGACGTTGTCCATCGTGGTGTAGGCGTAGCCTTCAAAGGGCAGCGGGGTCGCGGTGGGCAGCGGCGTGGCCGTGGCGGCAGGAGCGGGAGAAGGCGTGCGGATGCTTTCCTCGTACGCCTTGGACTCGTCTGCCGTCAGCGCCTGCACCTCGCCGTCCTGCACGAAGCCGCGCGCGTCGCCGTAGGTGACCAGATGCCAGCGCTGGCCGTCTACGTACTGCTGATCGAGCACGTTCACGACGGTGCCCGCCAGGGAGACGGTTGCGACGGTTGAAGCGTTCGCGTTGGCTACCGAGCGCACGAAGACGTTGTTGCGCAGCGTCTTGGCGTATCCGGCATACGGCGCAGGCGTCGCGCTCGCTTCCGGCTTAGGCGATTCCGCCGCCTCGGGCTGGGGGGTCATCGTCTCTTCCGGCTTTGGGGTTTCCGTTTCCTCGGGTTTGGGCGTCGGAAGCGGCTCCGGGTTTTCGAGCGAGTTGCGGAAGTTGAACTCCTCTACCTCGCCCATCAGGGTGACGAACTTGGAGAGAACATACCCCTCCTTGCCGCTATCGACGACCTTTACGCTGCACCAAAGTTCTCCGCTGCTGTTGGCTATCTGTTCTTTGACCCACAGCAGCGTATCGCTGGACAGCTCCCCGAGCATCGTTGCCTTTGTGCTTGTATCTTTGCGCAGGTTGACTTTGTTATTTGTTCTGCCGTAATGGTAAACATCTCCCAGAGTCAGCTCCTGCGGATCCTCGGTGACGCCGGGCTCGTTGGGCTTCCCGGGATTTTGAGGTTCATCCACGGAACCGTCCGGGTTCTCGGGCTCCTGCGAATCGCCGCCGTCCGGGGTGCCGCCTTCGGGCGGGAGATCGCCGGTGCCGCCAGAACCGTCCGGGTTCTCGGGCTCCTGTGAATCGCCGCCGTCCGGGGTGCCGCCTTCGGGCGGGAGATCGCCGGTGCCGCCAGAACCGTCCGGGTTCTCGGGCTCCTGTGAATCGCCGCCGTCCGGGGTGCCGCCTTCGGGCGGGAGATCGCCGGTGCCGCCAGAACCGTCCGGGTTCTCGGGCTCCTGTGAATCGCCGCCGTCCGGGGTGCCGCCTTCGGGCGGGAGATCGCCGGTGCCGCCGGAACCGTCCGGATTTTCAGGCTCCTGTGAATCGCCGCCGTCCGGGGTGCCGCCTTCGGGCGGGAGATCGCCGGTGCCGCCGGAACCATCCGGGTTCTCGGGCTCCTGCGTATCGCCGCCGTCCGGCGGGTTCTTTTCCGCATCGATGCGGGCCATTTTCTGCTGCGCGGTGTCTTCGTCGATCAGAGTGGCGTCCGTCGCGAGCACATAGCCCGACAAATCCGTGCCGTACACCGTGGCATGGAACCAGATGCGGCCCGTGTCGTCGGTTTCAAAGCCGTCGTAAACCAGCAATGCGCCGGCGGGCACGAATTGCACCGCGCCGGAATCCGGCTGCTGGCCCGGTGCGGGCAGCAGCGCGACCTGCACGTCGGGGGTGTTTTCGTCTGCGATGGGCTGCGCGTACTGGGGATAGGGCAACTCGCCCGGATTGTAATCCAAATCATTGGAAGGAACGCCATCCGGAAACAACTCGCTTAGCGCGGAGGCATCCAGCGGTGCGATCATATCGCCGCGCATGTAGCCGCTTTGCCTTGTTTGAGCGCCTCTTTCATCCAGAACGGTGATCTGATACCAGGTATCTTCGCCGTTTTGCTCGTTTGCACCGACGAACAGTTTCGTGCCCGTATTGGGCACCCTTGAAAGCTCTGAGCCGTCCGCAGCGCTACGCACACGGACACCGGTTTTGATCGTCTCGGCATAAGAGTAAACGGGGATCAAAGCCTCGTTGCCATTAGGCATGGGCTCGTCAGAAGCGGCCGGAGGCTCTGCGTTGTCAGAATCGCTGGGGCCGTCAGAATCGTCAGGGCTGCCGGGTTCGCCGGAGCCATCGGAATCGCCGGAGCCGTCAGAATCGTCGGGAGTGCCGGGTTCGCCGGAGCCGTCGGAATCGCCGGAGCCGTCGGAATCACCGGAGCCGTCGGAATCGCCGGAGCCGTCAGAATCGTCAGGTTCGCCGGAATCGTCGGGCATATCGGGCTCATCGGGGGTTTCTGGGGGCTGAGGTTCCTGCGCGGGCGCGTAGAGCGCCAGCAGCGCCGCCTCGTCCTCCGGCACGGAGACGTCGCTGATTCGCACGTAGCCGTATTCGTTCGTGATATAGCGGCTGACAAAAAGCCAATACGCGTCGTCGCTGTCGCTCAACATGAAGGTGTTGACGAGCAGCGGCTCGCCCAGATCCAGATAAACTGCGGAATCGTCCACGAGCCCCGGTTCCGGCAGCAGCATGGCGGGGCCTTCGGCGCCGTTGGCCTGTACGTAACGGCCTACGACCGTAGACGGGTCAAGGGAGGCGGGAAGATTATCGATGCCTGCGTCGAGATCGCCGAAATCATCGGGTTCGCCGAGGTTATCAGGTTCGCCGAGGTTATCGGGCTCGCCGAAGTTGTCGGGTTCACCGAAGTTGTCGGGCTCGCCGGAGTTGTCGGGCTCGCCGGAGTTGTCGGGCTCGCTGGAGTTGTCGGGCTCGCTGGAGTTGTCGGGTTCGCCGAAGTTGTCGGGTTCGCCGAAGTTGTCGGGCTCGCCGAAGTTGTCGGGCTCGCCGAGGTTATCGGGTTCGCCGAGGTTATCGGGCTCGCCGAAATCATCGGGCTCGCCGAGGTCTCCTTCTTCGCCCGCGCCGTCGCGCGTCGGTTCAAGGCCCAGCGCGTAGATGAAGCTGTCCACATCGTCGGGGTTCGCCGGGTCCGGCACCAGCGCATCCGGCGCGGTCGCCATCACGTAAAAACGCACGGAGGCGTTCTCCGACGTCCCCACGATGGTCAGGGGGGCGGCGTCGCTCGCGGTCATATCGAGCGGAAACGAGATGTCGGGTTCAAAAACCATGGCGTCGACCGGCGTGCCGTTTGCATCCCATCCTTCGACGGAGAGCGACAGCCCCGAGAGCATGGCGGCATCCGGCACCTGTATCCAGTACAGATCCGTCCGGCCTTCCGAGTCGGTCAGCAGCATCGCGGGAAAGTTCATCACCTCGCCGTCCGCCGTCATGCAGGACGCGGAAACAGCGATCGTCGGGGAATTCTGCTCGCCCAGCGCGGCTGCGGCGGGCATGCTCAGCGCCAGCATCAAACTCATGAGAATGGCCAGCGCGCGATGGGTAAACCTTTGCACTTTCATGCAACCCCTCCTTTATCTTCGCCCTGCTGCGGAGCAGCGGGCATTCATTGCCGGGCGGCGCCTTGGGCGGCCGGCGTGTGGACAGTCCAGGTACGCTTCATTGTATCGTGCGGCGGGGCGCTTGTCAACGCAAACGGGTCGTCCAAATTCCGCGCGCGCAAGCGCCTGCAGGCAGGAAATAAGCCCCTCTGAATCGAAGATACTCGCACGGAGAAGGTTTTATGCCTTCACAGGGCATTTGCGGAATAAAAGGAGGCGCTTTTTTGGATGAACCCGAATGAACAGGACAGCGAGCTGCGCGAGACGCCGGTTTCGCGCGAACCGATCTTTCACGGAAAGATCATCGACGTCGAGCGCTGGAAGGTGCGCCTGCCGGACGGCGGGGAAGCGCCGCGGGAGGTCGTCCTGCACCGGGGCGCGGCGGCCGTCGTCGCGGTCGATAAGGATAACTTCGTGACCCTCGTGCGCCAGCACCGTGTGGCGGTGGACGAGGTGACGCTGGAAATCCCCGCAGGCAAGCTGGACACGGCGGGGGAGGACCCCTTCGTCTGCGCCCAGCGGGAGCTCGAAGAGGAAACCGGCCTGCGCGCCCAGCGATGGCATCCGCTCACCACGATCCTGACGACGCCGGGCTTCAGCTCCGAGCGCATCGCGATCTACCTCGCGACCGGACTGACCGCGGCCAGGGCGCATCCGGACGAGGATGAGTTCCTCGGCGTGATACGCATGCCGCTCAAGGAGGCCGTCGCCATGGTCATGCGCGGCGAGCTGCGCGACGCCAAAAGCGCCGTCGCTCTGCTGCTCGCGGACAAGCTGCTTGGATAGAGCGCCGGGCGAAAGCCTCCTAAAGTTATAACGTCCGGGGAGGGCGCTTTGTTGCGTATTTCCAGAAATTACTGCGCATCCAGGTGCCGCGCGGGCCCTGCGAAGAAACGGGGGATGGACATTGGCGTGTACGAAAAAGCTCAGGCAGTTTTCGCTCAGCGGGGCGGGCTATGCGTTTGAGGCGGAGACGCCCTGCACCGTGCTGCAGGCGCTGGAGGGGGCGGGCGTTTTGACGGGCCTGGAAACGGGCCTTGGCGCGCGCGACGCTGAATGGGCGGCGGCGCGGGAGTGGATCTTCTCTGCGCAGGCGGACGTCTCGAACTGGGCGGACGAGCGCTGTTTTCTGCGCTTCGCCCGTCTGCAGGGCGACGGTTCCGTTCGGGTAAACGGCCGCGAGGTCGGAACCTTTTCGGATGGCCCGCTCGCGCTGGACGTGACGGGCGAGCTCTTCGGCGCGGACACGATGCGCGTGGAGGTGGCGTTCAGGCCCGCCGCGCCCGTGGGACATCCCGCCCGGGCCGCGCAGGGAATAGCAGGCGAGGCGGCGCTATGCGGCGTCAGCGCGCTGTGCGTCGAGCGCCTTACGCTGCGCGCGGAACCGGAGCGGCTGTCGGCGGACGTGACGGTCACGCCGTTCGTGCCCGGCCGCTATACGTTCCGCTACGCGGTGACGCAGGGAGAGACGGCGCTGGGCCTTTACGAAATAGAGGAGCCCCTTCCTGCCGCCCGGACAGCGCTGCTGCATACGCTGGAGCCGCAGGAGGTCGCCTGGCCCGTCTGGCGGCCTGGGCGGTTCAATG
Source organism: Beduinella massiliensis (assembly GCF_900199405.1). Taxonomy (NCBI): domain Bacteria; kingdom Bacillati; phylum Bacillota; class Clostridia; order Eubacteriales; family Beduinellaceae; genus Beduinella; species Beduinella massiliensis. The sequence goes on from NZ_LT963430.1 coordinate 263,867, forward strand.
AGCCCGTGACGGTGCGCCTGCAGGTGCTTCGCAGGGGCATGGCCTGCGACGGCGTGCGCGTACACACGGGCTTTCGGACGCTCCAAACGGCGCTCGTGCTGCCCGGGCAGCCCCCGGCACTGTGCGGCGTAAACGGGGAGCCCGCGCAGCTCTTTGCCGCGCGCCACGAACCGGACGTGCATCGCGTCCGCGCGCGCGAACAGTACGGCGCGCTTGTGCGACTGGCGCAGGAGGCGCACCTGAACGCGCTTTACGTCTGCGGCGAGGAGGATGGGGCGTTTTACGACGCCTGCGACGAGGCGGGGCTGATGATTTGGCAGCGGCTGCCGCAAAGCGGCGCGTTCGACACGGCTGCGCGGCTGTGTCATCACCCGTGCGTGGTGCAATGGGCGTCGGAAGACCTGTCCGCGGCGTCGGAAGCGCTCAGCCGCCTCAGCGACGGACGGCCTGTGACGCCGCCGGCGCGGCGGGGTCTGCCCGGCGCGCCGGCGGAGGCGCTCGTAATGCGGGGGCCCGAGCTATCGGGCGGCATGGAGGACATGGCGCGCCGCTTTGCGCAGGACACGGCTGCCGTGCGCGTCGTACCGGTGCGGGCGTACGCGGACGCGCGCAAGCTCGCGGCGCTCGCGGGCGGGCAGGCGTTCTGGCCGGAGACGGGCCCGCTTTGGGCCCTGCGTGAAGCGGAGGGACCGGCCATCGACCGCGAAATGCTGCGGGATGCCTGCGGCGAGGTTCCGGCTGAGGACGCGCGGACGCTCTGCGGCCTTTCGCGCTTTTTGCAGGCGGAGACGCTGCGGCAGGCGGCGCTCGCCGCCCGGATGCGCGCGGGCAGCGCGGTGCTGGGCAGCCTGCGGGAAGACTTCGCGCGCCTTGAGTCCGACGCGCTGGTGGAGGCGGACGGCTCGAGGCGACCGGCGTTTTACGCGGTCTGCGAGGCGCTCGCCCCTCTGTGCCTCGCGATTCGGCTGGACCGCACGGCCTTTTGGCCGGGTACGCACATGGATGGGTTCATCCACCTGCTCTGCGCGGAGGAGATGCGCGACCTGACCGTGCGCGCGACGCTCTACAGCTCCACGGGCGAGACGCTGTGGGAGGAGGCTCGCGTAATCGCCAGGCATACGCAGGAAGTGCTGCGTGCCTATGCGCAGCTCCCCGAGACGCCGGGCATCCTGCTGCTGCGGGTTCAGGCGATGGAAGGCGTGACGGTCGTGGCGGCCTCGGAGCAGCTCGTCTGCGTGGGCGTTCCGGGTCCGATGTGGCCGCTCCTGCACCCCTCTCCGGCCGCGCTTTGCGTGCGCGGCGGGCGGGTGAAAAACGAGGGCGCGTTCCTGGCGCTTGGGGTGCTGACGGACGGCGGCTATTTTCACCTGCTGCCGGGAGAAGAGGCACCCTGCGGGACGGATGCGCCGGAGTGCCTGAACGGATAGGCGATAAAAACCAGGAAACGGGGCGCGTGTATGCCTCGTTTTTTTATCGGGTGGAATGGGCGGAGGGATGACGATGTTTCGGGTGTTTATCGTGGACGACGAAAAGCAGGCGCGAACGGGCCTGCGGGACTTCATGCCCTGGGCAGCGCTCGGGTGTGAGGTCTGCGGCGAGGCGGACGACGGGGAGACGGCGCTGGGGCCGATCCTCGATGAGAAGCCGGATATCCTGCTGACGGACGCGCGCATGAAGCGCATGGACGGCATCGAGCTGTCCCGGCGCGTCAAGCAGTTCCTGCCGGATACGCAGGTGATCTTCATCAGCGGATACAGCGACGCGGATTATCTTCAGCAGGCGCTGCGCATGGAGGCGGTGGACTACGTCTACAAGCCCGTCAACTTGCGCGAACTTGGACGCACCATCGAGCGGGTCACCGGAAAGCTCGGAGAGCGGGCGCGCGAGCAGGACGAGCGGCGCAGGATGCGCGAGCAGCTCGAAAAGAGCATGCCGCTTCTGCGGGAAAAGTTTTTTATCGACTGGTTTGACGGGCAATACGATCAGGAACAGCTGCGCGAGCAAATGGCATTTCTGCAGATCTCCCTGCCGCAGGGGCCGCTGCTGCCGGTGGTGCTCTGCCTGGACCGGGGACGCGGGGATACGCCGCAGGAACACGAGATGAGCCTGCTTTCGCTTGAGCGCTTGGTGCGGGGGCTGTTCAAGGCGGCTGTCTGCGCGCGCTGGCAGCACGCGCTCGTGGCGCTCTTTTCAAACGCCGACGGATCGGAGGCCGCACGGCGTGCGGAGGAGATTGCGCGTCAGGCGAGAACGCGGGGGCAAAGCGTGTGGGCGGGCGTCGCGGATGCGCCGGTCGAACCGGACGAGCTGTGCGTAGGCGTCCGCCGCGCGCGCGACGCGGCGGACCGGCGCTTTTTCGAACCCGACCGGCCCGTCTTCATCTGGAGTGAAGCGGAGGAAGCGGACGGGCGGAAAAGACCGGGCGCCTTTGACGCCCGGCGTTTGGCGCTGCGCGTCGCGGACGGGCTGGAGACGGGTCAAACGCTGGAGGCTGCGCTTCGGCGCGCCGGGCAGGGGCGCACCATCGATCAAGTGCGCGGCGCGTGCATCCTGCTGACGCAGGAATTGTGCGAGCGTTGCCTATGCGCGGACATTTCGCGCAGGGGCGTGGCGCTTTGCGCGCGCATCCCGGAAATGGATACGCAGCAGGCGCTTTTCGGGGCAGTGCTCGCCTTTGCACAGCTTTGCGTACGGGCGGAAAAGGAAGCGGGCGCGGAGCAGGGGGACAGCGTATCCGCCGCGGTGCTGAAGATTTTGCAGATGCGCTATGCGCAGCGCCTCACGATTGAAGATTTAGCGCGCGAGGTACACCTGTCGGCCAGCTATCTGAGCGTGCGGTTCAAGCAGGAGACGGGGGAAACCATTCTCGACAGCCTGACGCGCATCCGGATGGAACATGCCCGCCTGCTTCTGGAGCGCGGCGAGCTCACGGTCTATCAGGCGGCGGAGGCGGCGGGCTATACGGACGCGGCATACTTCACCCGCATGTTCAAAAGAACGTTCGGCATGACGCCGGCGGAATACCGGAGGCGAGAGGTCAGATGAAGAGACGGACGCTGGCCGCGCTCGTCGCGGTCTTCTCGCTCTTGCTCCTTTGCGGCATCGTCGGAAGCCTGAAGTTGAACGAGGCGATGAGCAGGCAGGCTGAGGACGAGGTCATTCAGACCCTGCGCCAGGCGCTCCACCAATCGGTACTCAACCTGAACGACCGCATGCAGGCGGTGGAGGACGCTTCCCTGCTTCTGATGCTGGACGAGCGCACGCAAACCATGCTCGCAAGAACCCCGGCGCAGGACGACATGGAAACTGCGATGGGCGATCTGGAGAACCTGCGCACCCTGTTTGAACCGGTGCTGTTGCGGGAAGATATCGCGCAGGTGCGCATGTACCTGCCCGACGAACGCATTCTCTCGCGCGAGAAGATCAACTTTTTTCCCCTCTCCAAGTTTGAAGGGACGGATGCGTGCACAAGGCTGCTGGCAGGGGACGCGCGGACGCTTTGGCTGGCGCAGGGGGAGACCCTCGCTTTTGCGCGTGCGATGCGAAGCCCGCACGACTACGACGCTGTCAGCGGATACCTGATTGCCTATATGCCCGCCAAGGTGCTCAGGGAGGTGCTGGCGGAGTTTCAGCTCTCTGAGGGCGTTCAGCTCCTCCTGCTCGACGAGCAGGGCAACTGCGCGCTGAGCCGGGACGGCCTCGCGCCGGACGATGCGATGCTGGAGCGTACGTTTGGCCAAACGCAGGCGGTGGAGCGCTTTGCGGAGGAAGGCGTCGTCTCCATTCAGGAGGCGCTGCTGCCCGTGGGCTGGCGCGTGCTGATGGCGGTGCCGGAGAAAGCGCTGATCGCCAACCACACGCTGCTGCGCAACGCGAACGCGCTGCTCTTCGTAGCCGTGCTGCTGATCGCCTGTATCGGCGTTTCCTGCCTGGTGTTCGTATTCTATACGCACGGGGTGAACGAGCACATCCGCGCGCTCAACCGCACGCTCGCCCGCGAGGGCATCCGCGGGTTTCAGGCCGACAGCGGGCGCCGGGACATCTACTTTCTGGAACAGGGGCTTTGCGAGCTGGTGGAGACGATGCGCCGCACGACAGAGGAAAGCTATCGGGTGAGGCTCCGCGAGCGGGAGGCGGTCTTCCGCGCGCTGCAGGCGCAGATCAACCCGCACTTCCTCTACAACACCCTGGACACGATCCACTGGATGGCACTGCGCCACGGCGCGCAGGACATCGCGGACGTGCTCGATTCGCTTGCGCGCTACTTCCGCCTGAGCCTCAGCGGCGGCAAGGACATCGTGCCCCTGCGCACGGAAATAGAGATCGTGCGCGCGTACCTGGAAATTCAGCTCGTGCGTTTCGACGGCGGATTTCGCGTGGACTGGCGGGTGGAGGAGGCGGCGCTTGCCTGCACGCTGCCCAAACTGACGCTTCAGCCCATCGTGGAAAACGCCGTGCTCCACGGCATCCGCAGGCGCGAGGAGGAGACCGGCGGACAGATCACCATCGAGGCGGCGCTGCGCGGGGAAGCGCTTTGCCTATGCGTGATGGACAACGGGCCCGGACTCACGCAAAGCGGGACGGACAAGCAGACGGACGAGGGGGGATACGGACTCAGGAACATCCGGGACCGCCTGGACTTCTTCACGAACGGTCATTTTGAGTTTACCGTTCAGGAGGGACGCGGCGGCGGGGTTCGCGTGTGCATGAGCCTGCCGGTACGGGAATGAACGGAAAGAGAAGAGGATTGTCCAAGAAATCGAAGGATCGTCCCCTGTCCCGCGGGCGCTTTCCCGTGATAAGATGAGCGCACAGTGAGGGTGCGCCTAGGAGAGAGGGCCGCCCGCGAGGAGGAGACGGCATGCGGAATCTCAGAAGACAGCGCCTTGGCGCGTACCTCAGGGAAAACTGGTGCCTGTACGCCATGTCGCTTCCCGGGCTGCTGTTCCTGATCGTTTACAAGTTTACACCGCTGTACGGGCTGACGCTGGCCTTTAAAGACTACAACATGTTCGCGGGAAACGGGCTGCTGGACTCGCTGGTGAAGAGCGAGTGGGTCGGGCTGACGCACTTTGAGCGCATCTTCTCAAGTCCGCAATTCGGCCAGCTGCTCACGAACACGCTGCTCATCAGCATCTACAAGATCGTGCTGCTCTTTCCGCTGCCCATCCTGCTCGCCGTTCTGATGAACGAGATGCGCGGGAGCCTGTACAAGCGGACGGTACAGACGATCATCTACCTGCCGCACTTTCTCTCGTGGATCATCATCTACGGCATCTTCTTTACGCTGCTCGCCTCCGACGGCATGGTGAACCAGGCGCTGAAAGCGCTGGGCCTGTCGCCCGTCCTGTTCTTCAGCGATCCGCACGTCTTCCGCTCCGTGCTCGTGGCGACAGAGGGATGGAAGGAAACGGGCTGGGGCACCATCGTCTACCTCGCGGCCCTGACCTCCATCGACCCTGCGCTTTACGAGGCGGCGGTCATGGACGGCGCGAACCGCTGGCAGCGGATGCGCCACGTCACCTGGCCCGGGCTCGTGCCGGTGGTGGCGATGATGCTGCTGCTTCGCGTGGGCAACATCCTATCCGCGGGTTACGAGCAGATCCTGGTCATGTACAACCCCGCCGTCTACAGCGTGGCGGATATCATCCAGACCTACGTTTACCGCATCGGCCTGGGTCAGATGGATTTTTCCACCGGTACGGCAATGGGCATGTTTGAATCGGTCGTCGGCTTCGCGCTGGTCGTCGCGGCCAACGCGGTCAGCCGCCGGTTCTTTGAAAGGAGCCTGTGGTGATGATCAAGTTCAACGCGCCGCCGCGCCGGGAGGGGCGCCGCGTCTTTCAGGCGGCCAACAACGTCTTCTTCCTCGCCGTCGCGCTCGTGTGCCTGCTGCCCTACCTGCACCTAATCGCCAAATCCTTTTCCGGCAACTTTGCGGTCGTTGCGGGGAAGGTGGGCTTCTGGCCGGTGGACTTCCAACTGGACGTGTACGGTTACGTCGTCCGCAACGGCGTGTTCTGGCAGGCGTTTCGCAACAGCGTGCTGATCACGGTCCTGGGAACGATCGCCTCGATGGCCGTGACCGTGCTCGCCGCCTATCCGCTCTCCAAGCCGGACTTTCGGGGGCGGAGGCTGATCCTGCTGCTGTACGTTTTCAGCATGCTGTTCTACGGGGGAACCATCCCGATCTACATCCTGATGCAGTCGCTCCGCCTGCTCAACACGCTTTGGGCGATGATCATCCCCTTTCTGGTGACGCAGTTCAACCTCTTCGTCATGAAGACGTTCTTCGAGGGGATCCCCCCGGCGATCGAGGAGTCGGCAAAGATCGACGGCGCGGGGCAGATGCGCATCCTGCTGTGCATCGTGCTGCCGCTCTCGCTGCCGTCGCTCGCGACCATCGCGCTCTTTTACGCGGTCAATTACTGGAACGGTTTTTACCATGCGATGCTGTTCGTGAACAAGCAGGACGTCAAACCCCTGCAGCTCTACCTGTACGAGATGATCGGCGCCGCAGCCAACACCTCGGAGTTGGATCCGGAGGCGGCGATGAGCATCTCTTCGGGCGGCGTGCAGGCCGCATCGATCGTGCTGGGCACGCTGCCCATCGTGCTGCTCTATCCGTTCGCCCAGAAGTATTTCGTTCATGGACTGACGATCGGCTCTGTGAAGGGCTGATGGTAGCGCCTGAATGAAAATAAAAAAACGCAGGAGGGATGACACAATGAGGAAACCGAAAATTCTGGCTTTGGCGCTTGCGATGCTCTTAACGCTTGCGCTCACGGGAACCGCGTTTTCGGAGGACCGGCCAGTGCTCAAGGTGTTGGGCGGATTCGTCGCGAACATGGACCCCAACGACGACCCGACCCAGGCCGCGATCGAGGAGCGCACGGGCTACAGGTGCGAATACGCGATGCTCCCCCAGGACAATCCGGAGCAGAAGCTCAACATGGAGATCGCTTCCGGAACGCCCTACGACATCCTGATGATTTCGCCGGACATGTTCCGCATGCTCGCCAAGCAGAACGCGCTGCTCCCGCTGGATGACCTGCTCGCCACGGACGGCGCGAACCTGCTCGCCTCCATCGGCGAGGAAACCTGGGAGCTGGGACGCTTTGAAGGGGAGACCTACGGCATCCCGATGATGAACGAGCGTCCGAACATCGAGAACACGATCCTCATGCGTCAGGACGTGCTGGATGAACTGGGGCTCGCCGTGCCCACGACGCCGGAGGAATTCCGCGATGTGCTGCGCGCGGTCAAGGAAAAGAAGCCGGACATGATTCCCTACTCGGCGCACACGAACATCTACAGCGAGACGCTGATATCGGGCTTCGGCTTCTACTTTAACTGGAACGAGCGGGACGGCAAAATCGTGAACCGCGTGGACCTGCCGGAGTACCGGGAATACCTGTCCTATATGCGCGGGCTGTACGAGGAGGGGCTGATCGACCCGGACCTGGCGATCAACAAGAGCGTCAACATGAACGAAAAGTTTGCCTCAGGAAAGGTGTTCTCCATTCCGTCCAACTGGAATGACGCATCGATTCAGGTGCCGGCGCTTTACGCGAACGTGCCTGAGGCGAAGGTGACTTACGTGCTGCCGCTGAAGGACGAGAACGGCGAGGCGAAGATTCGCGCCAACCGCTACCTGAACAAGGTGACGGCGATTCCCAAGTCCGCGGAGCACCCGCTGGACGCGGTAAAGTTCATGAATGCGAAGCTTGATCCGGAGACGTTCGTCTACATCACCTTGGGTACGGAGGGCGAGACGTTCACCGTGACGGACGGCAACCAGTACGAGCCGATCATGCCGATCTTTTCGGAGCTGCGCAACAACGCATGGTGGTACCTGAACGGCATCGACGAAGTGAAGTACGCGGACATGTGGCTCGCGCGCACCCGCCGCAACGCGGAACTGGGCAAGGCGTTCGACGCGATCAACGCGGAGTACGACCGTTACGCGGCGATCGATCCCACGGCGAAGATGCCTACGCTCGATCCGGTCGCGAAGTATCAGCAGGCGCTCAAGAAGGCGCTGGACGACTACGAAATCAAGGCGGTCGTCGGCGTGGAGAGCCTGGACAATTATGACAGCTTCCTCAGCCAGTGGAAGAAGGACGGCGGCCAGGACATGATCGACGCGGTAGGCGAATGGTATGCCGAAGAAAAGGCGGAATAAAAAGCGGGGGCGCGGCGGGGACACGCCGCGCCCCCTTTGGATACGGGGAGGAACGAGCCATGCATTATGACGTGGAAATTCCGGAAATGACGTCCTGCGACGTGCTCGTCTGCGGCGCGGGGCCGTCGGGCATCGCAGCGGCAGTCAGCGCCGCGCGTCAGGGACTTGACACCGTGCTGCTGGAGCGCTACGGCTCGGTGGGCGGGTGCCTGACGATGGCAAACGTGACGACGCTGATGGGCAGCGCTACGCCGGGCGGCATCTGGCAGGAGGTCATGCGCCTGTTGGAGGCGCCCGACGGAGGCACGGCGGTGGACCCGGAGTCGGCGAAGGGACGGCTGCTGGATCTGGTGACGGAGGCCGGCGTCAGGCTCTACCTGCAGACGCCCATCGTGGACGCAATCTGTCGGGACGGCGCGGCCGAGGGCGTGGTCGCCCTCACACAGGAGGGCCCCGCGGCGGTTCGGGCACGGCGCGTCATCGACGCTACGGGCGACGGCTACGTGGCGGCGCGCGCCGGGGGAGAGGTCATGATCGGCCGGGAAGAAGACGGCCTGGTACAGCCAGTGAGCCTGATGTACCATATCGAGGGCGTCGATCCCGCCTGCACGCTCGTATGCCGTCATGAGGAGGACGACACCCTGCTTCCGGGGGGAGAAAGCTATCTGTCGCTGTGTGCGCGGGCGGCCAGAAATGGAGAACTGCCGCCGCATGTGACGATCGTGCGGCTGTATCCGTGCTTAAAGCGGGGGGAATATCTCGTCAATGCGACGCAGCTTGGCGGCGTGCGCACGCTCGAAAACGGCGACCTGACGCGCGCGGAAAGCGCGCTGCGATCGCAGATGGAGCAGGTGAACGCCTTCCTGCGCGCGCATGTTCCGGGCTTTAAGCAGGCGCGCACCCGCATTTCCGCCTCGACGCTAGGCGTGCGTGAAAGCCGCAGGATGCGGGGGCGCTACGTGCTGGAGGCGGAAGATGTGCTTACAGGCAGCCGCTTCCCGGACGCCGTCGTGCACCGGGCAAATTTCCCGATTGACATCCACAACCCGACGGGCGGAGGACAGGCGGAGCGGGAGGGGATTCCCTATCAGGCACAGGATTACGACATCCCCCTGCGCTGTCTGCAGCCTCTGGGCGTAGGCCATCTCGTGCTGTGCGGGCGCAACATCAGCGGAACGCACCGCGCGCATGCCTCCTACCGCGTGATGTGCATCGCCATGGCCGTGGGGCAGGCGGCGGCCATGACGGCAAAGGCGTCGCTGGATGCGGGGGTAGACGTCGCACAGGTAGACCCCGCGGCCGTGCAGCGGCTGCTGACGGAATGCGGATGCGATTTGTGGGGATGAAAAAGGGCGGGCCATCGGCGAAGCCGGTCGATACGACAGCAGAGGAGGGGCGGTTTCCCTTTCCTGTATCCCCCTTACATGACGATGCTGTGTCGGTCGTCTGGGCGTCCGCCGCTTGACAGCGGCGGACGTTTTTGTTATAATCAACCCAGGGTTAGCGGATGCTAATTGTTTTTTAAGGAGGAAGTTAGCGGCGGCTAATTAAAAAACACGCAGGAGGTATTATGCGCGCGGTCATCATCGGCAGGAACGAATGCATGCAGCGGCGATACATGGACGTCTGCAGGAAGTACGCCTGCGGGGCCAAGGCCTTCGCCCGCAAGACGGGCGGCATCGCGCGCGGGCTGGGCAACGCCGCTATGATCTTTCTGTGCATGGATGCCGTCTCGCACACCAAGGCGCAAAATGCCGCGCGCGAGGCGTTTTCCGGGTGAAGATTTCAGCGCGCGCTTTTCATGGCGGGCGTAAGGGAAGGGCGGGTATTCCCCGAGCTCGGAGGGCAGCCTCCCCGGGGCGGCTTCCTCTGGATCATACGCTGCGACCGCGATTCGGCTGCGCATGCTCTGCGTGCTCGCGGATCTTTTGAAACGTGATGTCGGACAGGTCGTGCTCTACGCGGCATGCGTCGCGCTGGGCCGTTTCTTCGTCCACCCCCAGGGCGATGAAATAGCGCGTGAGCAGCAAATGGCGCTCGTAGATGCGCTCGGCCACGGCGAGCCCCTTTTCCGTAAGCGTAATGTAGCCCTGGCGGTCTACCAGGATGTAGGCGTCTTCCTTTAAGAGGTTTACCGCGCGGCTGACGCTCGGCTTTGAAAAGCCTAGCGCGCCGGCGATGTCGATGGAGCGGACACCTCCCTGTTTCTTTTCAAGCATAAGGATGGTTTCCAGGTAGTTTTCGGCGGACTCGTAGAGCTTCAAGCGGGACGCCTTCTTTCCGGTTTTGTCTTATATAGCATAAGCTAACCGATGAAAATTTGTCAAGGTTTAGAATGCTTTTCGGCGCGGTTTCCCTTGACGCGCAGGCTTGAAAATGGTAAACTTATGCACGGGTTAGAATTTGCTAACCCATATGCTTAAATCAAATGTTAGCCATGGATAACAAAGAGGAGGTGGCGTCATGCCGTTAACGCTGGCGAAGCCCGGGCAGCGGATGCGCATCCGCAGGATTACGGGGAAGGACGAAACACAAAAATTCCTGGGCAACCTGGGATTCGTCGCCGGGGAAATGGTGACGGTGGTGTCAGAGATTTCCGGAAACGTCATCATCGGCGTAAAGGATACGCGCGTGGCGATTTCAAAGCAGCTTGCGCAGCGCATCCTGGTTTGAGGGGAGGTGGAAAAGTTGCAGACGCTTAGAGAGACCGCATGCGGCGCGACCGTAACGGTAAGGAAGATCGATGGCGAGGGTGCGGTACGCCGCCGGATCATGGACATGGGACTGACCAAAGGGACGCAGGTGCTCGTCCGCAAGGTGGCTCCGCTGGGAGACCCTATAGAGCTTACCGTGCGCGGATACGAGCTGTCCATTCGTAAAGCGGACGCGGAGAGCATTCTGGTCGAATGACCCCGCGTTCTTTTACGACAAAAAGTTAACCTTGGATAATATGGAGGAGATGTTCCCATGGAGCTGAAGATCGCGCTGGCAGGCAACCCAAACTGCGGAAAGACCACGCTTTTCAATGCCCTGACCGGTTCCAATCAATACGTCGGCAACTGGCCGGGCGTCACGGTGGAAAAGAAGGAAGGCCGTTATAAGGAGAACAAGGAGATCGTCATCCAGGACCTGCCGGGCATTTACTCGCTGTCGCCCTATACGCTGGAAGAGGTCGTGGCGCGCAATTACCTGATCGACGAGCGGCCGGACGCGATCCTCAACCTCGTGGACGCGACGAACATCGAGCGCAATCTCTACCTGACCACGCAGCTGCTGGAACTGGGGCTGCCGGTGGTCGTCGCCCTCAACATGATGGACGTGGTCAAAAAGCAGGGAGACCAGATCGACGTCTCCACGCTCTGCGGCAGGCTGGGCTGCCCGGTGGTCGAGATTTCGGCCCTCAGGGGACAGGGCATCCGGGAGGCGATGGACAAGACCGCGTCGCTGGCCGCGTCCGGAAAACCCGCGAACGTCAACCACAGGTTTGCGCCGCGCGTGGAAAGCGCACTCAGCGAGGTCGAGGCGCTCGTTAAGGACGTGACGCCGGAGGCGCAGCGAAGGTTTTACGCGGTCAAGCTCTTTGAGCGGGACGAAAAGATTTTAGCGCGCATCCACGCGGGCGCGGATGTCAAGGCACATCTGGAAAGGATCGTCGCCGCCTGTGAAGCGGAGCTGGACGACGACAGCGAAGCGATCATCACCGGCGAGCGCTACGAATACGTCAGGGGCGTCATCGCGGGCGCGGTGCGCAAGCGGCACAGAGGCGCGACCGCGAGCGACAAGATCGACCGCGTGGTCACCAACCGCTGGGCGGCGCTGCCGATTTTTGCGGCCGTCATGACGCTGGTGTACTACATCGCGGTTTCGAGCCTGGGCGGCATTCTGACCGACTGGGCGAACGACGGCGTCTTTGGGGACGGCTGGCACCTGCTGGGTATCGGCTCCGCCGCGTATGAGGAAGCGTCGGGCGATTACGAGCTCGAAAGAGAAAAGGTGGAAGCCTACATCGAGGCGGCGGAAGCGGCCGGCGTGGACGTGAGCGCCGTGCAGGCCGCGCTCGAAGCGGAGGAGCCGGACGAGGCGGCTGTCAGCGAATTTACGGCCGCCGCGCAGTCCGCGAACGTAACCGCGGCGCTGTCCCTGAGGGACGGGGAAGGCAGCGTCATAGAGACGCTTACCGTGGGCGCGCCCGAATTTACAGCGGCGCTGGCGGCCGGGGAGCCTGACCCGGCGGGTTACGGCGTGTGGATCGCGGGCATCCCGGTCCTCGCGGAGCGCGGCCTTGAGGCCATCGGCTGCGCGGACTGGCTGAGCAGCCTGGTTTTGGACGGCATCATCGGCGGTGTCGGTGCGGTGCTCGGCTTCGTGCCGCAGATGCTCATCCTGTTCCTGATGCTGGCGTTTCTGGAGGACTGCGGATACATGGCGCGCATCGCCTTCATCATGGACCGCATCTTCCGCCGCTTTGGCCTGTCGGGCAAGTCCTTCATCCCGATGCTGATCGGTTCCGGCTGCGGCGTGCCGGGCATCATGGCCTCGCGCACCATCGAGCAGGACCGCGACCGCAAGATGACCATCATGACCACGACATTCATCCCCTGCGGCGCGAAGATGCCGATCGTAGCGCTCATCGCGGGCGCGGTGTTCGGCGGCGCCTGGTGGGTGGCGCCCAGCGCCTACTTTATCGGCGTGGCGGCGATCGTCGTTTCCGGCATCCTGCTCAAGAAGACCCGGCGCTTTGCCGGCGAGCCCGCCCCCTTCGTGATGGAGCTCCCGGCCTATCATATGCCGTCCGTCTCCGGCGTGCTGCGCAGCATGTGGGAACGCGGCTGGTCCTTCATCAAGAAGGCCGGCACGATCATCTTCCTGGCGAGCATTCTGGTCTGGCTCGCCTCGAACCTCGGCTTTACAGAGAATGGCTTCGGCATGGTGGAGGACATGGATGCGAGCCTGCTTTCGGCCATCGGCGGATTCATCGCCCCGCTGTTTGCGCCGCTGGGCTTCGGCACCTGGCAGTCGTCCGTGGCTACGGTGCTGGGGTTGGTCGCCAAGGAGGAAGTCGTCGGCGTGTTCGGCACGCTGTACGCCGTCGCAGGCGACGCGCTGGAGCTGGTGGACGCGGGCGCGTTCGGGCAGCTGGGCGCGATCGCTTCGCACTTCACGCTGCTCAGCGCCTACAGCTTCCTGGTCTTCAACCTTCTGTGCGCGCCGTGCTTTGCGGCCATCGGCGCGATGAAACGCGAATTCAACAACGCGGGCTGGACCTGGTTTGCGATCGGCTATCAGACGGGCTTCGCCTACGCTGTTGCGCTGATCGTCTATCAGCTGGGCCTTTTCTTCACCGGCAACGGCTTCACCGTTTGGACGGCGGCGGCGCTGATCGTCCTGGCGGGGCTGTGCTACCTGGTGTTCCGCCCTTCCGCGGAAAAGAAGATTCAGCGCGCGGGCGCGGCGGACGCGCGGGCTTGAGACCCGTGCGCGGCGGCGCGGCCGCCGAGCGACCTATTGGAAAGGAGATTTTCATGAACATCGGAACGATCGTCGTCCTTTTGGCGCTGGCCGCCGCGGCGGTACTCGCCGTACGGCACATGCGCAGGAAGAAGTCCGCGTGCGGCTGCGGCGGAAGCTGCGGCTCCTGCGCCTGCGGATGCCCCCATGCGGACAAGTAAAGGCGTGGCCGAACAGATGGAGCCGCTAAACGGAAAGTAAAGGAGGGAGGAGCATGAACACGGCGACGGCGCTCATTCTGATCGTCTTGACGGTCATTGGGCTTTGGGCGCTCAAGAGCTACCTTCGCAAGCTGGAAAGCGGCTGCTGCGGGGCAAAGGTGAAGAAAAAGGAGGCTGCGGACATCGAAATTCGCCATGATCCTCTGACCCTGCGTGTCGAGGGGATGGCCTGCGGCAGCTGCGCGCGCCGGGCCGAAAACGCGCTGAACGCATCCGCCGCGCGATCGGGAAAGCCGGCTTCCGCACGGGCGATTCGGCCTGAAAGGACCGCGAATCAAGGGGGGAGCGCGGCCGGCGGCTTTAAACGGTCTTGCGATATACTGTAAAAAGGGCTCTTTGGAGGTCCCGGATCAACACCCGGCGGCGCATCGGCGAGATGCGCCGCTTTTGCGTAAAACCAGTCGGTGAAGGAAGAAAGCGAAAATCGCGGATTCCCGGCCGGGAGGCGCAGCGCGGAAAGATCGGTGTCCCTTGATTTGAGGTTTAGAAGCCTTGAAAAGAATGCTTCAAAAAACGCTGCAAAGTCAATGGATTTTGTGAATATAAGGTGCGGATCAAAAGCTGAAAAATACACTTGACAAGCGCGCACATTTATGATTTAATTGGTTTCGCTGCGATAATCGCAGGGATTGGTCACAGCAAACCGAAAGGGGTGGTTTTGTGGAATTAAACATCGGGGATAAAATCAAAAGCCTCAGGCTGCGCAACAACCTGACCCAGAAGGAGCTGGCCGACCGCTGCGAGCTTTCCAAGGGCTTTATCTCTCAGCTGGAGAGCAACCAGACGTCGCCTTCTCTCTCCACGCTCGAGGACATCCTGGTGACGCTGGGTTCGAGCTTTCGCGAGTTCTTTGCGAGCGAGGCGGCGGAGAAGCCGGTCTACCGCAAGGAGGACGTCTTCATCAAGGAGTCGCCCGATCTGGGGGCCGTCATTCACTGGCTGATCCCGAACGCCCAAAAAAAGGACATGGAGCCCATCCTGATGACGCTGTCGCCGGGCGGCCACAGCGAGCTGGACCTGCCCCACATCGGCGAGGAATTCGGCTACGTGCTCGCGGGCAGCGTTCAGCTCAACCTGGGCGAGCGCTCGTACAAGGTGCGCAAGGGGGACAGCTTCTCCTTTAAGCCCGACGGCCCGCACAACCTGGTGAACACGGGCAAGACCGACGCGACGGTGCTGTGGGTCTGCACGCCGCCGAATTTCTGATCCTTCATCCTATTTCGATTCCGAGGAGGGGCGGCCATGGGGGAGCACATCATCGAACTGCGGGATCTGCACATGGTCTTCGACGACCATTACGAGGCGCTGCGGCACATCAACCTGTACATCAACAAGAACGAGTTTCTGACGCTGCTGGGCCCCTCGGGCTGCGGCAAGACGACCACGCTGCGCTGCATCGGCGGCTTTGAACGTCCGACCTCCGGCGAAATCTTCTTCAAGGGCAAGAACATCGTGGATCTGCCGCCCTATAAGCGCAGCATCAACACGGTCTTTCAGCGCTACGCCCTCTTCCCGCACATGAACGTGGCGCAGAACGTGGCCTTCGGGCCGGACCTTCGGCGCGAGGACAGGCGCAAGACCGCCGCGCGCGTCGGGGAGATGCTGGAGCTGGTGGGCCTGGAGGGGTTCGAGCGGCGCAAGGTGCAGAGCCTGTCGGGCGGGCAGCAGCAGCGCGTGGCCATCGCCCGCGCGCTCATCAACAAGCCGGACGTGCTGCTGCTGGACGAACCGCTCGGCGCGCTGGATCTCAAGCTCCGCAAGGAGATGCAGGGGGAGCTCAAGCGTATCCAGCAGGAGAGCGGCATCACCTTCGTCTTTGTGACGCACGACCAGGAGGAAGCGCTCACCATGTCCGACACCGTGGTCGTGATGCGCGGGGGCGAAATTCAGCAAATCGGAACGCCCGAGGACATCTACAACGAGCCGAAGAACGCCTTTGTCGCGGACTTCATCGGGGAGAGCAACATCCTGTGCGCGACGATGGCGGACGATCTGCGCGTCACCTTCCTGGGGATGGAATTCCCCTGCGTAGACCGGGGGTTTGGACAGAACACGCCCGTGGACGTGGTGCTGCGCCCGGAGGACGTGAAGCTGCGCTCGCCGGATACGCCGCTCGACTGCCCCGCGCCGCAGGGCGAGGTGCTTTCCACGCTCTTCAAGGGCGTGCACTACGAGATGCGCGTCCGGGTAGGCGAGGAGGAACTGCTCGTGCATTCCACGCACGCGCGGGAGCCGGGCACGAAGGTGCGCGTCACCGTCGCGCCCGCGGACATTCAGGTCATGCACAAGTCCGACCGCTCGCCGGACGTGCTCAAGAACGAACGCGCCCGTAAAGGGGCCGCGCTGTGACGGGGGTGAGGGATTTGCGCAAAAACGCGCTGCTGGTTCCCTTTCTCGTGTGGCTGCTGATCTTCATTCTCGTGCCGCTGGGGCTGATCGTCTACTACGGCGTGACCGTGGAGGAGCCCATCCCCTACGAAGAGGTCGCGCAGCCCGACGGCTCCGTGCTGTATCAGCTTTCGGACGGCACGCTGCAGGAAGAGGAGCCCTGGGAGACGGTCAGGGTTTTCTCGCTGCAAAACTTTTCGCGCGTCGTGGAGCCGATGTACCTGAAGCTGCTCGTGCGTTCGCTGCGCGTGGCGCTTTACACCACGATCATCTGCCTGCTGCTTAGCTATCCGCTGGCCCTGATTCTGACCGGCCGCGGCTTTAGGCGGCGGAATCTCTTCCTGATGCTCATCATCCTGCCCATGTGGATGAACTTCCTGCTGCGCACGTATTCGTGGATGTCGCTGCTGGAGAACTCCGGCCTCGTCAACAGCCTGCTGGAGGCTCTGGGCTTTGCGCGCGTGCAGTTCCTCTACACCGAGGGCGCGGTCGTGCTGGGCATGGTCTACAACTTCCTGCCCTTCATGGTGCTGCCGCTGTACACGGTGATGGAAAAGATCGACCACAGCCTGCTGGAGGCCGCGGCCGACCTGGGCGCGAACCCGCTCAAGTCCTTCCTGCGCATCACGCTGCCGTTTTCCCTGCCGGGCATCCTCGAGGGCGTCACGATGGTCTTCGTACCCGCGGTGACCACCTTCGTCATCTCCCAGCTCATGGGCGGCGGCAAGGTGCCGCTCATCGGCGACATCATTCAGCAGCAGTTCGGCAAGGCCAACGACTGGCACTTCGGCTCCACGCTGTCCCTTCTGGTCATGGTGGTCGTGCTCTTCTTCATGTACGCGCTGGGCCGCGCGGACAAGGAGGAGGAAGAGGAGAAAAGGGGGGTGCGCATCCTGTGAAGGCTTTTGCGAAGCGCTTTTACGTGGCGCTCATCCTGCTCTTTCTCTATACGCCCATCGTACTGCTGATCGTCTATTCGTTCAACGCGAGCAAGTCCCGCGCTGTGTGGGGCGGCTTTACGCTGGACTGGTACCGCGAGCTGTTTCAGGATCGCAAGATCATGGCGGCCCTTCAGACCACGCTTTCTATCGGAATCATCGCCGCGGCGGTTTCCACACTGATCGGCACGCTGGCGGCCATCGGGCTCTACCAGCTCAGGCGCGGCCCGCGCGCCGCGCTGATGGCGCTGTGCAACCTGCCGATGCTCAATTCCGAGATCGTCACGGGCGTTTCGCTGATGCTGCTCTACACCGCGATGAACCTGGAGCTGGGGTATCTTACGCTGCTGCTCTCGCACGTGGCGTTCTGCATCCCTTACGTCATCCTCTCGGTGCTGCCCAAGCTGCGCCAGCTCGACCCGCATTTGGCGGAGGCGGCGCAGGACCTGGGCGCGACGCCGCTGCAGGCGTTTTGCAAGGTCATTTTGCCGGACATCATGCCCGGCGTGTTCAGCGGCTTCCTGATGGCGCTGACGATGTCCATCGACGACTTTGTGATCTCCTTCTTCACGACCGGCATGGGCGTACAGAACCTTTCCATCACCATCTACACGATGGCCAAGCGCGGCATATCGCCCAAGATCAACGCGCTTTCCACCCTTATATTCCTAACGGTGCTGCTGCTGCTCGTCATCGTCAACCTGCCGGACTTCCTCGACCGGGAGAAGCGGGACAAAAAACGGCGCGGCATGCGCACGGCCTGACGACGAAATGGAGGTAACAATATGAAACGGACGCAGATCCTTCTTTGCCTGCTGCTTGCCCTGACGCTCGCCCTGCCCGCCATGGCGCAGGCCGCGCCGGAGACGATCACGGTCTACAACTGGGGCGATTACATCGACGAGGACGTGCTCTATCAGTTCGAGGACGAGACAGGCATCCGCGTGGTGTACGAAACCTTTGAGACGAACGAGGACATGTACACCAAGCTCAAAAAGAGCAAGGCGGGCTACGACGTGATCTTCCCTTCGGACTACATGGTCGAGCGCATGGCAAGGGAAAAGATGCTGCGCGAGATCGACTGGAACAACCTCCCCAACGCCGCCCAGATTCAGGAGCGCTTCCGCGGCCTCTCCTATGACCCGGAGGATCGGTATTCCGTGCCCTACACCTGGGGCACCATGGGCATCCTGTACAACAAGACGATGGTGGAAGAGGCCCCGACCTCCTGGAGCGCCCTGTGGGACGAACGGTACGCGGGCAGCATCCTGATGCTGGGTTCCTCGCGCGATACGCTGGCGATCACGCTCAAGGCGCTGGGCTACTCGCTCAATTCCACCGACGAGGCCGAGCTGGAGGACGCCAAGCAGCGCCTCATCGAGCAAAGCCCCCTGGTGCTCGCCTACGTCGTGGACGAGGTGAAGGACAAGATGATCGCGGGCGAGGCGGCGCTGGCGCTCGTATGGGCGGGCGACGCGACCTACTGCATGAGCGAGAACGAGGACCTTGCCTACGTGATTCCGGAGGAGGGCTCCAACATCTTCTTCGACGCGATGTGCATCCCGGCGACCGCGAAGAACCCGGAGGGCGCGGAGAAGTTCATCGACTTCCTCTGCCGCCCGGACATTGCGGTGCAGAACTTTGAATACGTTGGTTACGCGATCCCCAACCAGGGCGCGATCGACCTGCTGGGCGACGACTACCTGAACTCGCCCGTCTCCAATCCGCCGCAGGAGCTGCTCGACAAGTGCGAAATCTTCGAGTACCTGGGCGACGCGACGAAGACCTACGACCGCATCTGGACGGAAATCATCACTTCGCTGATGTAAGCTGAAAACCAAAGGCCGGAAGGCACGAAGCGCTCGATTTGAGCCTTTGCGCCGTCCGGCCTTTTTATGAGGGCGAGCGCCTTCGATTGAACCCGCTGCCGACTTAGCCGCATGAACGCTTGCGAAACGAAAAAGGGGGCCGCGGGCGAAGCATCGCCTGCGGCCCCTTCGGGGAGCGCTTAATCCTCGATCGCAGCCTTGCGCGTGAGAATTTGCTTGAAGATTTCCACGTCGAACTTGGGTTCGCGGTCGTAGGTGTAGAGGCCGTTCTGCTCCTGCTCGACGTTCGTGAGCTGCGTGTAGCAAAGGCCCATGATCCTGGGGTTGTCCAGAATCGCGTCCGCGAGGCCGCGGAAACGAGCGATGAAGTCCTCCGGCGACTTGGGCATGTTGCCGTAGCCCCAGGCCTTTTCTCCCATCGCCCAGCCGATTCCGCCGTACTCGCTGATGAAGACGGGCAGCTCGCCGTCATACTGCTGGCGGACGCCCGTGCCGCGGTGATTCACCTGATCCCACAGCTCGCCGCCGTTGGCCAGCGCGTCGTAGTGCTCGCGGAAAATCGCTACGTCCTGCTCGTAGTCGTGCACGTCGTAGATGTCGGTGGCCACGTGGTAATTGCCGCTGGTATCGATGCACGGGCGGGTCGGATCGACGCTCTTCGTCGCCAGGTAGACGGCGCGCAGCACCTCGTCGTCCTGCTTGCGGTGATCCCTGTCCCAGGTCTCGTTGAAGGGGCACCAGCCGATGATCGCGGGGTGGTTGAAGTCGCGGTCGAGCTCTTCCAGCCACTCGGGCAGGACGCTGAACACCGCCTCCGGACGGGTATGATCCAGGCCCCAGTTGGGGAACTCGCCCCACACCAGATAACCCAGCCGGTCGCAGTGGTAGAGGAAGCGCTCCTCGAAGATCTTTTCGTGCAGCCGCGCGCCGTTGAAGCCGCAGGCGAGGGAGAGCTCGATGTCGCGCACGAGCGCCGCGTCGCTCGGGGCGGTGTAAATGCCGTCCGGGTAGAAGCCCTGGTCGAGCACGGTGCGCTGGAAGACGGACTTGCCGTTGAGCAGGAACTTGCGCCCGTCGAGTTGGACGCTGCGAAGCCCCGCATAGCTGTAGACGACGTCTTCCCCGTAGGAAAGCTCGATATCGTACAGACGGCCGCAGCCGACCTCCCATAGGTGCACCTCGGAAAGCGAAAGCGCGAGCTGCGCGAGGCCGCCGCCGGATTGGACGGACGCCTGGCCCACGACGCGGCCCTCATAGCGCGCGGTGACGGCGAGCGTTCCCTCGCCCCGCAGCTTGGCCGCAATCCACAGCGACCCCTCGTCTACGTTCGGGTAGAACTTGACATTTTCTATATGCGTCTTAGGCATGAACTCCAGCCAGACGGTCTGCCAGATGCCGGTGGTGCGGGTGTAATCGCACCCGTGGGAGAAGAATTCCTCGCTCTGCTTGCCGCGCGGGATCATGGGATCGCGCTCGTCGTCCTCCGCGTACACCGTGATGACGTTTTCCCCGGCATGCACGGCGTCCGTGACGTCGAACTGGAAGGAGACGTAGCCGCCCTTGTGCGTGCCGACGCGCTTGCCGTTGACGAACGCCTCGCAGCGATAGTCCACAGCGCCGAAGTGCAGCACGACGCGCTCGCTCGCCTGCGCCTCGCTGAGCGTCACGGCGCGGCGGTACCAGACCCCCATCAGAAAGTCCTTGTGCTCGACGCCCGAGAGCTTGCTCTGCGGGCAGAAAGGAACCGTGATGCGGCCCGCCAGCGCCGCGCCGGGCTCGCTGAGGCCGCGCGCTTTGCCGCTGCGTCCATTGTCGATTTCAAAGTCCCACTCGCCGTTCAGGTTCAGCCAGTTCTCTCGGCGGAACTGGGGCTTGGGATGCTCGCTTCTGGGAATGGAATTCATCGTATCACTCCTTCAAATCAGGCCTGCGGCCGCTTCTTCGTGTGTACGTCCATTATAGAATTTCGTGCCTGCACAGGCAATGACATATCGCTTATTTATTTGACATATCCTACTGTACTCGCTACAATAGTACCGACAAATTACGCGCCGGGAGGAAAGATCATGGTCGTCAGCGCGCGCCACCGATGGTCGGAAGCGGCCGGCTTTACAATCAACCGGCCGTCGGGCATCGAGCATTTTACGCTGCTGCATTTTTTCGGTTCCGTTCGGCTTCGGATAGGAGACGGCGCGCCCGTCTGTACGCGGCCGGAGGCCTGCGTCCTGTTTGCGCCCCACACGAGGCAGTGGTTTTGCAGCGAAACGCCCCTGCTGCACGACTGGATGCACCTGAACGCCTGCGCCGCAGACCTCGTGCGGCGCTACGGCGTGCCGGTGGATACGCTTTTGTACCCGGGCGACTGCGCCTTCATCACGTCGGGCATCTGCGAGATCGAGCTGGAAATCAACAGCAGCCGCGCCCACCGCGCGGAGCTGGCGGACGCGGCTGCCGAAATGCTGCTCATCCGCCTCAGCCGCGCCTGCAGCAGCGCAGCGGAGGCTCGCGCCGTCAACCCCGAGCTGGGCGCGCTGCTGCACCGGTTTAGAAGTGGACTGTTCGCGAGGCTTGGAGAGGCTTGGACGGTGGAGCGCATGGCGGAGGAAATGCACATGAGTCCTTCCCGGTTTTACGCGCTCTACAAGGCGCAATTTGACGTCTCCCCGATGAACGACCTGATTCAGGCGCGCATCGACGCGGCTAAGAGCGTCCTCACAGGCCAGGACATCTCGATTTCGGAGGTGGCCGAACGCCTCGGCTATGCCAATGCGACCCATTTCAGCCGGCAGTTTCGCCAGCGGACCGGAATCTCCCCGCGCGGGTATGCGCACAAGTAGCCGCATGGCGCGCGTCCCGGTGGTTGAATAATTCAGAAATTATCTTGATGAGCCAATATCCGCGACGGCCCTGACGATTTCCGGATCGTCGAATAACAGGGTTTGCTTTTTGATGAGCGTCAAACAGGTTGTAAGGGCCAATTCCCGCATGCCGTTTGAATAGTCGCCCTTGGAAAAGCTTGGTATACAGATGTCGAATATCGCGTCGGAGGTGTCGGAATCGAGCAAGCGATCCAGTCCGCTTCCGACCTCAAGCGCGATTTCCCGATCTCCTGCTGCGAGCAATAGCAGTACGCCGTCGTTTCGCTCTGCATCGCCGATGCCCCAGGAGTTCATAAGTTCAAATGCAAAATCGCGTACCCCCATTCCCTCTAGGGAATTTACGGTTACACAGACTACAGCCGCCTTTGTCATTTTATTGAGGTCGTCACAATAAGAGGCAATCTGTGCCTCATCTCTTGCGGAGATGACGTCCGCGAAATCGAAGACATGCGCGAACTGTTCAGGACGCGTAGGAATCGACGGGATGACGTCTTCAGACAGAACAGGAATCTGAACGAGCAGCAGGACGAGCAGCAGCGAGAGAAACTTACGCATGATTGCACCTCATTTTCCGCGCAAATGGCGATGGTTTATTTGCTGCTGTTATTTCGATGGGCGCCTGCATAGATTCCTCTTTTGCAAGAGGCGAGCCTTTGAAAAGGATGGATCAGTACAAAGAGACCGCTGTGCCGGAGTTTCATGGTTCACTTACAAGCCGGGCGCATTGCGAGACGCGGGGGCACCGTAAACGTGAAAACGAAGAAAAAAAAGAAAACCATCAACAGCGCGAGGCATGTCAACAGTTTTCAGTGGCGCGCCCAACAGGATTCGAACCTGTGGCCTTTTGATTCGTAGTCAAACGCTCTATCCAGCTGAGCTATGGGCGCATATCTCTTGGGAACGAATGATATGATACTACATTTTTTGAGCGATGTCAAGCGCAAAAAAGCAAACGGCGCGAAAAGTTTTGCGGTCTGCGTCGTGAGACGGGCTCATACAATGCCCTGCATGGAAGAGGGGGAATCTGTATGCAGCCGATACTTCTGATTGAAAGCGGGACGCCGGGCCTGCTGTACGTGAACGGACAGTTTTGTGGGGAGCTCACGGAGCCGCAGCCCTTTCCCTCCTGGCCAGACGGGCGGGCGCTGATCGAGTTTCGGCCGCTGGGACGCTCCGCCCTGCCCATGGCCTGCGCGCTCACGTTGAAGGACGGGCTCCTGCAGCCGCACGGTCAGGAGGGCGTCTTCTGCGTGCAATGGCCGGACGGGGTGGCGCAGGTAGAATTGCGTCCTCAGCGGCTGGAGGGGACGCCAGTCTTGACGGACATCGGCTGCGGCCTGACGCTCGCAGCGCGGGAGGGAAGCGCTGCGATTCTGCGCGGAGAAGAGATCGTGCAGCCCCTGCCGCCGGGCGCCCGGGACGTGAACGCCAAGCCCGCCGAGGCGGGCGGGTGCGTGGCGACAGGCCGCTGCGCCGCGGGAATGTTCATCTGCTGTGTGCCGCCGCCCGGCGGACGCATCGGAGACGGCGCGAGCGGCTTTCTGCTCGCGCGCACCGTCAAATGGGAACGCGCCGACCTGGTGCGGGCGGTTTCCGGCGGCGAAGACACGGTCGGCCACGGCATGCTCAGCGAATACCGCGTGGACGCGGAGGGCTTGCACGTTCTCTCCTCGCAGCCCGTCTGGACGGACGGCGCGCCGCGCTGGCCGCAAAGCGCGCAGGAGACGCTGCGCGCATACCTGGAAGCGAGGCATGCGGGGCTCGACGCGGAGGCGAACGGCTATCTGTCATCGCCGGGCGTGGGCGGAGAGCTGCCGCCGTTCGACGCGGTGCTGCCGCTCCGCTATCCGCTTTGCCGCCCGCCCGCGGGCTGTCCGCTCGCGATGGGTGTGATGCGCGTGCGGGAGGCGGGCCTCGCCTGCGTGACGGCCGTGTGCGCCCGCGCGCGGGATGCGCGCGGCAGGCAGGGGAACTACTGCCTGGACGCGATGCAGATTTACGCTTGAGGATCGATCACAGAC
Organism: Beduinella massiliensis; assembly: GCF_900199405.1. Lineage (NCBI taxonomy): Bacteria > Bacillati > Bacillota > Clostridia > Eubacteriales > Beduinellaceae > Beduinella > Beduinella massiliensis. The sequence continues at coordinate 287,836 of NZ_LT963430.1, forward strand.
AGAGAGAATAGCCATTTTTGCCGCGCTCTTTCATCCGCAGGGGCGCGGCGTCGGCATGCCCGGGCTGCCAGGCACGCGCCGGTTCCGGCACGAGGCCTGTCCAATGGAAGACGGACGAGGCGCTTCTTTACTCGATTGCCCGGCATTCCATATAATAACGTTTTTCAGAGGCCTCGCCCATCGAAAACGTCTTGCGCGGCAGCGCGCCGTCGCGGCGCACGGCGGGAAAGAGCGCGTGCTTGTCAAGCGCTTCCAGCAGGAAGCAGGCATTGCCCGGCTGACGCCCCAGGCCGCGCGCGAAGTCGCCGCCGTGGATGTAGTCCAGGCGCGTCTGCGGCCGGGCGCGCAGGTATTCGTCCAGAAAGCTTTGCAGGGTAGCGACCGGCAGGGAGAAGGGGGCGTTCAACACGGCGAGAGAGAGCCCGCCCTTTGCGCAGGCGAAGGAGAGCGCCTGCTCGCCCTCCACGGCGTGGCGGCGTTCCAGAGAAGCGCCGTGCGCAATCAGGAAGCGGCTCAGGCTGTGCAGCACGTCCTGCTCGTCCACGCCGAAGAGCACGCGGTGAATGGGCTCGAAGACGAGCGCCTCGTCGTGCAGGTTCACGAGCTCCACGAGCGCATAGCGCGCGGGATGACGCTCGCGCGCCTCGGGAGAGAGCGTCTCTCGCAGGTTCAGCCAGCATTGGCGCGCCGTGGCGAGCGAGTGGTTGCCGTCGCCCACCGCATAGAGCAGCCCGCCGCAGGCGACGCGCAGCGCGTTCAGCGCAGAGGCGATCTGTACTTTTTGCGCGGGATCGTCTACGCGGTAGCCGTGCAGATGGCCGCCGCCCTCCATCAGGTCGAAATCGTACAGCGTCGTCAGACGCTTGCGGCGCTGGTAGAGGGGTTCGATGACGGTGCGCTTTGGGTCGTCCACGAGCAGCATCACGTGGGGCGTCTCCAGCGGAGCACCGGCTCGGATGCGCACGCGCGGGGGAATGCGCTCGAGGATCGTGCCCTCCGTCGCCCGGACGAGGGAGGCGCTGCCGCGCTCGAAGTCGTACATCTCCAGATCGACGCAGCCGACGAGCCCCAGGCGTTTGCCGGAGGGCACGGTGCGCTCCACGAGCACAAAGCCGTCCCGCACCGCGGGCACGAGCGTGCCGTCCTGAAGATAGCGCGCCATCTCGTCCTGAATGGCGGGCACACGGCCGAACCCCTCGCACAGGTGGATTTCCGGGAACGTCAGGTGAAGCGTCGAAGGAGAACCGCCGACGAAGCGTTCGACGCGGTTCCAGTAGGCGGGATCGGAGGTGTACTGGTCGCAGGCGACGACGGCCCACCGGGAAAGGTCCACGTGCGGAGCGGGCAGCAGGATGTCCGCGGGGCAAAAGCCCAGGGATTGAAAGGCTGAGGACATGAAAAAACGCTCCTTCCGTCCGATGCGGTCGGGATTTGTTCCCATCATAGCATCGGTCGGGGAGCGTGTCAACGAAAAGCGGCAAGCCCCCGCACGCGCGGGCCTACTCCTCCTCGTTGACGAAGGGCAGCTGTGCTTCCAGCGGGGCGAGCTGCTCGGAGAGGCGCTGGCAGAATTCCCCGACGCGCTGCGCACGGGTGAATTCCGGCAGGCCTAAAAATTCCTTGATCGAGAGCACGAGGCCGGACAGGCTCTCGTCCAGCCGGTGCGCGCGGGTGCGCTCGTCGTCGAGCGCGATGCGCAGCAGGTCGTAGCGGACGTTCAGCCGGTCCAGCGCGATGGCCGTCTCCTGCGTGGGCGCGTTTTGCGCCAGGGCCAGCAGATGGTTGAGGCCGTCCAGCATCTGATAGAGCGCGGGGTCCTGCATGCTCTCCACGCGGCTCTGCGCCTCTTCGAGCAGCGCCTGCGGGCTCTCCTGATGCGCGCGCGGCTGAAAGGGATCTACGTACGGCTCGCCCGCCGCCTCCATGTCGGCCATGACCTCGCGCACGAGCGAGGGACGCGTCTTGAGACACGAGCGGTACTTGTTCTGATAGCGCAGCATCTTCGATTTGTCGCCGCCGGCCATCTCCTGAACGCAGGCGCGCACGCTCTTGCCCTCTGCGCGGGAGGCGAGCACGGCGCGCAGCAGCTCGCGGACCTCACCCTGCGAAAAGGGCTCGAAGGGCGGCGCACGCTTGAGCTCCGGCTCCTGGCCCTGCTTGAGCTGCGCGTAGTAAAAGTTCCGGATGCTGTTGGGCTTTCGGCCCAGCCGCTCCGCCATGCGCTCGAACACGCTGCGCAGGGGCTCGCCCTGCTCGGCAGACGCATGGATTTCTTCAAAAAGCTGTGAAACTTCTTCCGGTTGCCAGCCGCCGCGGGCTCCCCGCGCGACGCGCGATGGCGTGGCGGCCTGCTTTGTCATTTCCAAAGGTCCATCCCTCCATTGACGCGGTGTATACTGCGGTGATAGTATGATCTGCGGCGAGGCGGCTTATGCAAAAGGCTCGCTGGATCGGTTGCGCCGGGGTACCGCGATGCGCTACAATCATATGAAAAGGAGGGGCTGTGCATGCTAATAAAGATCGCGCTTGTGCTGACGGGCTGTATGAGTTTGGTTTCCTTCGTTCTCTTTGGGGTGGATAAGCGGCGGGCGCGCCGCGGAGAGTGGCGTATTCCCGAGCGGACGCTGCTGACCTGCTGCGCGCTCTTCGGTGCTGCGGGCGGCCTTTGCGGCATGCGCGCGTTCCACCACAAGACGCGGCACAAAAAGTTCGCCTACGGCGTGCCCGCTCTGCTGGTTGTGCAGGCCGCCCTGCTGGCTTTGCTGATCTTTTGACGCGCGAAAATGCGTTCATTTTATCTGCTCCGCCGTTTCAAACAGGACAGGACGGCGTCGTGTTTCCCGTGCTATCCTATCGTCAGGAAACGGAGGCGAAAACATGAACGAAGAACGCGCAAGGAACTTCATCTATCGCAATGCGAGGCCGCTCGACCTTTATCGGTGGCGGTATCTGTTTGAGGGTGGAAGCCGGGAGGACGTCCTGAACGCGCTTTCGGCGTATCAGAACGCGGACGGCGGCTTCGGGCACGCGCTGGAACCGGACTGCTGGAACCCGCATTCCGCGCCGATGCAGACCTGGGTCGCCACGCGCATCCTGGAAGAGGTCGGGTTGGAGGATCCACGCCATCCGATTGTGCAGGGCATCCTGCGGTACCTGTCCTCGGGGCAGGACTTTGATGGACACACCTGGGCGAATACCCTGCCCTCCAACGCGGATTATCCCCATGCGCCCTGGTGGGCCCCAGAGGCGGGTCCGGAGACGGCCTACAACCCCACGGCCAGCCTTGCGGGCTTTGCCCTGCGGTTTGCGGAAAAGGGCGGCGCGCTCCATGGAACGGCCCGCCGGGTGGCGCAGGAGGCTTACCTGTATTTGAAGGAGCACTTTCCGCTTCCCTCAATGCACACGGCTACCTGCTTTGTGGAGCTGTATGAGGCGCTACGGGCGGGCGGCGTGGAGGACCTTCTGGACCTGAAAGCGTTTGAGGGGCTTTTGCACGAGCAGATTCGCGGGCTCATCACGTACGACGCCTCCAAGTGGGCGACGGAATACGTATGCAGGCCCTCGCAGTTCGTCCGCTCGCGGGAGAGCGCGTTTTTTGCGGAGAACCGCGAGGTTTGCGAAAAGGAGTGCCGCTTTCTTTCGGCATCGCAGGAAACGGACGGCTCGTGGGGGATTACGTGGGCCTGGGCGGCGTATCCCGAGGCCTGGAGCGTCAGCAAAATTTGGTGGAAGGCCGATCAAATCGTCCAAAATGTCCGGTTTGCGAGGGCAATTCTCGGCTAGGACCGCTCGTCTCCGTCCTGCCTCGGGACGCTTGCCGCATGCGAAGTTCGCATGCGGCGTTTTTATTTTGAATAAGCGGTTGACATATTCATTCTATTGGAGTAGAATGATGGCATATTCTATTGGAGTAGAACGGAGGGACAGACGTGGAGATCAAGCTGTTCGACTCGGAACGCCGGGTCATGGAGTGCCTGTGGCAGGAGGGAGAGCTGGGCGCCAGGGAGCTCGCCCAACGGCTGCAGGAGCAGGTCGGGTGGAGCAAGACCACCACCTATACGGTCATACGCAAGTGCCTGGACAAGGGCGCGCTGGAGCGGATCGATCCGGGGTTCCGCTGCCGGGCGCGGATCAGCCGGGAGGAAGTGCTTCGCCGCGAGACGGAGGAGTTCATCGACCGGAACTACGACGGTTCGGCGGACCTGCTGGTCGCCTCGCTGCTGGGCCAGAGGAAGCTCTCACAGTCGGAAATTGAGCGCATGAAAGCGCTGATAAAGGAGTTGGAATGAGATGACGGAACTCCTTGAAATGAGCCTGCGCGGGGGCGTGCTGATCGCGGCCATCCTGCTCGTGCGCGCGCTGTGCGTCAATCGGCTGCCCAAGCGGGCGTTCCTGCTCCTCTGGGCGGCGGCGTTTCTCAGCCTGATGGTGCCGCTGCACATCTCTTCGCCGGTCAGCGTGTATTCGGCGGCGCAGTATCTTGGGGCGCCCGTGCGCCGGGGCGGTCTGCTGCTGCCCGCGCCGGGGGCGGCGCCTGCGCGGGCGGCGCATGCCGTATCCCCCGCGGTGATCTTGTGGGCGGCCGGGGCGTTTCTGCTGGCGCTGGGCTTTCTCGCGCTGCACCTGCGGGGGCGGGGAAAGTACCGCGCCTCGCTTCCGGTCGAAAACCCCTTTGTAAGTCGTTTTCTGGAGGCCCATCGCATCAGAAGGCCCGTGCAGGTGCGATACTCCGATCAGATCGGATCGCCCCTGACCTACGGCATCCTCTATCCTGTCATCCTCCTGCCCAAGGGGTTTGAGCGGATGGGAGAAGAGCGGCTCGCCTTCGTCCTGAGCCATGAGCTGTGCCATATCCGGCGCTTTGACGTGCTGGGCAAGTGGCTGCTGGCCGCTATGCTCTGCGTGCATTGGTTCAACCCGCTCGTGGCCGTGATGTATCTGCTCGCGAGCCGTGACGTGGAGCTCTCCTGCGACGAGGCCGTCATCCGCGGGTATGGCCTCTCCGCCCGGTCCGCCTATGCGCTGACGCTGGTGGAGCTGGAGGAACAACGCACCGTTTACGCGCCGTTGGAAAGCGGCTTCAGCCGCAGCACCTTAAAGGAGCGGATCACGGCGGTCATGAAAGTCCGGCCCGTCACAGGGCTGCGCGCCGCCGCCGCGATGCTGCTCGTATGCGGCGTTACGACGGTGTTTGCGACCTCCGCGCCCGCGGAGGAGGCCGTACCGGAGATCGTGAAGCCCAGCACCGTTCAGCCCGGCCCCGTCCTAGACGGTCCCGTCTTAGACGGCCCTGTTCTGGGCGGCTCTGTCCTGGAGCCGCTGGATTGGGATGAGCTGTGGGCAGACGACGGCGTACCCTCCTACACGCAGGCGCAGTACGACGCCCTGATCGCCCGGCTGAAACCGGACGGCTACCCGGAAATGTCCCTCGCGGCGTTCAACAGGAGCGTACACGCGGCGATGTCCTCCGAAGGGGCGGAGACGCTCTATATGCTTTACGAAGTGGTGCTCAACACCCTGCCGGAGGACGACCCGAACGCGGCGTTCCTGCGCAATACGGTATCCGCTTCCCTGAACGAATACGACGCGCGCCTGAGCGAGGTGTTCTCGGGCAAGCGAAGCGATCCTCAATTTTACGCGACCGCGCAGGCGGTGCGCAATGCGGACGTCTTCGGGGAACAGGTCATGGCGGGCGTCTGCTATGCTGATTACAGCTTTTCTTACCGCATCCTTGACCAGGACGCGCTGACCGTCGCGGAGCGTGACGCATTCCTGCAGCGCGTGATGCAGGCGGCGCAGGACTTTTGTGAGAAAAACCTGTCGGGAAGGCCCGATGAGGACGGCCTGCGCGAGGCGCTAAAATCGGCGGGCGCCGAGGCGTCGGATGGCAAGATCAGCTTTGTTGACTGCGAGATCTTCTCGCTGGACTGCTATTGAGAGGAGAATCTGATATGAAGAACCTTTTGAGAATGACCGCAGCGCTCTTGCTCGTGCTGGCGCTGGCGCTGCCCGCGCAGGGGTTCGCGCAGGGAAGGTACGATGCGGGGCGGAAGATATCCTATACGCAGGCGGACTACGACCTGGCGCTCTCGTTTCAGACGGACGGATATGGAGAGCTGACGGTGGCGGACTTCGACCGGAGTGTGCTCGACTGGGAAGACGAAGACGCCTATCACCGCAACGAAGCGTCTCTGCGGCGCATCTTTGCGTCGCTCGCGGACGACGACCCGAACGCGGGCTTTATCCTGGGCACGCTGCGGAACGCCTGGGACGCCTGCGAGGTGCGGCATTACAATGCCTGCGGCCGGGCGACCGCGCCCTGGCACAATGGCTTCGCATCGAGCGAGACGTACGGCGACATATTTGGCGATCAGGTGCTGCTCAGGGGCGCTTACGTGGAGTTCTGCTTTGACTACATCGCAGCGGACGAGCGGAGCCTGACGGTCGCTCGCCGGGACGCGCTGCTTTCCGAGGCGGGAAGGGGGCTCGAGGCCTTTTTGCAGCGGCAGGACGCGGCGGCGCTCAGGGATACGGCGAGCATGAAGAAGAAGCTTGAGGCCGAGCTCAAGCGCATTCTGAGCGACCTGGACGACGCGATCTCCTGGGGCGGAGGCTGGAACCTCTCTTACTATCTGGAAGACCCCTACGCCTATGAGACGGACATCGCGGACACAGACTGGAAGGCGGGCTACACGCAGGAACAGTACGACCGGATGATGGCGGCCCTGAAGCCGGCGGGCTATGAGGACATGTCCGTGGCCGATTACGACCGTCTGGTACACGCGATTTTCGACGGGGACGACGGCTGGGATGACGCGTACATGATCTACGAAATGGCCAGCGCCAATCTGTCTGAACACGACCCGAACGCCGAATTCCTGCGCACGACGGTGCCTATGGCGCTGCGGGAGTATGAGGCGCGGGCGGTCGAGGTCTATTCGGGCCGGGAAAACAACCCGACCCAGAACGAATGGATCTCGACGTACATCGAGGAGGACGTCTTTGGCGACGACGTGGTGGTCGGAGAGGTCATGGCCGACTATACGTTCAGCTATCGCCTGGTCGACGCGGATCGGCTCACCGTGCGCGAGCGCGACGCATTCCTGAAGGCCGTAAAGGAGGGCGCCAAGGAATTCCTTGAAGGCGCGCTGAAGACCGAGGGCCAGGCGACGAAGGCCGCCTTCAAGGCCGGCCTTGAGGCTGCGGGCCGGGCGGCGAGCACGGATGCCATCCGCTTTGTCGATTGCACGGTCGATACATTTGAAATTGCCCGCTGAGGCAAGAACGGAAAGAGCCGCCGCCCTGCAAAAAGCATATCGCTTTGCGCAGGGCGGCGGCTTTGGTTTGTCTGTCGCTGTTTATTCGGCCTTTGCCTTCGGCGCACGCTTGGGGGCCGTGGACGTGCGCCTCGAACGGGTGCGCGCCGAGCGTTCCTGCGATTTTTCCGCGAGCGCGTCCAGCCGATGCTGCTCGACGCGCTCAAGCCGCTCCCTGCGCGTGCGTTCGCGCTCGAGCCGCCTGTCCGCGAGGGCTTCCCGCAGTTCCCCTTCAAGGGACGCGTCCCGCGCGATGAGAAAGCGCTCGAAGGCATCGGGATAGACGAAGTCCTTCTGCCCGTAAGGGCTTGCAAACTGCACCGTGATCTTGCCTTCGTGTTCTCCGAGGATTTCCCCGGGACCAAACTTGCCGTGCGATACGGCGATCCCCGTAAGTTCCATAAGATGATCCTTTCCTTTCGCCGCGCGTTACAGCGCGCCGGAACGGGCGTGAACCGGCCCCTCTGCAGGCCGCTCCCTGTCTTCGTCCTCAGCGGCCCGATCCAGGTAGTCGCCCAGGCTGTATTGATTGTAGCGCTTTTTCAGCCTCAGCAGCACGGAACCGTCCGGCTGCGCAGACTCTGAAAGCACCTTGTAGGGAATCCGTTTCCGGTCCAGCTCGGCCTTGTAATGCCGCAGTTCATCGGGCTGCTCAAACAGAATGGTTTGCTCGAGGCACGCACTCTGAATACGTTTCAAAACGTTTCACCTCCCGGCGGGCTGTAACGCCGCAGAGCGGCTGTTCAGCGCATCTGCAGTATAACAAATTTTCGCCTTTTGCGTAAGCGAAAAAAATGGATGTGCGCCGCCTGAAACGCCCCTGCCTGAGGGCGCGGAGGAGAGAAAAACTGTGAACAACGCACAAGGTCGCGCGCTTACAGCCTGCGCGCAGACGGAGAAAATCACGATGCGGCCGTCAGCGCCTCAACCCCTTGGGATAATGGTTCTTGTAGAGCCCGTCCGAACACTTGGCAAAGCCCAGCGGACAGCCGTATAGCGTCATGAGTGTGAAGCCGCGCTGTGCGTCCTCCCCGGCGGGAAGCGCCTCCCCGTGCTGAAAGCGCAGCGCCTGCTCCTCGCTCAGCGCCTTGACGTTCAGCGCGTCCTTCTCGCGAAGGGCCATCGCCAGCGCGTGGTCGGGTTCGACGCGTTTGCCCGCAACGCGGCCCAGCAGCAGCCCCGCGCGCAGCACGCGCAGGCCGGAAAGGTCGGGAAGCCCCTCGGGCTGGGCGTACAGCGCGTCGCCGAACGCGACCGCCCCCGCGAGCAGAGCTTCCTTTCGCGGCGCGCTTGCGGGGGAAAGCACCTGCGAGAGGCAGGCGTCCAGCGCCGGGCCCCACGCAGGCACCGCTGTCCGGCCGCGGCCCTTTCCCGCCCGACAGGGGCCGCGAAATGTTTCGGGCGCTGCGGGCGCGTCGGGAGACCGGCGCAGCCTCGCACAAAAGTGCCCTTCGCCCCGCATTCGATGGGGGTACAGGTGCGCCATGCCCTCCGGCGCATCGCATAGGCCGGGAAGGGAAAAGGGCTCGGGCGAAAAGTCCGGGTGCGCGGAGAGAAATTGGGCGATGACCCCCTCGTTTTCCACCGTGTTAAACGTGCAGGTGGAGTAGACCATCAGTCCGCCTGGACGGAGCATGCGGCAGGCCTGCGAGAGGATTTCAAGCTGGCGTCCGGCGCAGCCCGCGGGGCTTTGGGGCGTCCATTCGGCGCGCGCCTCCTCCTGACGGCGGAACATCCCCTCGCCGGAGCAGGGCGCGTCCACCAGCACGCGGTCGAAGAACGCGGGAAAGCGGGGCGCGAGCGCGTCCGGCAGCGCGCTGAGCACAACGGCGTTGCGCACGCCCATGCGCTCGACGTTGCGCGAGAGCACCTGCGCGCGGGCTGGCACGGGCTCGTTTGCGACGAGAAGCCCCTGCCCCCCAAGCAGGCAGGCGATTTGCGTGCTCTTGCCGCCGGGGGAGGCGCACAGGTCCAACACGCGCTGGCCGGGCCGGACATCCAGCGCGCTGACGGCAGCCATAGCGCTGGGCTCCTGCAGGTAGTAGGCGCCGCCCTCGTGCAGCGGGTGCAGGCCTGGCCGGGCGCTGAAGCGGACGAAAAAGCCGCCGCGCGCCCAGGGGATCGCCTCCTCCACGCCGTCCAGGGAGAGCGGCAGCGTGCCGTCCGGGTAGCGGAGCAGGTTGACGCGAAGGCCCCGGGTAAAGGGCTGCGCCATCGCCGCGAGGTAGAGCGCGTACTCCGCCTCGCCGAGCTGCGCGCGCATGTTTTGTAGGAAAGCCTGCGGGAAGTCCATTTTACAGCACCTCGACAAAGATGGTATAGCCCACGGTGAAGAAGAGCAGCAGCACGCCCTGCAGGGAGAGCAGCAGCGCATGGGGCGCACGCCTGCGCGTGGTGATCGCCTGCAGCATGGGCATCGTCGCCATCGCCATCAGGTAGCGCGGGCCGCTGAGCAGCCAGGTCGGCGCGAGCGCGACGGCGATGTACACGACCGTGTACGCCTGATGCTCCAGCGGCATGCGCCGTCCGGTGAAGACGAGCAGGATCATGGCGTAGAAGATCGAAAAGAGCTGCACGCCCCACGTCCAGAAGCAGTCGCTTTCGCCCCAGGAGCGAAAGATGTAGTCCGTGGTGTTGCGCACAGAGCCGAAGAAGGTGCCCATCTGCTGGTACCAGTTGTCCCTTTGGTAGATCAGGAACTGAAAGGGGTTTCCGCTGACCGCGTAGTTCAGGTACAGGTAAGCGCCGAGGCCCAGGAAGACGAGGAGGCCCGTCAGCGTGCCGCGCAGGGCGAGGGCCGCCCGCGTCCCCTTGCGCGCGCGCAGGGCCTTGCGCCAGGCATACAGCCAGATGACCCCGCAGACGACGACGCCCAGCGAGCGCGTGAGCGCGGAAAGCGCGCCGAGCAGCGCCGCGGCCAGCAGCCGGTCGTTTGCGGCGGCGTACAGCGCACCCAGCGTCAGCAGCAGGAAGAGCGCCTCGGAATAGGGCGCGGCGAGAAAGACGGAGTAGGGATTCAGAAGGAAATAACACAGCGAGAGCCGCGCGGTCTGAACGTCGTACACGCGGTGCACGAGCGCGTAGAGGAGACTGGCGGCGCCGGCGGCGCAGAGGTTGCTGACGATGACGCTGGAGACGACCCAGTCGCCCAGGAGCAGGTTCAATGCGCGCACGCACCAGGGGTAGAGCGGGAAGAAGACGAGGATCAGCCGGTCGTCGCCTACGTTGACGTAGCCCTGCTGGGCGATTTTGAGGTAATGACGCGCGTCCCAGTGCACCCACAGGCCGTCAAAGGAGGCGGCAAAGGAGACGGCGCGCCCCTGCGTCAGGCAGTGCACGCCCCATGCGGCGGCGTAGAGCAGCAGCCGCGAGAGCAGCATGGCGAGCGCCGCGAGCACGAGCGCCCGCACGCCGGGCCCCTTCCGGGAGAGCCGCGCGGCAGGCTCGGCGCCGCGCAGCAGGCGCACGAAGCGCAGCAGCATCAGCGCGAAGGCGGCCCCCATCAGCGCGATGGAGAGGAGGGCGGCGGCGGCGGGCAGCCATTCGGACGGCGTCTTGAAAAAGGACATGCGGTTCCTCCATTCAAAAAAGCCGCGCTCCGGGGAACCGGAGCGGGCGGAAAGCGGAACGAACGATTACGGACGATCCTCGTCGTCCGGGCGGACGGGCTTTGCAAACGCCTCTTCCTTGCTGACGCGGGGGGCGAGCCCCTTGACGGGTTCCTCGCGCGGATCGAAGAAGTTGGCGATTCGGCTGCGCTTCTTTTCGCCGCCCGCGCCGCGCTTTTCCACGCACTCGCGCAGGCGGTCGACCATCGAGGGCTTTGCGCGCGTGCCCGGTACGCGGATGTCGTCCATGCGCACGACGGGGTGAACGGCCGTCTGCTCCCAATCAGGCCACTGCGGCGGCTCCGGCAGGTCGTCGGCGGAAGCGCTGCCGTCATACGCCGCTTCGGACGTGGCCTGCGCTTCCGGGGCGGGAGCGGCCTCTTCCGGGATCGGCTCTTCTGAGACAGTCTCTTCCGGGGCAGGCGCTTCCTCCGACAGGTCGGGCGTTTGCGTTTCGCAGGACGTGCGCTGCCTGCGCCGCCTGCGCCGCGACGGTTCTTCCTCCGCGTCGGCCTGCGCGCTTTGCGCCTGCGGCGCGCGGTCCGTCCGTGCCTCTAGGGCTTCGAGCACCTCCGGCGCGTCGTAAGGCGCAAAGGGATCGACGCCGGGGACGAGTTCCTGTGAAGCCTCCGTATCCTCCGACACAGGGCGGCCATAGACCTGCCGAAGGGATTCGTGGTCTACAGCCGGTTCCGCGGCTTCCGACTGCTCGCCATAGGCGGGCTGTGGCTGATAGACAGGCTGTTCGTCGTAAGCAGGCTGTGGCTGATAGACGGGTTGTTCGTCGTAAGAGGGCTGTGGCTGATAGATAGGTTGTTCGTCGTAAGCAGGCTGAGCCTGATAGACAGGCTGCTCGTCGTAAGCGGGCTGGGGCTGATAGAGGGGCTGCTCGCCGTAAGCAGGCTGGGCTTGATAGATAGGTTGCTCATCGTAAGCGGGCTGTGGCTGATAGACGGCCTGTTCGCCATAAGCGGGCTGGGCTTGATAGATAGGTTGCTCATCGTAAGCGGGCTGTGGCTGATAGACGGGTTGTTCGTCGTAAGCAGGCTGGACTTGATAGATAGGTGGTTCGTCGTAAGCGGGCTGGGGCTGATAGAGGGGCTGCTCGTCGTAAGCGGGCTGGGCCTGATAGACAGTTTGAACGTCGTAGCGCTGGCCGGGATACGCGCCGAGCACTTCCTCCGGAACGGCCTGCGCCCGCTCAAATGCCATCTGCTGCGCCGCCTCGTCCAGCTGTGGCGGTTCCTCGTGCACGGCGGGTACGATTCGGGTAGGCGCCTCGCTCAGGTATTCGCCAGAGCTCTCCGAGACGTTTTCCTCGTTCTTGTTTCGTCCGAAGCCGAGCATGCGCAAAAGGCCGCGCTTCACGCGCCGTGCGCGCGTCGCCCAGATGTGGTAGGGCTGCCAGCGGACGAGCCAGATGAGCCAATCCATCACGAGCCCGCCTGCCACCAGCACGAGCACGATCAGCAGCCAGTTGTTGCCAAGCCAGGCCAAGATACCGCGATCCCCGCCGCTCTGAAAGAGCGTGACGAGGCTGCCCACGGCGCTCTTGACCCAACTGAGCAGCACGCTGAAAAGCGTATCCGCAAATGCGCCCATGATTCCCTCCCGTTAATTCGTCTCTGTAATGGTGACCAGAATGGACGTGGTCGCCAGCGCGCACCCGAACGGCGGCGCGTTGTCGATGCGGCACTGCACCGGAAGCTGATATTCGCCGGGCGCGAGGCCCGACACGTCCACGTAGAGCTGCACGTCGGAAGCCGAAAGCGCCGTCACGAACGCGTATCCGCCCGTGATCTGAACGGTGGTCTTGCTGGTGGCGAGCTTGACAGACCGGTTGTCCGCGGCGCCCTCGGCGGCGATGGCGACGTTCTTAATCGTCTTTTCGCGCTGTTCCTCCACCACGTCCGCCGTGATGAGCACCTCGCTCGCGCTCACATACTTGAGGTCGGACATGCGCTTCAGCTTGGCCGTGCCGCTCACGGAGGCCTCCGCACCGTCCACGCTCAGGGGCGTGTCGACGATGGCGCTCATCAGGCCGTCCAGCACCTCGCGGGTGCCCGCGACGCGCAGCGCCGCCGGGGTGACGACCACGTTGTCGAGGGAGAAGCCCTCGGCGGGCGTGCCGGTGACGGCGGTGGCCGCGTCCACGGGCAGCTCCATGCTGGGATAGACGTCCGTTTCCACGATGATGGAATCGATGATGACCGATTGGTTGGTGATCTGAATGAGCGGGGAGTCGAGCACCTTGCCGTCCTCGTCCTGCAGCTCGAGGGTGACGGCGCTGCGCTGCGTCTGGGGGGCGGCGGTCAGCTTGGACAGATCCAGCTTGGCGACCGCCCGCGTTACGCCGGAAACAAGGCTCTGCGGGCCGCCGATGGTGACATAGGAGGGGTCGGTGCGCGGCGTGTCGGCCCAAAGCCCTTCGGGGATGGAGCCGACGGATTCCACAACTACGGGGATGCGCCCGCGCATGGCATATGCGTCCACGTTCACGGTGACGGTGGAGGGCTCGACCTCAAGCACGCGCCCGTAGGAGGTGGAGGTGGTCACGCTGAGCTCCTGCTGGCCGGCGGCGCGTATCTTCGTCAGGTCGATGCGGGGATTGTAGCTGGAGCCGGTGGCGCGGGCGTAGTTCGCCTGGGGCACCTCCACCTTCATGCGCACGCTGGGTAGGAGGGCGGAGACGTCGTCGAGCACGATGTACCCGCGCGTGCGCAGGGTGTCCGCGCCGGTTACGGTCACCTCGACGTTTTGAAAGACCTTTTCGCGCAGCAGCGTGCCGTCGGAGGCGATCAAAACGCTCCACAGGCACAGCGCGATGAGCACGGCGAAGACCTTGAGAAACCAGTTGCTGGAGAGAATTTTGCGCACGCCGCGCGCGAAGCGGGAAAAGCGGCTATCCTTTTCCTTCTTGGGAAGCAGGTCACTCTTCTTGATCGGACCGTTCATCATGGCGCTGCCTCCTCTTAAAGAAATTCATGAGCGACGGAGCCTGCGGCTCGGAGGGGCCCGCGTCGTAAAGCTCGTGCAGAATCAGTTCGATGGAGCGGGCGTCCAGGTGGCGCGTCAGCTTGCCTCCGCGCGCCATGGAGACGATGCCCGTCTCCTCCGAGACGATGAAGACCGTCGCGTCGGTCGTCTCGGAAATGCCCAGGCCCGCGCGGTGGCGGGTGCCCAGGTCGCGGCTGATGCCCGTGCCCTCTGAAAGATTGAGCAGGCAGGCGGCGGCCACCACGCGGTCGCCGCGGACGATGACCGCGCCGTCGTGCAGCGGGGTGTTGGGCTCGAAGATGTTTTCGATCAGCGGCTGGGAGATGAGGCCGTCCACCTGGGTGCCGGTGTTGATGATCTCGGTCAGGCGGGTGCGGCGCTCGATGACGATCAGCGCGCCCACGCGCCGCTTGGCCATGTTGAGCAGCGCCCGCGTCATTTCGGTCACGATGAGGGCGACCTCGATTTCCCGATCGTCCGTCTTCACCCGGTCGAAGAGCGAGGAATTGCCGATGCCCTCAAGCATGCGGCGGATTTCCGGCTGGAAGACGACGATCAGCACCACGGGCCCGGCGCTGATGACCCACTTGAGCAGCGTGCTCAGCGTGCGCATGCCGAACAGCTCCGACAGCCACGAGGCCAGCAGCAGCACCACGATGCCCTTGGCAACCTGGCTCACGCGCGTCTGGCGCGTGTACTTGAGAAGTTGATAGATGAGAAAGGCGACGATCAGGATATCCAGGATGTCCGCGATGCGCGGGCGGTGGAGGATGTTCCACACCATGTTCGACAGTTCGTCCCATAATTCAGTCAAGCGCACATTCCCCCGCTTTCTTTAGCGTATATCCATGCGGCGCTTCGCCGCGAAAAGCGTATGCTCTCCTTTATTATACTACAGGCCCGCGCATCCTTGTAGGGTAAAGCCCAAACTTTTTTGCCGGAGGCTTCCTGCCCTAACTGACGAATGAGGAGGGGCTTCGGTTGCATCCAATTCCTGATTTGTAAGTCATTGCCTTTGCGCGGGCAGCGCGCGCCGGGGCGGCGAAAAACAAAAAAGCGGCGGCGGGACAGGGAAATCCTGCCTCGCCGCCGCCCCAAAGAGGGTCACTCCTTGACGGTTTCACGGTCCTTGAACAGCAGCGTGATCGACCACAGGCCCGCCGCGCCGACGAGGCCGTAGATGATCCGGCTGATCATCGCGCCCTGCCCGCCGAACAGGTAAGCCACCAGGTCAAACTGGAAGAGGCCGATGAGCCCCCAGTTGATCGCGCCGATGATGACCAGCAGCAACGAAAGACGATCCATCATAGTCCACTCCTTTTTGGTTGTGCGTTCTTTCTACGCAGGTAGCATGGCCCAAAGGAGGGGGAACTATCCATCATCTCAAAATTTATTTGGAAATAAATGCGCGGCCTTACGCTTCCATCAGGGGATTGCGCACGTGGCGCTTTTTGCTTTCAGGCGCGATGAGCTCGATCTCCATGCGAGAAAAGGAAATCGGCTCCATAAAGTGATCCTGCGAAAAATGCGTGCGCCCGAAGGCGGCGAAGTCCTTTTCGTTCTTTTGCAGCCAAAGCGGGCGCGGCACGTCAAAGCGGCGGCAGAGCGCGAGCAGCGCCTCGTCGATGTCCTGCGGGTCGCAGGGTACCGTCTCGCTCTTTAAGATGCGCGTCCCCTTGACGATGCGCCCCCAAAGGCGCGTTTCCTCTTCCGGGGTGTTGATCTGCATAGGGTCTGTCTCCTTTTCGTTCCGGCGCGGGCCGGGCTTCCTTCGGTTATTATGACAGATTTGCGCGCCAGGCGCAAGGCGCGCGGCGGGAAAACGCATTTTTTCTTGCTCTTGGGAGGGATGCGGGGTATAATAAATAAGCCTCTATATCGATTGGACTTCGGAAGGATTTGTGCGTTCATGCGTTTTTCGTTTTGCCCCCTCTTCTCCGGGTCGAGCGGCAACTGCCTGCTCGCCTGCGCGGGCGACACCCGCGTGCTCATCGACGCGGGCATGACGGGCCGCGCCATTTTGGGCGAGCTGTGCAAGCTGGGCGTGTCGCCCGATACGCTCTGCGGCATCCTCGTCACCCACGAGCACAGCGACCATATCCGCAGCGTCGGCATGCTGAGCCGCAGGTTCGATCTGCCCGTCTACGCGAGCGAGGGAACCTGGTGCGCGATGGAGGAAAAGGTGCAGGGGGTTGCGCCCAAAAATCAGCGCGTCTTCGCCGCCGGGCAGGACTTCTTCGTGGGCAGCCTGGGGGTACAGCCCTTTTCGATTCCGCATGACGCGGCGGACCCGGTAGGCTTTTGCCTGCTGCACGGCGGCAGCAAGATCGCAGTGGCGACCGACCTGGGGCATCTGAGCCCTTCCTGGATGCAGGCGGTGACGGGCGCGCAGGTGCTCCTGCTCGAATCGAACCACGACGTGGACATGCTTCTGCGCGGCCCCTACCCGGCCCGGCTCAAGCAGCGCATCCGCGGGCGCAAGGGGCACCTTTCCAACGCGGACTGCGCAAAAGCGCTCACGGAGCTCGTGCCTACAGGCCTGCGCAGCGTCATTCTCGGCCATTTGAGCGGGGAAAACAACCTGCCGGAGCTGGCCTATCAGACGGCGCAGCAGGCGATTTCGGCGCTGGGAGCTGTCGTCGGGGAGGATGTGACGCTGGAGGTCGCCCGCCGGGATCAGATGAGCAGCCTCTTTACCGTGGCCTGACAAATTTTGTGCAGGGATTTCGGAGTGTAGAGCGTCTTATTTTTGCAGGAATTTGCAGGGTGCTTCTCGAACTCTCTGCGGATAACGGAGCTATGACGTCGCGCGCGGCTTTGCCGCGCGCCGATATTTCTTAATATATTTAGATGACGGGACGCCGAATTTTCAGGAAAGGCAGGTTGGGCGCCGATGGAGACAGAAAGACCGCGCCGCAAGCGCGTTTCCCAGGCTGAGCTGGATCGCCTGGCCGAGCAAAACCCGGCCCAGGAATTTTACGACTTCGACCCGCCGGCGCAGCGCATCGAGCGGCGCAGGCCGGAGCCGGTGTATACCCCGCCGCCCCGAACCGTGCAGCCCGAGTGGAAGCGGCGCGCGATCGAAAACGCGGCCGCGCAGCCCAAGCCCGCCGAAAAAACCAAACCCAGGCCGAAGCCCGCGCCCAAAACGGCGGCTTACGGCGCGCCCCGCTCCGCGTCGAGCGCCGCACGAAAGCCGGCGGCAAAGCCCGCTGCCAAGGCGGCAAAGCCAGCCCCCCGGGGGACCGGACCTGCGCCGCGGACGGCGGCGAAGCCCGCGCCCCGGAGGGCCGCCGCGCCGCAGAAGGCCGCTGCGCCGAGCGCCAAAAGGCCGCCGGCAAAAACCGGCGCGCAGCGCCCCACCACGAGGAACGCCTACGCGCGCGCCGGTGCGCAGGGCACCCGCTACGGTGCGCCGCCCCGCAGGAACGGCGGCTCCGGAGGCGGGCAGCGCCGCCGCGGCATCCTGCCGGCGTTGCTGGTGCTGGTCGTCCTCTTTGCGGGCGTCGGCATGGGCGGCATGTACGTGCTGGACGTCAAAAATACCCTTGCGCAGGGGGAAGGCGTCTTTTATCCGAACCTGTACATCAACGACATCGCCATCGGCGGTATGACGCAGCAGGAGGCATACGACGCGGTTTCCGCGCAGGTCGTCTCCTCGATCGGCGCGTGGAGCGTATCGCTCGTCTCCAACGGCGCGGAGGTCGGGCGTATCACGCCGAGCACGATCAACATGCGCTACGACGTGGGCGACCAGATCAACCAGCTCTGGAACGTCGGCCGCACGGGCTCCACGCAGGAGCGCTATCAGCAGGTCAAGGCGCTTCAAATGGAGCCGGTCAAGCGCTACACGACGCTCGCGTACGACCTGAGCGGCATCGACGCGCTGCTGATGGAGATCAAGGCGCAGGTGGACACCCCGGCGGTGGACGCCCAGCGCATCCCCGACAGCACGAGGGTTCCGCCTTTCACCTATACGGACGAAACGGTCGGCTACGTGCTAGACACCTCGAGCGCCCATGAGGAGATCATGGGCATGGTGGACAGGCTCGAGTCCGGCACCGTGGCGCTCACGCCGCAGGTCATTCAGCCGTCGGTGACGCGCGCGCAGCTGCAGAGCGAGATCGTGCTGCTGTCCACCTACAAGACACCGCTGCGCAACAACAGCGGCAACACGGAGGGCCGCCTGGCCAACGTGGCGAAGGGCTGCGAATACTTCAACGGCATGGTCGTCAAGGCCGGGGAGAGCGTCTCCTTCAACAAGGTGACCGGCAAGCGCACGCAGAAGAACGGCTGGTACCCGGCGCTGGAAATCGCCTACGGCGAATACGTGGAGGGCTACGGCGGCGGCATCTGCCAGGTATCCTCTACGCTGTACAACGCGGTGGTCGGCGCGGGGCTGGAGATCGTCAAGCGCACGAACCACGGACTGGTCGTCGGCTACCTGGAGAAGGGACTGGACGCGACGGTCGCGGACAACGGCCCGGACTTCGTCTTCAAGAACAACACGGGCGCGGACATCTACATTCAGGCGGAGTCGGAGGGCAAGGGAAAGAACTGCGTCTTCCGGATTTACGGCAGGCCCGACCCGAACGGCTACACCTACAAACTCGAAACGGAGGTGGCGGAGACGCTGCCCATCCCGGAGCCGGAGTACCGCGAGGACAAGGAACAGAAGTACGTCGTCTACGTGGACGAAGAGCCTTATGTATACAAAAAAGGCGAGGAAGGTTACAAGGTCAACGCATATCTCGTGACCTACCAGAACGGCAATCCGATCTCCCGCGAATACCGCTATCAGGATACCTACAAGGCGGTAAAGCCTATTTACTACGTAGGTACGCAGTACAGGGACTGAGCGTTTGAAAGGGAAAAAGGCGCCGCAGACGGCTCTGCGGCGCTTTTTTGCGCCCGATAGCAGAATTCTCCACAATGTTGCAGAAATGCCCCACATCGTTTGGATTGCTTTTTTCTGGATGTGGACTATATAATAATACCAGATGGGAGCCGAAAGACTTATCGGTTCCGGACAAAAAGAACTGGAGGCGTTCTGCAATGAAAAAGTTTCTTTCCCTGCTCGTGGCGGCTCTGCTGGTGCTGGGCATGACGGGCGCGGCCCTCGCGGAGGGCGAACTGACCATCTGCTCGCCCAACAGCGACGGCCTGCTGTCCATCATTCCGACGTTTGAGGAGAAGACGGGCATCAAGGTCACGGTGGAGTCCATGGGCTCCGGCGACTGCATGAAGCGTATCGCCAACGAGCTTGAGAACCCGACGTTCGACCTCATGTATGGCGGCTCGCTGGCCAACTACGTGGCCAACAAGGATCTGTTCCAGGACTATTACTCCCCTGAGGATAAGAACCTCATGCCCGAGTATCAGAACAAGCTGGGCTACTGCACCAACTACACCGTGGACGGCTCCGTGCTGCTGGTCAACACCGACCTGCTCGCCGAGCTGGGCATCGAAGTGAACGGCTACAAGGATCTGCTGCAGCCCGAGCTCAAGGACAAGATCGTCTCTGCCGACCCGGTGAACTCCTCCTCCGCCTTCTGCCAGGTGACCAACATGCTGCTGGCGATGGGCGGCTACGAGTCCGACGAGGCGTGGCAGTACGTCAAGGACTTGTACACCAACGTCAACGGCAAGATCACCAGCTCTTCCAGCGCGGTGTACAAGGGCGTGCAGAACGGCGAATACGTCGTGGGCCTGACCTATGAAGATCCCTGCGTCACGCTGCTCAAGAGCGGCGCCACCAACATCAAGATCATCTACCCGGTCGAGGGCACCGTGTTCCTGCCCGCGCAGATCGGCATCGTCAAGAACTGCAAGAACCTCGACAGCGCCAAGGCGTTCGTGGACTTCATGCTCTCCGAGGAAGCGCAGGTCTTCCTGGCCGAGAACACCACCAGCCGCCCCATCCGCGAGGTGAACGCGGGCAACGAATTCATGACGCCGATGAACGAGATTCACCTGATCTTCGAGGACTCCGACTACGTCACGTCCCATACCTCGGAAATCAAGGACAAGATTCAGGACGTCATCATGGACATCTGAGGCATCGCGAGAGACGCTGTTTTTTCAGATGAAGCGGCCTGATTCGGGCGTGCCCGCGGGGCACGCCCTTTCCTTTCTAAGAGATGCAAAAACGGGGGGAATACAGTTGAGCGTTTCCATCGCCTTTCAGCATGTCGTCAAGAAGTACGGCGACAACACCATCATCCCCGACCTTTCCCTGAACGTGCGGGACGGCGAATTCTTCACGCTGCTGGGGCCGTCCGGCTGCGGCAAGACGACGCTTCTGCGCATGGTGGCGGGCTTTAATTCCATCGAAGGCGGCACGATCTCGTTTGACAAAGACGTCATCAACGACATGCCGCCGGCCCGGCGCAACATCGGCATGGTGTTTCAAAACTACGCGGTCTTCCCGCACATGAACGTGCGCCAGAACGTGGCCTTTGGACTGGAAAACCGCAAGGTGCCTAAGGACGAGATCAGGCGCCGCGTGGACGAAATTCTGGAGACGGTCAAGATCACCGAGTATCAGGACCGCATGCCCGACAGGCTCTCCGGCGGCCAGCAGCAGCGCGTCGCGCTGGCCCGCGCGATCGTCATCCACCCCAGCGTGCTGCTGATGGACGAACCGCTCTCCAACCTGGACGCGAAGCTGCGCATCGAGATGCGCAACGCCATCAAGATGATTCAAAACGACGTGGGCATCACCACGATCTACGTGACGCACGACCAGGAAGAGGCCATGGCCGTCTCCGACCGCATCGCGGTCATGAACGCGGGCGTCATCCAGCACGTCGGCACGCCCAAGAACATATACCAGCGCCCGGCGAACCTGTTCGTCGCGGGCTTCATCGGCCGCTCCAACCGCCTCGGCGCGAAGCTCTCGCTCAAGGGCGGCGAGCCGCACCTCACGTTCGGCAACGGATTCACGACGCCCTATGCGGGGCTGCGCGGGGATCGCAGGCGCGAGCAGGAGGTCGTCGTCAGCGTGCGTCCGGAGGAGTTCACCATCGCGACGGACGGGCACGGCGTGGACGGCACCATCGTCTCCAGCGTGTTCCTGGGGCTCAACACGACGTACTTCGTGAAGCTCTTCGACGGCTCCATGGTCGAAATCATCGAGGAATCCTCCATCGACAACATTCTTGAAAACGGCACGCACGTTTCGCTGGGACTCAAGCTCTCCAAGGTCAACGTCTTCAACGCGGAGGGCGACGAGAACCTCACGGCGGGGGTGGTGAACGATGCAAACTAAACGGGGGAAGCGGCGCGACGTATGGACGGTGGTGACCGTCACCGCGCTGGTCTTTTACGCGATCTTCCTGCTCTACCCGCTGATCACGCTGCTCTCGCGCAGCTTCATGAACGGCGAGGGCGCATTCTCCATGGAAAACTTCGCGCGCATCTTCTCCAAGAAGTATTACCTGCGCGCGATGGGCAACAGCTTCAAGGTGACGCTGGCGGTGACCTTCTTTTCCGTGCTGCTGGCCACGCCTCTGGCGTACATCATGTCGGTCTTCAAGATTCGCGGCAAGGGCGTGCTGGAGATCCTGGTGCTCATCAGCTCCATGTCCGCGCCCTTCATCGGCGCGTATTCGTGGATCATGCTGTTCGGGCGCAACGGCAGCATCACCAATATCTTCAAGAACTTTTTGGGCTTCACCCTACCGGACATCTACGGCTTTAACGGCATCGTCATCGTCATGTCGCTGCAGCTCTACTCCCTGGTGTTCATGTTCGTCTCCGGCGCCTTCAAGAACATGGACAATTCCCTGATCGAGGCCTCGGAGTCCATGGGCTGCACGGGGCTTCGCAAGATGTTCCGGGTCGTGCTGCCCCTCATCATGCCCACCCTGCTCGCGGGCGCGCTGATGGTCTTCATGCGCACCTTCGCGGATTACGGCACGCCGCGCCTCATCGGCGAGGGCTATAACACCCTGCCGGTGCTGGTCTACAACGAGTTCATGAGCGAGACGGGCTCCAACGACGGCCTCGCGGCGGCGATTTCCATCATCGCGGTCGTCATCACGACCAGCGTCTTCCTCATTCAGAAGCTGGTCGTCAACCGCAAGCAGTTCACCATGAGCGCGCTGCACCCCATCGAGCCCCGGCAGCTGAAGGGCCTACCGAACGTGCTGGCGCACCTGTACTGCTACCTGCTGGTATTCGTCGCCATGATGCCCCAGCTCTACGTCATCTACTCCTCCTTCAGAAAGACCAGCGGCAAGCTGTTCGTCGAGGGCTACTGGCTGGGCAGCTATAAAGAGGCGTTCACGACCGTCGGCCGCTCCATCGTGAACACCTACGTGCTCAGCTTCATCTCCATCGTGGCGATCGTCCTCATCGCGGTGCTCATCGCCTACGTGGTCGTGCGCAGGCGCAACGCGCTCAACAACTCGCTGGACGTCATCAGCATGTTCCCGGAGACCGTCGCGGGCTCGGTGCTGGGCATCGCGCTCCTGATGACGTTCAGCCACAGGCCCCTGCTGCTCAGCGGCACGGCCTTCATCATGGTGCTCTCCTTCACGATCAGGCGTCTGCCCTACACGGTGCGCTCGTCCTCGGCGATTCTGCACCAGATCAGCCCCTCGATCGAGGAGGCGTCCATCAGCCTCGGCGCGTCGAACATGAAGACGTTCTTCAAGGTGACGGTGCCCATGATGATGCCCGGCGTCATCTCCGGCGCGATCCTCAGCTGGATTGCGATCATCACGGAGCTTTCGACCTCCATCATCCTGTACACGACGAACACCAAGACCATGACGCTGGAGATCTATTCGCAGATCATCCGGGGCAATGACGGCATCGCCTCGGCGATCTCCTCCATCCTGACCTTTTCCACGGTCATCGCGCTTGCGGTCTTCTTCAAGGTCAGCGGCAAGAAGGACATCACCATGTGAGGAAGCGGCAAAATCGCTTAGCACGCCCCCGCCGCGCTTCGCCGCCCCGGGGGCGCGCGCGATAAAAAGCACAATCGTTCAAGAAAAACCGCGCTCATCGTGCTATACTGGCCCCATTCACGCAATCACGGGACCCATGCGGGCCGGAAGGGGACACGGATCATGGACACACAGATGAAGTGCGCCGTCATCTTGAACGAATCGCTGCCGGTGGGCGTGCTCGCAAACGCCGCGGCGATTTTGGGCATGACGCTGGGCACGCGCTTTGGGCAGCTCGTCGGGGAGGACGTCAAAGACGCGGACGGCGGCACGCACCCGGGCATCGTGACGGTGCCGGTGCCCGCGCTGCGCGCGGACGCGAAGACCCTGGCCGCGATTTGGGAAAAGGCCTCGGCGGACGAGGCGGTCTTCGCCGTGGACTTTACGGACGTGGCGCAGGGCTGCCGCGTCTACGGTGAGTACGTCGAGCGGATGGGCGCGGCGTCGCCGGCGTCGCTCGGCTTTCTGGGCATCGGGCTCGCGGGAGACGCAAAGCATGTGAACCGATTGACGGGCAATCTGCCGCTGCTGCGGTGAAAAAACTGAATAGGGAGCGGACGAAAAAATTGACAATTTTCGTCCGCTCTTTATATGCATTGTTTTTTGGCCGCCGCATGTGCAGAATAATTGACGTGCCGCCCCGCTTCGGTGTATAATAAACCGTTATATGCTGTAATAAAATCGGAGGATAACGCTATGCCGCAAAATGCCGTCCAAACGCAGCTCGAACAGGAAGTTCGCCGCCGAAGGACGTTTGCCATCATCTCTCACCCCGACGCCGGCAAGACCACGCTGACGGAAAAACTGCTGCTCTACAGCGGCGCGATCCGCCAGGCGGGTTCCGTCAAGGCGCGCAAGGCCGAGCGCCACGCGACCAGCGACTGGATGGAAATCGAAAAGCAGCGCGGCATTTCCGTTACGTCGTCCGCAATGCAGTTTGAGTTCGACGGATTTCACATCAACATTCTGGATACGCCGGGCCACCAGGACTTCTCGGAGGATACCTACCGCGTGCTCGTGGCCGCGGACAGCGCGGTCATGCTGATCGACGCCGCCAAGGGCGTCGAGGCGCAGACGATCAAGCTGTTCAAGGTCTGCCGCCTGCGGAACATCCCCATCTTTACCTTCGTCAACAAGATGGACCGCGCGGCCAAGGACCCCTTCGCCCTCATGGAGGAGATGGAGCAGGTGCTCGGCATCCGCGCCTGCCCGGTCAACTGGCCCATCGGCGTGGACGGCGACTTCAAGGGCGTATTCCACCGCGACACGAAGATGGTGGAGCTCTACGAGACGGGCGACCACGGCAAGACGCGCGTGGAAAAGCAGGACATCGCCCTGGACGACCCGAAGCTGCCCGAGGTGCTGGGCAAGTCCTACTATGACCGGCTGATGGACGAGATCGAGCTGCTGGACGTGGCAGGCGACGCGTTCGACCTGGAGAAGGTGCAGACGGGCGAGCTGACGCCCATGTTCTTCGGCTCCGCGATCACCAACTTCGGCGTGGAGCCGTTCCTGGAACGGTTTTTGCAGTTCACGCCCCCGCCCTCCGCGCGCGAGAGCGATCAGGGCCCCATCGATCCCTGCGCCGAGGCGTTCACCGGCTTCATCTTCAAGATCCAGGCCAACATGAACCCCGCGCACCGCGACCGCCTGGCCTTCATGCGCATCTGCTCCGGCGTGTTTGAAAAGGGCATGACCGTGTGGCACTCGGGCACGAACAAGCAGATTCAGCTCAAGCAGCCCCAGCAGTTCATGGCGGACGAGCGCGAGGTGGTGCAAAGCGCCTATCCGGGCGACATCATCGGGCTGTTCGACCCCGGCATCTTCTCCCTGGGCGACACGCTTTCCACCGGGGCGCACGTCAAATACCCCGGCATCCCGGTGTTCGCGCCGGAATTCTTCGCGCGCGTGAGCAGCATCGACAGCCTGCGCCGCAAGCAGTTCGTCAAGGGCGTGATGCAGCTTTCGGAGGAGGGCGCGATTCAGACCTTCAAGCGCCCGGGTATCGGCTTTGAGGAGATCATCGTCGGCGTCGTCGGCGTGCTGCAGTTTGAGGTGCTGGAGCACCGGCTCAAGACCGAGTACAACGCCGAAATCCGCCGCGAACAGCTGAGCTACCGCTTCGTGCGCTGGGTCGTGAAGACGCCCAGGGCGTTGGACGCGCTCAAGCTCACCTCCACCACCTCCATCGCGCAGGACGCGCGCGAGCGCGACGTGCTGCTCTTTGAAAACGAGTGGTCTATCCGCTGGGCGCTGGAAAACAACGAAGGGCTTGAGCTCGCCGAAACCGCGGCGCGGGCGTAACCCCCGAACGACAGGAAAGAGGGAATTACATTTGGAAATAACCCGTGAAAATATTCGCAACATCGCCATCATCGCGCACGTAGACCACGGCAAGACGACGCTGGTGGACGAGATGCTCAAGCAGGGCGGCGTGTTCCGCGAGAACCAGCAGGTCGCGGACCGCGTGATGGACTCCAACGACATCGAGCGCGAGCGCGGCATCACGATCCTGGCGAAGAACACCGCCGTGCACTACAAGGACGTGAAGATCAACGTCGTGGATACCCCCGGCCACGCCGACTTCGGCGGCGAGGTGGAGCGCGTGCTCAAGATGGTGGACGGCGTGCTGCTGCTCGTCGATTCCTTTGAGGGCCCGATGCCCCAGACGCGCTTCGTGCTCAAGAAGGCGCTGGATTTGAAGCTGCCGGTCATCATCGTCATCAACAAGGTGGACCGTCCGGACGCGCGCTGCGACGAGGTGGAGGGCGAGATCCTCGACCTGCTGATCGACCTGGAGGCGGACGAGAGCCAGCTCGACAACCCCATCGTCTACGCGTCCGCGCGCCAGGGCACCGCGACGCTCGACCTTTCCGAGCCGGGCACGGACCTGCGCCCGCTCTTCGAGTCGATTCTGAAGTACATCCCCGCGCCCGTGGGCGATCCCGACGGCGCGGCGCAGGTGCTCGTTTCGACCATCGACTACAACGACTACGTGGGCCGCATCGGCGTGGGCCGCATCGGCCGCGGCACGCTAAAGAGCGGCATGATGGCCGTGCGCGTCATCCACGGCGAGGAAAAGGCGTCCGCGCCGCTTCGCCTCTCCGGGCTGTTCTGCTTCGACGGCCTCAAGCGCGCGCCCGTCGAGCAGGCGAGCATGGGCGACATCGTGGCCATCACGGGCATTGAGGACATCATGATCGGCGACACGATCTGCGACCCGGCCTGCCCGGAGGGCCTGCCCTTCGTCAAGATCGAGGAGCCGACCGTGCAGATGACCTTCTCCGTCAACGACAGCCCGTTCGCGGGCCGCGAGGGCCAGTACGTCACCAGCCGCCACCTGCGCGCGCGCCTGATGCGCGAGCTGCAAACCGACGTCTCCCTGCGCGTGGAGGAGACCGAATCGCCGGACGCCTTTAAGGTTTCGGGCCGCGGCGAGCTGCACCTGTCCGTGCTCATCGAGAACATGCGCCGCCAGGGCTACGAGTTTCAGGTCTCCAAGCCGGAGGTGCTCTTCCACTACGACGAGGAGGGCAACCAGCTGGAGCCCGTGGAGAAGATGGTGGCCGACGTGCCCGCCGCCTACGCGGGCGCGGTCATCGAGAAGCTGGGCCGCCGCCGCGGCGTGCTGGAGCACATGAGCGGAAGCGACCGCGTGCGCCTGGAGTTTTCCGTTCCGTCGCGCGGGCTGTTTGGCTACCGCTCCGAGTTCATGACCGACACGCGCGGCGAGGGCATCATGAGCTCCGTGTTCGATCACTACGAGCCCTACAAGGGCGAGATTCCGCACCGCACGCAGGGCGCGCTGGTCTCCTTTGAGACGGGCGAGGCGGTCATGTACGGCCTGTTCTACGCGCAGGACCGCGGCACGCTCTTTTACGGGCCGGGCACGCAGGTGTACACCGGCATGATCGTCGGCCAGAACGCGCGCCAGGGCGACATCGACGTGAACGTCTGCAAGAAAAAGCACCTCACCTCCATCCGCAACGCGGCGGGCGCGGAGGAAGCGATGAAGCTGACCTCCATGCGCACGCTCTCGCTGGAGGAGTGCCTGGAGTTCATCGACGACGACGAGCTGCTGGAGGTCACCCCCAAGAACCTGCGCATGCGCAAGCGCGTGCTCGCCACCGAGATGCGCAAGAAGCTCGATTCCAAGAAGCGCCAGCAGGCGTAAACCCCAAGCAAAGACCGGCGCGCGGCAGCTTCTGCCGCGCGCCGGTCTGGTTTGGGAGAACTTACAGGAAGTCTTCGCCCGCTATGGCCTCCATCGCCAGGCGCATGCCCAGCCGAAAGCCGCAGGCGAAGGCGTCGCAGCGGGCGATGCCGTTCGCCTCGTCCTCCGCGTCCACGTACTTTTCAAAGGTTTCGCGCTGCGAGTCGGTGAGGGTGGGCAGCAGCTTTTCGCTGCTGCGGCTGCCGCAGGCGACCGCCTCCATGTAGGCGGAATCGGGCGCATACGCGCGGGCGTTGGGCCGGATGTTGCCGTAGTAGAGCTCTTCCAGAAGCCGCATTTTGCATCGTCCTTTCGATTTGCCGCCCGGCGCGGCTTGAACGGGGGTGCGGCGCATGGTATAATATTTACGCTGGGCGATCCATTCTTTCGCGCCGATCCCTTTCTCATTTTGTTTGGGTGCCCCGAACGAGATCGCTGGCCGGTTTAACTGTAAGGGGCTTCGGGTAGTCAGCGACTTAGCCAGCCATCCTGCCGGTACGGAGTAGCCTTTCACAGAACTTTCTTCTGACAGTGTGATGGGGCAGTTATGTTCTGCCAGATTCCCTTTGGTATTTAGAATGATACACTATTAACAGTACAATGACAATGGGCATTTTGGACAAAAATGTACTATTGACAGTGTATGATTTACACGATTAATAGTACATGCGGGTGATTATATGGCGATATCAGAGGCGAGAAAACGGGCAAATGCTAAATATGATGCAAAACATTTTAAGACGCTCGGACTACGTGTCAAAATAGAGGTGGCGGAGACAATAACGCATCATGCGCAGCAACACGGCGAGACGGTCAACGCGTTTTTATTTCGTGCCGCGCGCGAACAAATGCGGCGCGACAACGAGGCCGCGCCGAATCAGGCGGATGAATAGGATGGACAGCCAAGAGGTAACCGCTTGACAGGTGGCTGCCTCTTGGTTCGTATACCTATTTTTGACGCGGCTATCTACAAGTCAGACGAAAAAGGCGCGCCACAGGAGGAAAATTCCTGCGGCGCGCCCGATTTTTTGCTTGGCCCAAATACACGACCGGCAGCTTACTCGCTGCAGGGATACGACCACTGGGTCACGGTAAAGCCGGGGCAGGTGTACGCAAACCGGCCGCTGCCGTAACGGGAATGCAGGTAGGGGCTGTCCGCCATGGCGTCCGGGATGGGCACCTCCTGCCGGTCGATGGTGAAGCCCTCGGCCAGGCCGAACTCCATCAGCCCGCTGCCCGGCGAATCGAAGTGGAAGGCGGAGCCGTCCTGCCAGATTGGGGCCGACAGCAGCCGCTCCATGAACGCCTCGAAGCCGCCGTCCTCGTCCCGGCTGCCGCATTCCGCGAGCCAGACCACCTCGTTGCCGTCGCAGATCAGCTCGCGGCCCGCGTAGGGTCCCTCCGCGCGGAAGGCGTGCGGGGCGCTGGAGTAGATGCCCACGTAGCCGTCGCCGGAGCGGCCGAAGGTCCAGCCGCCGCGCGACGCGACCTCGTCGAACTTGCGGGCGTCGAAGTGGCAGTGCGTCATCCAGATGTCGTTGTCCTTCACGTCGTGCCAGATGACGGCGAGGGTGCGCTTGCCCATCAGCACGCGCGGCAGGAACGCCTGCCCCGCCCAGTAGTCCGGGCGCAGGCCGCTGCCCTCGGCCACGTTGTTGGGCGCGGAAAAGCAGATCGAGATGTCGTTTCTCAGCACGATCAGCGCGGAGATGAAGTGCATGTCGCACATGCCGACGTTGTGGTCGCGCGCGCCGCCGATCATGTAGTCCTTCGTGCGGCGGATGGTGAAGTCGGCGTTGTGCTTGTCGAAGTGCATGATGCCCTGCTTGTAGGTAAAGGTCGCGGGGGTGAAGTTTTCCGCGAGCTCGCAGAGGCCGCGCGGGGGCACGTAGTAGCTGAAGGCGAGCTCCGCGTGGGTCATTTCCCGGTTGAACGGCGCGTTGCCGAAGAGCATCCAGAAGATGCCGCTGATGCGGGTGGTCCTGCCGGTGCGCAGCAGCATGTTGTAGCTGCGCCCGCGCGGCGTCGCCATCACGCCGTCAAACGAGCTGACCGCGAAGATGTAGGTCATGAAGTCCAGCAGGATGTTCACCATGTTGCGCAGCGGGTACTCCTCCATGGGGAGCACCTCGCGCAGGACGAGCAGGGCGGAGAGCGTGACGGGCAGGTAGCTGTCGGAAAGCGGCTCGTCGAAGCCCACGCGGCAGCGCTGGTTGAGCCATTCCACCAGGTGCATGCGCCCCTTCAGGGAGTGGTACATGCCGTTCTGCCCGCAGTTGGTGAACAGGTCGGTGGGGTAGAGCAGGCCGGCCAGGTACTCGCACACATGAAAGCCGATTCGGTGGTTCTCGGAGCAGTAGAACATGGACGAGGGGCCGGGCTCGTCCACCCAGTAGCGGAAGCCCAGGGCCGCCTTGCGCACCTTTTCGTGGATGCGCTCGTCGAGCAGACGCGCGCCGCTGTCCTCCCAGATCATCCAAAGGAGCGGCAGCAGCTCGAAGTCCGCGCAGTCCGCGCGGCGCTCGATCTTGTCGCACATCCGCTCGATGCGGGCTAGGTCGATCTCGGCGCAGCGGCCCAGGCGGTAAAGCGCCAGAGGATCGCCCTCCTCCGCGAGCAGCTCCAGCATCCGCTGGCGGCGCTCCGGGAGACGGTCGTAGCCAGGCGCGGGCGAAATCATCTCCACCCGGGTGAAGGAGAGGGAGCGGCCGGTGAGCGGCGTTCCGTCCAGGAGCCGCCACGAGAGCTCCACGCGGTACTTCCCGGCGGGCAGCGCGGCGGGGAGGGGCGTATCGCTCTTTTCGACCGAATCGAGGCGCAGCACCTCGGCGTCCCTGCCGTCGTATACGCAGGCGGAGACCCGGCAGTGGCGAAGCGGCAGGCGGCCGACGTGCAGCACGGGCGCTTCGCCCAGCGTGTAGCAGTCGTCCTCCATGTGCGTCTCCATCTGGCTGCGGGCGATCTCCTCGCGGATTTCTTCCGGCATGTTCAGCGGCACCAGCGCGCGGAGCGGCGCCTCGCTCTCGAGCAGCTCCATGCTGAACGAGATGCCGGTGCCGCGGCCGACGTGGCCGGTGAGCGCGGTAAAGGCGTTGCGGCCGGGCGTCAGGTGGAGGCATACCGTCTCGTAGTTGGGCTTGGCTACGTGCTCGAACACGTAGGTGCGTTCGCGCTGCCTGTGCGCGTAATCGCGGTTGTCGAACGCGAGCGCGCCGTCCAGAAGCACCGCGAGGCGTCCGGCGCAGATGCGCAGCGTGACGTCCTGCTCGCGCTCGCTTTCCAGCTCCACGTAGATGGGCATCAGGGCCAGCTTCTCCATGATGTAGTAATGCCCGTCCGCGTAGCGCGGGGAGGGATCGGTGCAGAGCGTCCAGCGCCCCTCCATGCCGCAGAGGGTAAAGGCGTCGAACTCGCGGAACGTTCTGCCCCGCAGCTCCCCGATCGCCTGATCCATCGTCTCTTCCACGTACTGCACCGTCGCGGCGTTCGTGCGCTCGCCGGGGTAGTCCTTTTCCAGCACGCCCGCCACCATGAAGGGGCGGATGGACTTGCCCGGCGCGAGCTCCTGCGCAAAAAGCTTATTCATGGCTTATTCCTCACTTTATCGACTGAAAATCCGGGAAAAATGCCGCCCCACGGCAGCGCGGGGCGGCATCGCCTCAGGGGAAATTACTTCTGCTTGGCCGCTTCCAGCTCCTGATAGAGCGCAACCTTGGCGTCGATGACCGCCTGTCCGCCGGCGGAGAGGTAGTCGTTCAGCACCTTCTCGTACATGGCGTCAAACTGGTCCGCCGGGCAGGAGATCAGCGAGGGCAGGTTCTTGGTCGGGTCGGTCAGGAAGCCCTCGTACTGCTCGTCGGCCTCGGTTCTGATGTGCGAGAAGTGGTAGGGAGCGGAGCCGCCGACCTTGGCGATCTCGATGCCCAGGTCCATCAGCTGCTGAATGCGCGCCTCGACCTCGGTCATGCCGGCCAGGGAAGTCGGATAGCCGTAGGGCTGGCCGTTGTAGACGAGCATCATGTCGCCGCAGGTGATGCGCTCGTAGCCGTCGATTTCAAGGCGCTCCGCCTCGGTGTACTCGATCTTGGTGGGCACGCCGTCGATCATCTCGTAGTCGCGGCCCTCGATGCCGTAGTGCAGCACCTTCGCGTTCTCGTAGTCCGCGAGGAAGTCCAGGTACTTCACGGCCGCCTCGGGGTTTTTGCACGTGGCGGGCACCGCGATGTACATGCCGACCGGCGCGTACACATCGACGAACTGCTCGCCGTGTACGTTGTCCAGCAGGAACATCGTGAAGTTGGCCTCCGGGTTGGACTCGTACAGCGCCTTGATGCCGGTCTGATACGTGTTGTCGTGGCCGAAGGCCAGCGTGCGGCCGTTGGAGATCTGGGCGGTCAGCGCCGGGTAAGCGGTGTCGGTGTCGACCATGAAGTCGGGATCGACCAGCCCCTCGTTGTACAGCTGGTTCAGGAAGCGGACGCCTTCCTTGTAGCCCGGCCAGAACATCTCGTTGTAGCAGGCGCGCATTTCGTCGGTCATCTCCGCGCGGTTCACGAAGGTGTAGACCAGCGGGCGGGTCTGGGTGGCGTCATAGGCGCCGGCCATGCCCAGCGGGTAGATTTCCATGCCGGTGCCGTCCAGGTCGAGCGTCTTGGCCTTGCGCAGCAGTTCGGTGAAGTCTTCCACGCTCATGTGGTAGAAGCCGTCCTCGTTCGTCTGGAGGGTGTAGCCCATCTTTTCCAGCCAATCCGTGCGGATGTAGTTGGCGTAGCGGCCGACGTTCGTGCGCTTGGCGACCAGCGCCCACATCTTGCCGTCGTACGTGCCGTAATTCAGCGTCTCGGCGAGATTTTTCTTCAGGTTCGGGCCGTACTCGTCCACCAGGCCGGACAGCTCCACCAGGCCGCCGTCCTTGCCGAAGTTCATGATCATGTTGGTGTCGTAGCTGATGATGATGTCCGGCGCGGAGCCCGAGGCCATCATGGTGTTGACCTTTTCAGCCTCCTGCGCACGGGGCACCGGGATGTACTCGACCTTGATGCCGTTCGGATCGCCGAACTTTTCCTGAACCCAGCGGGTGTAGAAGTTGTCGGTGACGGTGCCGTAGGTGTTCGTCGTGTTGCCGCGCTCGTAGATCATGACGGTCAGGGTGACGGGGGTGTCCGCCGCCGAGGCCGTGCAGACCGCGCCCAGCATCAGCGCGAGCGCCAGGAGAATGGAGAGGGCTTTCTTCATGGTGTGTTTCCTCCAATGTTATATTTTCTTGCCGGTTGCTCCGGCAGAAAGCCGATGGGATCACCCCTTGACGGAGCCGATCATGACGCCCTTGACGAAATACTTTTGCAGCCAGGGATAGAGGATCATGACGGGAATCATGCTGAACACCAGGCACGCGGCCTTGATCGTTTCGGCGATGACGTCGGATTTGATTTCAGGAATGTCCTCCATCAGCGCGCTGACCTGGCTGGACTGGATGAGCTGGCGCAGGCGCACCTGAATGGTGTACATCTTTTCGTCGTTGATGTAGAGCAGCGCGTCCATAAAGCCGTTCCAGCGGCCCACCGCGTAGAAGAGGGCGATGGTGGCCAGCATGGCCTTGGAGAGCGGAAGGATGATGCGCACGAGCACCACCGCGTCGTTGGCGCCGTCCACAAAGGCGGACTCCTCGATCTCCTTGGGCATCGACTGGAAGAAGCTCTTCATCAGGATCATGTTGTAGGTGGAGAGGCACCCCGGCAGGATGAGCGCCCAGAACGTGTTGAGCAGCTTCAGGTTCTTGATGTTGATGTAGCTGGGGATCATGCCGCCCGAAAAGTACATCGTGAACATGACGAGCAGCAGCAGCGGCGTCTTGAAGCGCAGGTCCGACTTGGCCAGGGGATACGCGCACAGCACGGTCATCAAGAGGCTGATGAGCGTGGTCGCGATGGTCAGGAAAATCGTAAACCACATGGAGGTCATGAGGCTCCGATTGTTGAACACCGCCCTGTACGCCGAAAGGTCGAAATCGACCGGCCACAGGAAGACCTCGCTGCGCAGCACGGCGGTCTTGTTTGAAAAGGAGACCGACACGATGTACAGGAACGGGAACAGGCAGCAGGCCGCGACCAGAACGACGAGGAAGACGGTAAACGCTTTAAAGGCGCGATCGCCCTTGGATTCTCTCATCAGCTTTTCCTCCTTACCAGATGCCCTTGCCCGTCATCCTCTTGCTGATCGTGTTGGCGCTGATGACGAGGATAAAGTTGATTACCGACTGCGCAAGGCCGACGGCGGTGCCGATGCTGAACTTGCCCTGCTGGAGGCCGACGCGGTACACGTAGGTGCTGACGACGTCGGCCACCTCCATGACGACGCTGTTCTGCATCACGTAGGGCTGCTCAAAGCCGATGCTGGCCAGGCCGCCGATGGCCAGGATCAGCATGATGATGACGGTATCCATGATGCAGGGCACGGTGATGGAGAGCATCATGCGAAAGCGCGAACAGCCGTCCACGCGCGCGGCCTCGTAGATCTCCTGATCGATGCCCGTCATCGCGGACAGGTAGATGATGGTGTTCCAGCCGATGCTCTTCCACAGGCCGACGATGAAGTAGGTGAAGATCCACCAGCCGTTGCTGGAAAGGAAGGGGATGGCCGAACCGCCCAGCGACTTGATGAGCGTGTTGACGAGGCCGGAGGAGGCAAAAATCTGGTACATCATGCCGCCCACGATGACCCAGGAGATGAAATGGGGCAGGTACAGCACGGTCTGCACGGTTTTCTTGAATTTCTGACTTCTGATTTCGTTGAGGAACAGGGCCAGGATGATGGGGGCGGGGAAGCCCAGCGCCAGGCCGAGCACGTTGAGCACCAGCATGTTGCGCACGGAAATCCAGAACGTTTCAAATTGGAAGACCTGGCGGAAATATCGAAGTCCCACCCAATTGCTTTCCCAAATGCCCTTGAACATGTTATAATCCTTGAACGCGATCGCAAGGCCGGGAAGGGGCAGGTAATGGAACAGGAAGTAGTACAAAACCGGAAGCAGCAGCATCGCGTACAGCATCCAATGGGCGCGCAGATAGGACCTCGTGCTCTTGCGGGGAGACAACGCCCCTTCGTTGATCGTGGTAGGCGCTTTCCTCTTGATGGCGCCCGGATTGATGTTCATCCTTTACAAGCCTCCCCAAGCAAAAATGACGGTCTTGCATAAAATATGAACCTATTATATACTAAAGCTGAAACGCGAAAATATAGATTATTCTCTATAAAAATCTGTGTTTTCTGCCTTGTTTCCTCTGCTTTTTTAGGCACCGCGCGGCGGAAGCCAGGGTGTGCATATCGCACCGCCCTATGCTTCCGTCGTCTCTTTAATTCTGCCTGTCACACATCTTAGAATTTAAGTGTGGGAAGGTGGTCACCCTGGAAATCAGCCGCCACAGCCATAGGCTGCCCGCGACGTTTACGCATGCGCACGCGAACACGTACGAAATCATGTACTGCCTTTGCGGCTCCTATGTCTTCCATTACGAGAAGCCGGACCACACCGTGGTGGACGGCTTCGTACGAAAGCCCAGGACGATGATCTTTATCCCCAAAAACGTGCCGCACGGGCTGCGTGTGCTGCAATACCCCTACGAGCGGTATTTCATTCAGTTTTCCGACCGCACCACGGACCGGGTGCTCCGCGATTCGATCTGCCAGTCCATCTTTCAAGGCGACGCGGACAGTTCTGCGGACGCGCCCGCGCCGCGTTTTCTGGACGTTTCGTCCGCGGCGGAGAAGGTCGAGGCTATCCTGGAGGAGATGTACGACGTGCAGTTTTCGCTGGATTGGGAGGGCGACTGGAAGAGCGTGTACCAGAGCAGCCTCCTGGGGCAGCTCTTCAGCGGACTGTACCGCGACTTCCGCAGCTTCTTCTGCCCGGTTGCCGCGCCCTATACGCAGCCCGTGCAGATGGTCAAAAACTACATGGACGAGCACTACGACCAGCCCATCACGATTCAAGGGCTCGCCGGGCAATGCTTCATGAGCCCTAACTACCTGTCCAAGAGCTTCCACAGCCAGATCGGCATGAGCCCGCGTCAGTATCTGACCCGGCTTCGCGTCTCCATGGGCAAAAAGCTGCTGTGCTCCAGCCAGATGTCCATTCAGGAAATCGCGATGCGCACGGGCTTTGGGGATGTAAACTACTTCATTCAGCACTTCAAGGCGTGCTACGGCAAGACGCCCAAGCAGTACCGCAAGACCATGATCGAGGAAAAGATACTGGACTGACGCAAGCGCCCCGCGTTTCCATTCTTGGGAAACGCGGGGCGCTTTGGAGATGATCTGCGCTTGTCAAAGCCGAAACCCGGCCTCGGAGGGCAGGGCCCAGGCGCGGGCGCTCTGGATGAAGGCCTCTTCAAGGCCGCGGATGCCGAGGAACGTGTCGCCGTCCTCCTCGAAGGTGTAGCGCAGCTCTTCACGCACCGAGCGGATGGGCTGCTCCTGCACCATGCGCACGGCGCGGATGTGGGCGATGTCCGCCTCCACCCCGCAGACGGGCGCGCCGCCGTTCTTCACGCAGTCGAGCGCGTCGTAGAGCTTTTGCAGGGGGTGGCCGGGATCGATGGCGGTGTAGTCGACGCGGCTGCCGTCGTGCAGGACGGCCTTGAAGGAGGGCTGGTCGGAGTCGAACGTGACGGTCCCCTTCTCGAACTCGAAGACGCCGCAGGGGCCCAGGTCGGCCCTTAACGGATGGGCGGTGTAGTAAAGAATCTGCGCGCCCTCCGACGTATGGAAGCGCAGCGCGGCGATGTCGTAGTTTTCGACGCGGGGATTGCCGTGATAGAGCTCGGCCTCTACGCCCGTCACGTCGCAGGAGGTGCGAAGGTCCTGCCCCAGCAGGAAGGTCATCATCTGAAAATTGTGCGCGCTGGCGTTGGTGAAGGGGCTGTCGAAGACCTCCCGCCCGTTTACGCGGATGCGCCCCGCCCAGTTGTTGCGCGCGTAGTACTTCGCGCCGCGACGGAAGCAGTGATAGACGGAGAGCCGCCTGGGAGCGCCGAAGCGGCCCGCCAGAATGTCCTGCTTTAGGGCCAGCACGTCGCGCCTGTAGTCGAGCTGATAGCCGAGCGCCAGGAACTTGCCCGCGCCGCGGGCGGCCTGCGCCATGCGCTCCGCTTCCTCCAGGGTGAGGCAGAGGGGCTTTTCGCACAGCACGTTGCTCCCGTGGGCGAGGCAGGTCAACGCCATCTCCGTGTGGTAGTGCACGGGCGAGGCGATGATCGCGAGGTCGGCGCTGTCTTTTCGGTAAAAATCCTCCGGCGCGCTATAGACGGGGATGTTCCTCTCCCGAAGCACCGGAACCTTCTGCTCGATCTCCGGGTCCGTTTCACAGACGCCCACGACGTCGGCCCCGGCATCGTGACCGGTCATTTCGCGCAGATAGACGCCGCCGTAGCCGCCGGCGCCGATCAATAGAACGCGCGGTCTCATCGCCATGCTGATTCCCCCTTGTCTTTGCTGTCTTCGCGGTATCTGCGCCATACGCGCTCAAACCACAGGTCGCGCTCCGGCACCGGGCGGGCCGGACGGCGGACGCAGGCCCCCCGGCAGGTTTCCAGCACGCCGGGGCCGTCGTCCCGCAGGCCGAAGAGCATCGCGCAGAGCACCTGGCGTTGGGTCAGCATCAGGTCGCGCAGGCGAAGCCGATCCGCGAGCAGCGGGTCGTCCGGGTCCATGGGCGCAAAGCCGCGCTCGATTTCCGAAAGCCGCGAGAGCAGACGGCGAATGCCGTCCTCGTCCCGCGAAAAGGCGGCGTGGCGCGTCATGAGCGTTTGCAGCTCCGACGTGAGCGCCGCAGGATCGCCCGTGGGCAGCAGCGGGGCCTCGGCAGGCGCAGCCGCCTGCGGCAGGGCGCGGCGGCTTTTGCGGGCGATGTGCGTCGCCGCGCGCATGGAGCCGACCTGCGTGCTGTTCAGCGCCGTGCCGCCGGGACGGTACTTGCCGAAGGTGCCCGCCGCCTCGCCGCAGACGTACAGGCCGGGAACGCTCGTCTGCCAGTCGCCGTCCACCGCGACGCCGCCGTTGTGGTGCTGGGCGCACACGCGAATCTCCAGCATCTCGCGCTCGATGTCGATGCCGTGCGCCCGGTACAGCTCGATGGCGGGCGCGTTGATGGCGCGCAGGCGCTCCAGGGGCGTCTCCTGCGTCGCGCCGCAGTTGACGAGGTATACCCTCGCCTCCTCGCTCAGCGCGTCCAGGCTGTAGCCCGCGGGATTTTGGCGGTAATCGAGGAAGACGCGGCGTCCCCTGTCGGACTCCCGCTTCACCAGCACGTCCACGCGCGAGGAGCCGCCGAGCTTGCGGGGATCGTAGGGCCATTCGTACCCCTTGAGAAAGACGCTCGACAGGGCTTCTTCCTGAGAAAGGCTTTCGAGCAGAAATTCGCGCTCGACGCCCGCCTCGTCCACGGAGACGTAACGCGGCAGCGCCTGCTGGTAGCTGCCCGACACGTTCCAGCGGAAGGAGACGGAGGCGAGCCCGTACTGCCAGCAATCGAGGTTTGCGCCCTTCGCCCCTGCCTCAAAGGCCATGCCGCTCATGCCGAGCTGGCTTTCGGGGTAGACGCGGTCGCGGTAGACGGCCGCAGGCCCGCCCGTGGCCAGGACGACGTGGGCGCAGCGCAGGGTGATCAGGCTGCCGTCCGCGGTGTCGAGGCATTGAAGGCCGCGGACGCCGTCCCCGTCCGTGAGGATGCGGTAGGCGAGCAGGTGATCGAGCACGGCGACGCCGCGGGCGCGCACGCTCCGCTCGAGGGCTTCGGTCATGTAGCGGCTCGTCAGGGGCCCGGCGGAGGTGGCACGGGTGCGCACGTCGTGGTCCGTGCGGTAGCCGACGTACTCGCCCATGTCGTTGCAGGGGAAGGGGACGCCGAGCTGCACCAGCTTGAAGAAGCACTGGGCCGAGCCCGCCGCCTCGCAAAGGGCGGTGTCGCCGTCCACGTCCTCCCGCTTCAGGGTTTGGCACAGGGCCCCGACGCTGTCGTCCTCGTCTCCGGCCAGCGAGAGCTTGTAGTAGGTCTGCTTGTCGCTGCCGGTGTTGCGCGAAGTGCCTGAAAGCATGTTCTCCGTCACCAGAATGAAGTCCTTTTCGCCCAGCGCGGCGAGCCAGTCGGCCGCGTTCAGGCCCGCGCAGCCGGAGCCGACGACGACGGTGCGGGCCGCGATTTCCTTCATCATCACAGCCTCCTGAGGGCGAAGCCGCCGTCCGCGTCCAGCACCTGCCCCGCGGAGTAATCCAGCAGGCCGGAGCAGCAGGCGACGACCATCTGTGCTACGTCGCGGGGTTTGCCGAAGCGGCGCACGGGCAGCAGGCCGTCCTCGATCAGGCGCTGGTACTTTTCGTGCACGACCGCCGTCATGTCGGTTTCGATGATGCCGGGCCGCACCTCGAACACCGCAATGCCCTCCCCGGCCAGGCGGTCGGCGAAGAGCTTCGTCACCATCCCCACCCCGGCCTTGCTGATGCAGTACTCGCCGCGCGACGTGCTGGAGGTGTAGGCGGACATGCTGCCGATGTTGACGATGCGAGGGGCGTAGTCCGGCAGGCTTCCCTTCGCGTCCAGCATCGCCCTGGCGGCGAGCTGGCACATGAACAGCGTGCCCTTGAGGTTGATGCCGATCACCCGGTCGAAGCTTTCCTCTTCCATCTCGAGCAGGTCGCGGCGCTTAAGGGGCGCGACGCCCGCGTTGTTCACCAGCACGTCGAGCCGGCCGTAGGCCTGCAGCACGTGGTCGATGGCGGCGCGGCGCTGGGCCGCGTCCTGGATGTCGCAGGGGAAGTAATCCGCCTGCGGCGGCAGGTCGTCGGGCCGGCTGGCCCGGGTACCCGAATAGACGACGGTGTAGCCGCTTTCTGAAAGGGCATCCGCGATGCCCCGGCCGATGCCCCGGCTGGAGCCGGTTACGAGCGCGGTTTTCACAGCTTGTACACCTCCCTGTCGCGGACCGCGCAGCCTGCGGGCGTGCCCGCGCGCAGAAGCTGCGCGCACTTACCGCAGGTGACGCAGACGTTTCTGCCGTCCACGGCGCCCGTGCGCTTCGCCTCCTGCACGAAGCCGGGGTCTGCGAAGGCCATGCGGCCGAAGCCCGCCATGGCGCAGTGGCCGCCGCTCACCATGCCCGCCGCCAGGTTGACGGAGAACTGGCGCAGGTAGGAGAACGCGCTGCCGAGCACGGGCAGCTCCGGCAGGGCGCGCTGAATCTCGCTGACGCCCTGCATCATGCGGCCGATGCCGGTGAGCGGGTGCTCGTCCGGCACGTAGTTGCCGTGGTCGTAGGGGCGGTTGACGTGGGGGTTCCTGTACGGATTGCCCATGGTGACGTTGATGAGGGGGATGTCAAACTCGTCCTTCAGCTCGCGGATGAGGCGGATGGGCTCGGCCATGTCCGGCTCGAGGCTGCCCTCGTGCACGCCGAAGCCGTAGGGGTAAGGGAAGCCGTCGTACACGTTCAGGCGGCTGGTGAGGAAGAAATCGCCGCTGCCCGCGCCTGCGCGCGCGGCGCGGTAGGCGTTCTTGAGAAAGCGCGTGCGGTTTTCGTAGCTGCCGCCGTACGGGCCCGGACGGGTGTAGGCGCTGAGCAGCTCGCAGGCGAGGTAGCGGTGGCAGCACTTGACGTCCATGCCGTCGAAGCCCGCGCGTGCGCAAAGGCGCACCGTCTGCTCGAACGCCTCCTCGTAGCGGCGCAGGTCGCCGTCCGAGAGGATGCGCTCCTTGGACAGGGGCGTGTCCTCGATCGGGGGGCAGCTGTAGGCGATCAGCGGCTCCGGAAAGCCGTTTGGCTTCGAATAGCGGCCGCTGTTGGTGGCCTGCATCACAATCACGGGTTCGTAGCCGTTTTCCTTCAGGCAGATTTCGCGGATGCGCTCGTTCAGCCGCGCAAACGCGTCCAGATTGTCCTCGCGCAGGTACAGCTGGTGCGCGCTGGCGCGCGCCTCCGGCACGGTGGCGACCGCCTCGAACCAGATGAGGCCGGGGCCCGCCTTGGCGAAGCGCTCGTAGCGGCGCACGGTCAGGGGGCCGGGCGCGCCGTCCTCCGTGCCGTCGGTTCCTTCCATGGGCTGAAACGCGATGCGGTTGGCGGCGCTTTTTTCGCCGAGGGCGAGCGGGGCGTAAAGGGCGGAGAGGTCTTCCGACAGGGGCACAAACGCGCTGAGCGCCTGCGCCTGCTCCCTCACTTCCCCCAGGTTGCGGTAGTGGAATGTTTCGTGCGGCACGGCCGTGTCCTCCTTGCGTTTTTCATGAGTCTATGATAAAGTACAAAGGCGGCAAAAAACGTGCCAATTCGCATTGAAAATATGTAAAATCGCATCGGAGGTCGAGCGCAGTGCCCTTTGAGATCGTCTTCAGCGACCGCCCGCTGACCCACGGCAGCCATACGCACGTGTACTATGAGCTGCTCTACGTGCAGGAGGGCGCGGTGCTGCTGAGCATCAAAGGGAAGGATTACCGGGTGGAGGCGGGGTCGCTGGTGTTTCTCAACCAGTTTGACGAGCACGCGACCCGCATGATTTCGGACGTCTACCGCAGGTATTACCTGCTCATTCCGCCCACGCAGATGCGTGCGTTTCACAACGACGTGCGCCTGCTTTCGGTCTTCCGGTTTCACGGCGAACCGTTCCCTTACGTGCTTTCGGTCGGAGAAGACAAGCCGCGTTTTGACACGTATTTTTCCCTGCTGCGGGACGCGGCGGAGCGTGGGGGCGCGTACATGGACGAACGCATCGAGGCGCTGATGACGCTGGTTCTGGCCGACGCGCTGGCGCTTCGCCCGGACATGTTTCCCATGGCCCCGGAGGCGTCGTTTCTGCCGATGCAGGAGATCCTGGACGAGCTGGACCGGTCGTTTGCGGACAAGTTCTCCTTGGGGGCCCTGGCCGCGAAGTTCCACGTCAGCCCCGGCTGCCTGTCCGCGCACTTTCGCAGACACGTGGGCATGAGCCCCATGCAGTACGTCATCCAGAGCCGGCTGGCCCACGCGAAGGTGCTGCTGCTCAAGACAGAGCTGTCGGTGCTGGAGATTTCCGCGCAGTGCGGCTATGGCGACGTGAGCAACTTCGTGCGCAGGTTTCGAGGCCAGTTTGGGGTGACGCCGCTGCAATTCCGCCAGCAGCAGCGGGGTGGACAGGCGGCGTCCGCGTGCAGGGAAAAGACGGGCGCATCTTTATAAGAATACGTTACAAGTCAGACTACCAAAAGAAAAAAAGGAAGCCTGCTTGCTTCCTTCAAAGGTGATTCACGCCGCTTGGGCGCGTGACACAAAATGTATAAATTATGACGCAGTAAGCGGGGACGTCCGGCCGTTCAGCGCTGCGAAGAGGAGGGCGAGTTTTTTGCGCAGGCTCTTAAAGCGGATTGCGAATACGCGCCTGAGGACGAAATTCCTGATGATCCTGCTGCTGGCGATGGCGTTCGTGGGCGTGAGCACGTTTTTGACGATCCGGCTCCCCTACGCGGCTTATGACGACGAGCTGTACAAGAGCAGCGTGCAGATGATTACGCTCTTTGCGGATAAAATCGAGTCGGAGCTGGCGGATATCGAGGCACTGTCCTTTCGGATCCTGGCGGACAACGTGCTGCAGGAGAACCTGTCCGCCTTAAAGGAGAAGCCGTTCGGAACCGCCGCCTGGGTGAAGGCCAAGTCCGAGGTGGCGGACCGGATGAGCTATTTCAGCATCTGGTTTTCGAGCGCCGTGACGCTTCAGCTCAAGACGACGGGCAACCAGACGTTCACGCAGTCCTTCGGCGGCGCATCAACCGCCGACGAACTGACGCCTGAGCGGATCGCCTATGCATCCGGCAGGAATGGTCGCGAGGTCTGGCTGGCGGAAAAGGGCGAGCCGACGCGGCTGTACCTGCTGCGCGAGATCCGCGAGGTCAAGAGCTTCACGCTCGCGCCGCTGGCTACGCTGCTGATTCAGATGGATTTGCAGGGCATCGTGGAGAAGAGCCGCGTCAGCATGGCTCAGCTGGGAAGCCCGCTTTCCTGCGCGATTTACAGCGACGATATCTGCCTGTACGCCAGCGACGAGCGGATTCACGCCCTGCCGGAGGGCGCGGAGGATGGGTATACCGACATGCGGCTGGATGGGCAGGACGTCCTGTGCGTGCGTTACACGGGCGCGAACGGGTGGCGGTACGTGACGCTGGTGGATTACGACGAAATCAACGCGACCATCCGGTCTGCCGCTCGCGTGACCATGGGGGTGATCGTCGCGGCGATGGCGCTGTCCCTCGCGGTGAGCGCGGGGCTCATATCCACCCTTCTGCGGCATTTGAAGATTCTCCTGGACAAGTTCGACGCGTTTGCCGTCAGCGGCCGGCCGGTATTGGAGGAAGAAAGCCCATACAGGGAGCGGCGGGATGAAATCGGCAAGCTGCACCAGCACTTCGACCAGATGACGCGCGACTTTGACCGCGTCACGCGGGACAATGCCGAAAAGCAGCAAATTTTACAGGAAAAGCAGATGCAGCAGCTGCGCGCCCAGCTGCGGCCGCATTTCCTTTACAACACGCTGGAATCCATCTACTGCCTGGCGCAGAACGCGGGGGACGGGCGCATCGCCACGATGACCGACGCGCTGGGCAAGATGCTGCGCGCTTCCCTCAGCGACAAGCGGG
Source organism: Beduinella massiliensis (assembly GCF_900199405.1). NCBI lineage: Bacteria > Bacillati > Bacillota > Clostridia > Eubacteriales > Beduinellaceae > Beduinella > Beduinella massiliensis. Next base: position 330,573 of record NZ_LT963430.1, read on the forward strand.
ACATCGTGAGCGTAGAGGAGGATTTGCAGTTTACGCGGGAGTACCTGCGCATTCAGCTCATCCGCTACGGCGACCGCCTGCGCGTGGAGTACGACGTGGGGGACGAATTTCTGCCCTGCCGCATCCCCGCGATGACCCTGCAGCCGCTGGTGGAAAACGCGGTGCATCACGCGGCGGAGGAGATGCTCGACGCCTGCGTCATCCGCATCGGCGTCCGCGCGGCGCAGGGCGGCATCGACGTCGCGGTGGAGGACAACGGGCCGGGCATCGACGAGGACATCCTCGTCAAGCTGGAGAGCGGGGAGATCAAGCCGGAGGGACTGGGCATCGGCATGCGCAACATTCATCGCCGCGTGCAGTATGCCTTTGGCGAAGCCTATGGCCTGCGGGTGAAAAACGAGCGGGGGCGCACCTGCGTCGTCGTGCACCTGCCGGACACGCGCGGCGCAGGGCGCCGGAACTTTGACGAATAGGAGGAAGGGACAGGCATGTACAAGCTGCTGCTGGTGGACGACGAACAGATTATCCGCGAAGGGCTGAAGCAGATGATCGATTGGGAAGGGCTGGGCATAACCCTGACAGCCTCCTGCCCCAACGCGATCGCCGCGCTGGACAGCATGATGGACGACATGCCGGACATCCTGGTGACGGACGTGCGCATGCCGGGCATGGACGGGCTGGAGCTGGTGGAGCGCGCCATGTCGCTGCACCCGAGGCTTCGCACGATCATCCTGTCGGGCTACGACACGTTCGCCTATGCGCAGCAGGCGGTACGCGCCGGGGTCATGGAGTATTTGCTCAAGCCCTGCTCCAGCGAGGAACTGGAGCAGGCGCTCGTGCGCGCCTGCCGCGCCATCGACAGGGAGCGCAGGCACGTGCTCCATCTGAACGGAGAGCGCCAGGCGCGGGTGAAGACGCTGATCGAAAAATTCGGAGAGCTGCGGGAGAGCGCTCTGGACGTCGCGCAGATGGAGCGGCAGGTCTGCGAGATCGCCAAGACCGCCGAAGACCCCAGTCTGCTGCGGGAAGCGCTGGTATCCATCGTCACCGCCAGCCTGGGCAACGGGCAGGCAGAGTGGAAGCTGAACGTCGTCATGGGGGCGTTTCAGGAGCAGGAATCCTTGGAACAGCTGATCGCGAGCAGCCTCTACCGCCTGCGGGGCGAGCGCGGAGGCGCAAGGGGGTTCGTCAGGCAGATGACGGATTACGTCAAGGCGCACTGCGCGGACGAGGCGCTTTCGCTGCAATACATGGCCGACAACGTGGTCTACATGAACGCGGACTACATCGGCAGGGAGTTCACCCGCGCCATGGGCCGCAAGTTCAGCGCCTACCTGCTGGAGGTGCGCATGGAGCGGGCCAAGATTCTCATGGCCACGGACGGCGCGCTGCACAGCTACGAGATCGCCGAGCGGGTGGGCCTTGGCAACAACCCACACTATTTCAGCCAGGTCTTCCGCAAGTACACGGGCATGACGCCCAAGGAATACCGCGTCTCCCTCGAGGAGGCCCGCAGGAAGTAACGGCGGACGCCGCAGACGAAACGCGCACGGGGAGGGGAATCCCGGCGCGTTTTGCTTATTTGACGGGCTACGCGCCGGGTTTCTATTCAAAATGCCGAAAAAGTGTTCAAATGTGTCTGATATTTGAATTTTCATTCATGGGAGAATCGCTATAATGAAATCAACAACGAAAACGGAGGTGCACCCCGCATGAAACGTTTCCTTTCCTTTCTCACGGTTGTGATGCTCCTGTGCACGGCGATGCTGCCGGCAGCGGCCCTGGCCGAGGAGCCTGTCACCCTTCGCGTAACCTGGTGGGGCTCTCAGACCCGTCATGACCTGACGATGGCGGCCATCCAGAAGTTCGAGGAAAAGTACCCGAACATCAAGGTTGAGCCCGAGTTTACCTCCTGGGACGGCTACTGGAGCAAGTTGGCGACGCAGGTTGCCGGCGGCCTGATGCCCGACGTCATCCAGATGGACTATCAGTATCTCACGCAGTACGCGCAGAGCGGCGTGCTGGCGGATCTGAAGCCCTACTTCGAGTCCGGCGCGATCGACGTGAGCGACGTGGCCGAGTCCGTGCTTACCAGCGGCCAGGTGGGCGACAAGATCTACGCGCTGTCCACCGGCACCAACGCCCTGGCGACCTTCTACCGCAAGGACGTGCTGGACGAAGCGGGCCTTGAAATGCCGATGGAGCCCACCCTGGAGGGCTTTGCCGAGCTGGCCGCGCAGGTCTATGAAAAGACCGGCCGCACGCAGGACACCCTCGTCGGCAAGGATGCGCTGCGCAACCTGCTTCGCGCCTACGGCCTGCAGCTCTTCAACGAAGAGGGCAACGGCCTTGGCTTTGACGACCCGGCATACCTCGTGAGGACCTGGCAGGGACGCCTGGACGCCGTCGAGGCGGGCTGGTGCCTGGACGTGGGCGAAACCGCCCAGACCACGGCCTTTGACGCGATGGTGAGCGACAACTGGGCGAGCTGGCACTGGACCAACGAGCTGCAGGCGTATCAGGACGGCTCGAACTGCGAGCTGGAGCTGGCTTGCTGGCCCGATCCGTCTGACGCCACCGTCGCCTCTGCCTACTTCAAGCCCTCGATGTTCTGGTCCGTTTCCGAAAACTCTGCCGTGAAGGACGCGGCTGCGCAGTTCATCAACTTCTTCACTAACGATCCCGATTGCTTCGACATCATCGGTATCGACCGCGCGATGCCCATCTCCAGCGTCATCCGCGAGCACATTGCCCCGCAGCTGGACGAGACCTCTCAGAAGGTTTCGGCTTACCTGGATTACCTGGGCCAGGACGGAAAGACCTCGCCCATCATGAAGCCCGACGCGGCGGCCAGCGGCGAGGTGGAAGCGCTGATGGGCGAATACTGGGATGCCGTGCAGTACGGCCAGGTGGACGACATGACGGCCTGGGCACAGCAGTTCATGGACGAGGCGAACGCCCTGCTCCTGAAGGCTGCGCAGCAGTAAAATCCATTCAAACGGCTGGGGAGGCCGCCTGCGCGGCGGCTTCCCCTTTTTTTAAAGGAGTGAATCGGCATGCGGAAACTGAGCAGGACGCTCGGTCAGGAAAAAGTGGCCGGTTACGTGTTCATAGCCCCCTTCATCATCGGCTTGTTCGCGTTTACCGTCATCCCCTTCTTCACGTCTCTCTATCTGGCCTTTACGGACTACAACGTCTTGACGGACCCGCACTGGATCGGCCTTGGGAACTTCAAGCGGATGTTCTTCGAGGACAAGTATTTCTGGCAATCGTTTTGGGTCACCTTCAAGTTCGCATTCATTCAGGTGCCGATCAAGCTGCTGGTATCTCTGGGCGTCGCGCTGATTCTCGCGCGAACGACCAAGGCGACCCCGATCTACCGCGCGGCCTTCTACATTCCCTCGCTCATGGGCGGCAGCGTGGCCGTGGCCTTGACGTGGAAGCAGCTGTTTTCCTATAACGGCGCGATCAACAAGATCACCGCGCTGTTCGGCATGCAGCCGGTAAAGTGGCTGGCGAATCCCGACACGGCGCTGGGCGTGCTGATCGGCCTGGGCGTGTGGCAGTTCGGCAGCTCCATGCTGATCTTCCTGGCGGCGCTCAAAAACGTGCCGCAGAGCTATCACGAGGCGGCCATCGTGGACGGCGCCGGCCCGGTTCGGCGTTTCTTCAAGATCGTGCTGCCCATGATTACCCCGATCTTCTTCTTCAACCTGATCAACCAGACCATCGGCGCCTTCCAGGCGTTCAACTCCTCCTACCTGATCACCCAGGGCAAGCCGCTCAACACCACCCTGTATTACGGCGTGCACCTTTACAACCGCGCCTTTACCTACTATGAGATGGGCTACGGCAGCGCCATGGCTTGGTTCATGCTGCTGGTGATCGCGGCCTTTACGGCGCTGATCTTCCGTTCCTCCACGGCGTGGGTCTATTACGAATCGGAGGGGAAGTAAGATGACGACGACGATTCGCACGCACAGCGTGAAGAGAAGAAAGAGGACTGTGACCATCGTCTACCACGTGCTCGTGACGATTGCGAGCATCGCGATGCTCTATCCGCTGATCTGGATGCTCTCTTCCTCCTTTAAACCCAACTCGGAAATCTTCGCTACGGTTGGAAACCTGATCCCTGAAACTTTTACGATTGAAAATTACATTAACGGCTGGCGGGGTTTCGCCGGACTCAGTTTTGGTGTATACTTTAAGAACTCGCTCCTGATCGCCGTGCTTTCGACGATCGGCGCGTCGCTTTCGGCGGCGGCCGTGGCCTTCGGCCTGGCGCGCCTGCGCTTTCCGGGACGCCAGTTCTGGTTCGTGGCGATGATTATCACCATGATGTTGCCGGGCCAGGTGATGATGATTCCGCGCTTCATCCTGTTCAACAAGATGGGCTGGGTCGGCACCTATCTGCCCCTGACGGTTCCGGCCTTCTTCGGCAGCGCGTTCGACATCTTCCTGGTAATGCAGTTCGTGCGCGGCATCCCCCGCGACATGGACGAGGCGGCGACCATCGACGGGTGTAGCTGGTACGGCATCTTTGCGCGCATCCTGCTGCCGATGATCGTTCCGGCCGTGGTGACGGTGGGCATCCTGACGTTCATCAACTCCTGGGGCGACTTCATGGGCTCGCTGCTCTACCTGAACTCGCCGCAGACGTACACCGTCGCCTACGCGCTGAAGCTCTTCTCCGACAGCGCAGGAACGGACTTTGGCGCGACCTTTGCCATGTCCGTGCTTTCGCTCGTGCCGATTCTGGTGATTTTCTTCTTTTTCCAGCGCCAGCTGGTGGAGGGCATCAGCATTCAGGGCCTGAAGGGCTGAAGCCTGCCCTGGCGCCAAGATTTTGACGGATGGAGGACGGAAACGATGGAACCTATGAAGATTTTTGCCTTTGCCGACGAGGCGAGCCCCATGGTGGACGGGCAGATCGCCGCCATGAAGCGCAACGGCCTGAACGGGCTGGAAATTCGCGGGGTGGACGGGACGAACGTCTCCGACATCACGCTCAGCAAGGCGCGCGAGGTGCGCGCAAAGCTGGACGACGCGGGCCTTACGGTCTGGTCCATCGGTTCGCCCATCGGCAAGATCGACATCGAGAAGGGCGACTTCGATCAGCACCTTTGCAAGCTGCGCAGCACGCTGGAGGTCGCGGACGCGCTGGGGGCGCGGAACCTGCGCATGTTCTCCTTCTACATCCCGGCGGGCAAGGCGCCGGAGGATTACCGCGCCGCCGTGCTGGATCGCCTGGGCGAGATGCTGCGCGCGGCGGAGGGCAGCGGCATCGCGCTGTGCCACGAAAACGAAAAGGGCATCTACGGCGACAACGCCGCGCGCTGCGCGGAAATCCTGAACGCCTATCCCCAGCTTGAGGGCGTGTTCGACCCGGCCAACTTCGTGCAGTGCGGCCAGGATACCTGGGCAGCCTGGGAGCTGCTGGGCGCGCGTACGCGGTACCTGCACATCAAGGACGCGCTCGCGGACGGCAGCGTCGTCCCCGCCGGGAAGGGCATCGGCCAGGTGAAGAAGATTCTGTCGGCTTACCGCGCTAAGGGCGGCAGCGTCGCGACCATCGAGCCGCATCTGGCGGTCTTCGCAGGGCTCAAGGATCTGGAGCAGTCGGGCGAAAAGAGCCAGGTGGGCCTGTACCGCTACGAGAGCAGCGACGCCGCCTTTGACGCGGCCTGCGCGGCGTTTCGGGAGATCGCGGAGTAATTCACGGCAGAGCAGGAGGAATGCAGCACCATGGATAAGAAAATTCGAGTCGGCATCATCGGGATCGGAAACATGGGATCGGGCCACGCGCGCAGCTTTTTGAAGGGCCTGTGCCCCGAATTTGAACTGGTGGCCGTGGCGGACAGCAACCCCGCCCGGATCGAATGGGCGCGCAGGGAGCTTTCGGGCGATCTGACCTACTTTGAAGACGCGACCGCCATGCTGGACAGCGGCATGCTCGACGCCTGCCTGGTGGCGGTGCCGCACTACGATCACCCGCGCTACGCCATGGAGTGCATGAAGCGCGGCATTCACGTGATGGTGGAAAAGCCTGCGGGCGTCTACACGCGCCAGGTGCGCGAGATGAACGAGGAGGCGGACCGCCATCCCGATGTGGTGTTCGGCCTCATGTTCAACCAGCGCACGAACTGCGTTTACCGCAAGATGCGCGAGCTCATACAGTCCGGCCGCTACGGGCAGATTCGCCGCACCAACTGGATCATCACCGACTGGTACCGCCCCCAGGCCTATTACGATTCCGGTTCCTGGCGGGCGACCTGGGCGGGCGAGGGCGGCGGCGTGCTGCTCAACCAGTGCCCGCATCAGCTCGACCTGTGGCAGTGGATCTGCGGCATGCCGGTGAAGGTGCAGTCGCACCTGCGTTACGGCCAGTGGCACGATATCGAGGTGGAGGACGATGTGACCACCTACGTGGAGTACGAAAACGGCGCCACGGGCGTGTTCGTCACCACGACCGGAGACGCGCACGGCACCAACCGCTTTGAAATTCAGCTCGACCGGGCGAAGCTCGTCGTCGAAAACGACAAGCTGTCGCTTCTGGAGTTCGAGGTTTCCGAACCGGAATGGTCGAAGACCAACCGTCAGCCGTTTGCGACCATGCCCGCCGCCGAGGTCGAGGTCGAAACCGACGGGGAAAATCCGCAGCACGTGGGCGTCATCAACGCCTGGGGAGGCGCAATTCTGCGCGGCACGCCGCTCGTCGCGGACGGGCGCGAGGGCATCCGCGGCCTGACGCTTTCTAACGCCATGCACCTGTCCGCATTCCTCGGACGGGAGGTCCGCATTCCCTACGACGAGGATCTGTACTACGAGGAGCTCATGAAGCGCGTGGCCGCCTCCCGATACAGGAAGGACGGCGCGGAAAAGGCCGTATTCGCGGACGTAAGCGACACCTACGGCGGAAACAAGTAAGGGGCCAAGGCCCCTTGGGCTATAAAGATGGAGGGATGGCGAAATGCCTGAGGTCAGGGCCGCGGTGATCGGCGTGGGCAATATGGGCTTTGCCCATGCGTCCTGCCTTCACAGCGGCGGGGTGCAGGGGATGCGCCTTACGGCCGTGTGCGACGTGGAGCCCGCGCGCCTCGCGGCGTGCAGGGAGCGCTTTCCGGGCGTCAGGTGCTATGAGGACTACCGCGCGCTGCTCAGCGGCGGCGAGGCGGACGCGGTGATCGTGGCGGTACCGCATCCTCTTCACGCGCGCATCGCCGCGGACGCGCTGCGGGCGGGCTTTCATGCGCTGGTGGAGAAGCCTATCGACATCTCGCTCTCCCGGGCGCAGGACCTCTGCGCGGCGGCGCGGGAGAGCGGGCGGGTGTTCGCCGTCATGCTCAACCAGCGCACCAACCCGCTCTTTCAAAGGTGCCGGCAGATCGTGCGCGGCGGCGAGCTGGGCGAGCTCAAGCGCTCCGTGTGGATCATCACCAACTGGTATCGCACGCAGCACTACTACGATTCCGGATCCTGGCGGGCGACCTGGGCAGGTGAGGGCGGCGGCGTGCTGCTCAACCAGGCCCCGCACAACCTCGACCTGTGGCAGTGGATCTGCGGCATGCCCGTATCGGTTACCGCCTTTTGCGACACGGCGCGCTACCATCACATCGAGGTGGAGGACGAGGCGACGCTCTTCACGCGCTACGAAAACGGCGCGACGGGCCTGTTTGTGACCTCCACCGGCGAGTACCCGGGCACGAACCGGCTGGAGATTTCCGGCACGCTCGGTAAATTGGTGCTGGAGGGCGGCGCGCTCAAGTGGTGGAAGCTGCGCGAGCCGGAAGAACGGGTGCGCTTTACATCGCAGGAAAACTTTACGCAGATCGCCATGGACTTCGAGGAGATCCGTCCGACGGAAAAGGAAAGCGCACATGCGGGCATCCTTCAAAACTTCGCCGGGGCTATCCTTCGCGGGGAATCGCTGCTTTCCCCCGGAGAGGACGGCGTGCGGGAGCTGACGCTTTCCAACGCGGCTTACCTGTCGCAGTGGCTGGGGAACAGAAAGATCGACCTGCCCTTCGACACGGCGCTGTTCGACCGGATGCTCGCGGAAAAGGCGGCGGAGTCGGCCTACGTACCGGGCAGGAGCAGCGGGCAGCCGGACGGGCGTTACGGCAGCCGCTGGCAGGTAAACTGGTAAGCGCTTTCGCGCAAACACGGAAATGGAGGTGTCCGGATGGCGGAATCTGAGGCGGCCGCCCGCGTGCTGCGGGAAAAGCCGAAGCCTGTGGTAAAGCCGGGGGAGTTTGTCTTCTCTGTGGTGGGCCTGCAACACGGGCATATTTACGGCATGACGCGCGCCCTGCTCGAAGCGGGCGCGACGCTGGGGTATGTCTGGGACAGCGATCCGAACAACGTGGCTGCCTTCCAAAGGACGTTTTCGCAGGCGCGGGCCGCGCGCTGCGAGGAAGAAATCCTCGCGGACGCAAAGACGCAGCTGATCGCCTCCGCCGCCGTGACGAGCGAGCGCTGCGCGCTGGGCATCCGGGCGATGAGGGCCGGGAAGGATTTCTTTTCGGACAAAGCGCCCATGACGAAGCTCTCGCAGCTCGGCAAAGCGAGGGAGGCGGTTCGGGATACGGGCCGCAAGTACATGGTGTACTATTCCGAGCGCCTGCACTCGGAAGCCTCCGTGCTCGCGGGCTACCTGATTGAAGCGGGCGAGATCGGGCGCGTGCTGCACGTGGAGGGCTTCGGCCCCCACCGCCTGGGCACGGCCGGCCGGCCGGACTGGTTTTTTGAAAAAGAAAAGTACGGCGGCATCCTCTGCGACATCGGCAGCCACCAGATCGAGCAATACCTCTTCTACGCAGGCGAGGAGGACGCAGAGGTGGGAAGCAGCCGCATCGCCAACTACGCGCACCCTAAGCACCCGGAATTGGACGACTTCGGGGACTGCACGCTCACCGGCGCAAAGGGGACGACGAATTACTTCCGCGTGGACTGGTTCACGCCGGATGGACTCAGCACCTGGGGCGACGGGCGCACCTTCATCCTCGGTACGGAGGGGTACATTGAGATCCGCAAGTTCGTGGACATCGCCTCCGGCCGCGCGGGCGGCGACCAGATATACCTCGTGAACCGGCGCGGGGAGCAGCATATCGACGCGTCGGGGCTCACGGGCTATCCGTTCTTCGGCGAAATGATCCTGGACTGCCTGAACCGCACCGAGCGCGCCATGACCCAGGCGCACGCCTTTAAGGCCGCCGAGCTTTGCCTGCGCGCGCAGGCGAACGCCACGGCGATTGCCTGCGCAAAAGGGTTCTAAAGGAATCCGCCCCGCCGTTTTGGCAGGGCGGATTTGCGTTATGCCTTAAAAGATCAGTGCTTCTTGCGCTTGTCGGCGGCGAACTTGCCGCCGTGGGTGTATTCTTCCTCATTTTTTACGGGCTTTTGCCGGTGCACGGCGTACAGCTCCGCGTAGGACTCGGCCTCTTCCTCCGACAGCACGGCTGCGGGCGAAAGGCCGGTGCATTCGGTGGTGGAAGCAACCTTTTCCGTGTCGTAAAAGGGGTCGAGCTGCTCCGGGTTCTGCGGCGTTGACGGGGTTTCGTTCATGGTATCCTCCTCCTTTTCCGCCCTCAGTATGCCCGCACGGAAGGGTTGACAAGCGGGAAAATCCCGCCTATAATACGGGATACATCGGAGGATCAGTCTTGCATTCCCACGCGCTGATGCCGGATAAGATGACGGGAAACTGTCGGCTTGTCCGGTTTTTTGTCGTTTAAACGGAAGAATGGAGGAATTTTCATGAACCGCATTTCATTGACGGAAGGCAGCGTCCCCAGGTCGCTCGTGCGCTTCGCGGTGCCGTTCATGCTTGCGAGTCTGCTGCAGGTGCTCTACGGCGCGGTTGACCTTTTCGTGGTCGGACGCTTTGCGGATACGGCCGCCGTGTCCGCCGTCTCCACGGGCAGCCAGGTCATGAGCATGGTGACCAACATCGTGCTGGGCGTCACGACGGGTACGACGGTGCTGATGGGCCAGTACTTCGGCGCGCGGCGTGAGAAGGATCTTGCGTCGACGCTAGGCACCTCCGTCGTGCTCTTTGCGGCCCTCTCCGCCGTCACGACGGTGTTGATGCTCCTTCTGAACGGCGCGATCGTCGGCGCCATGCAGGTGCCCGCGGTCGCGGACGCGGGCGCGCGCGATTACGTGTTCATCTGCTCCGCGGGCGTCGTGTTCATCGTCGGCTATAACGTCGTGGCGGCGGTGCTTCGCGGACTGGGCGATTCCAGGACGCCGCTGTACTTCGTGGGCATCGCCTGTGCGGTAAACGTCGTCATGGACTTCGCGTTGGTGGCGGGGTGCCACATGGGCGCGGCGGGTGCGGCGGCGGCGACGGTGCTCGCACAGGGCATCAGCTTCGCGGCCTCGCTCGTCTACTTAAAGCGCCGCGGCGTGGGTTTCGCCTTTTCGATGCGCGACGTGCGCTTTTTGCCGGACAAGGCGGCCCGCACGCTGCGCCTGGGACTGCCCGCTGCGCTGCAAAACGGGCTGGTGAGCTTATCCTTCCTCATCATCACGATGATTATCAATCGAATGGGCGTGGTGGCCTCCGCGTCGGTGGGCGTGGTCGAAAAGCTCATCGGCCTTCTGATGCTGCCGCCTTCTGCGTTCAGCGCGGCGGTTTCCGCGATGACCGCGCAGAACGTCGGCGCGGGCAGGTATCCGCGCGCCAAGCGCTGCATGCGCTGGGGCATCGGTTTGTCGCTCGCGGCCGGCGCGGTCGCCTGCGTATGGGCACAGGCTGCGCCTCAGATGCTCGTTTCCCTCTTCACGGACAAGCAGGAGGTCGTCATCGTGGCTTCCGAGTATCTGCGCAGCTACGCGCTGGATTGCCTGCTGGTCGCGTTTGTCTTTTGTATGAACGGCTTTCTCAGCGGCTGTGGCTGCGCGGTGTTTTGCATGGCCCACAACCTGGCGGCGACGTTCGCGCTGCGCATCCCGCTTTCGTTTTTGTTCAGCCGGATGTCCGGGGACAGTCTGTATCCCATGGGGCTTGCCGCGCCGCTGGCCTCTTTAGGATCGATTTTGCTCTGCGCCCTGTACCTGCGTAGGCTGGACAGGAACCCGCCGGGTGGGGCGGGAGACGAGCAGCATACGGACGGCACGGGGGCTTGAAAGCGTCTCTTGAAATTTGCGCGGGCATGGAAATGCCCGCGTTTTTTATATGGTGCAGAGCCAGAGCGGTATGGAGAGATGCGGAATAGACGATATGTATACCTGAGGCTGCCAGCTGTCAGCAAAATGCACAGTGAAAGACGAAATGCACAGTGAAAGCGCAAGAAAAGATAGAGGGAAACGACAAAGTGGACGTAGAAAATTATAAGAATTGCACGATATAATAATTTTGAAATTTGGAGGACGCGAAGGCTGTAAGGAGGGATACCCTATGCTCAAGACACGTGCGCTGCGGGCAATTCGGCGCGACCGGTTGCTTTACCTGATGCTCATCCCTGGAATCCTCTTTTTTCTGCTCTTCAAGTATTGGCCGATGTACGGAATCAGCATCGCGTTCAAGGATTACAAGCTGGGCCGAGAGATTTGGGAAGCGCCTTGGGCGGGGCTGAAATACTTCCGTCAATTCTTTCAATCGCCGGATTGCTGGCGCATCCTCATGAACACGTTTATTATCAGCTTTGGAAAGTTGTTGGTTGGGTTCCCATCGCCCATCCTTTTCGCTATCCTGCTCAACGAGATGCGAAACAGGACGGCAAAACGCCTTGTGCAGACGGTCGTCTATCTTCCTCACTTTATTTCCTGGGTCGTCGTAGGCAATATCGTGCTGATGATGCTTGCACCGAAGACGGGATTGTTTTCTACGCTGATCGCCGCGCTGACGGGACATGAGGTAAACGTGCTGCTCGATCCAGACGCTTTTCGCTGGGTGTTGATTCTTTCGGATACGTGGAAGGAGCTAGGGTGGAGCGCCATCATCTATCTCGCGGCGCTCAGCGGCGTGGATATGAATCTGTACGAGGCGGCGGCGATTGACGGAGCGTCCCGCGCCCGCATGATGTGGCATATCACGCTGCCTGCGATCCGATCCACGATCATTATTATGCTGATCCTTCGCGTAGGAAAGATTCTGGATGCGGGCTTTGAACAGATCCTGATCATGAGCAACGCCCTGGTCAACGAAAAGTGCGAGATTATCGATACGTACGTCTACAAGGTCGGTCTGCAACAGGCGAAGTACAGCTTTTCCACTGCAGTAAACCTGTTCAAGTCGATTTGCGGGCTGACGATGGTGCTGGGGGTCAATGCAATTGCCAGGAGATGGGAGGAAAACATGCTATGAGCCAGATCAGCCTGACGCCAAGAAGCGGCAAAAAGCGGGGCGGCGGCTTGCTTTTTACCTGCGTCAACGCCGCGGTGATGACGCTACTCGTACTTATTACGCTCTATCCTTTTTATTACGTCATCGTGGGCTCCATCTCGGGAGATAACGTCGCCGCGCAGGAAATTTATTTTCTCTACCCCAAAGGGCTGGACTTTGGTGCTTACAGCATGGTGTTTTCCACCTCGAGCATTCTGCGCGCTTACAAAAACACGCTCTTCATTACCGTGGTGGGAACGCTTTTATCGCTCCTGCTGACGACACTCACAGCTTACCCGCTTTCTAAGAATCGCCTGCACGGTAGGCGGTTGCTGACGATGGTCTTTTATTTCACGATGCTGTTCAGCGGCGGTCTCGTTCCGACCTACCTCGTCATCCGCGATCTTCGGATGATCGACACCCTCTGGGCGCTTATCCTGCCCAAAGCGATCTCGGTTTACAATATGCTGCTGCTCATCAACTTTTTTAAGTCCATTCCAGATGGGTTGGAAGAATCGGCGACCATCGACGGGGCAAACGATCTGACCACGCTGCTGCGCATCGTACTGCCGCTGTCCATGCCGATCTTCGCGACGCTCACGCTCTTTTACGCGGTGGCTTATTGGAATTCCTGGTTTGACGCGGTGATGTACATCAACCGTTCGCGCAATTTCCCCTTGCAGCTCGTGCTGCGGGAAATCGTGCAGTCTGTGGACCTTTCTTACGTCGCGGGCGGCGGCGCGGACTATTCCATGTCGGACACGACGATTCAATCCGTCAGGCTCGCCACCATCGTCGTTGCGATTCTGCCCATCATGGCGATTTATCCTTTTTTGCAAAAATACTTTGTAAAGGGCGTCATGATCGGGGCGATCAAGGGGTAGATGAAGCGCTGTGCGGGGTAGACGGCCGTGCATGCTGTCAGTTTCCCGGGAAGGAGGAGCACGTCTTTGCACAGAACTCTTCATAAGTTATGTATGAATGTTGCAATTACACAAGAACAAGGGACCGACGGAGGGCAAAGGAGGATTTGAGATGAAGAAAATAGGTCTGTTGCTGCTTGCGGCGGTGCTGCTGCTTATGCCGGTGCTCATGGCGGCCGAGGTCAACCTGGAGGACGACGAAAGCGTTCATTATTCATTTACCGTCATGCAGGGAAAACAGTTTGACGTGCCCGAAGAAAACGCGACGCTATCTTTCCTAGGAGAAAAATTCAACGCGAATTTTGAATTTATGCTGGTCTCACGCGGCGCGAACGACTACCAAAACAAGCTGAACCTGCTCATCGCGTCGGACGATTTGCCGGATCTGGTGCAGGTCAACGACTACTCGATTTTGACGACGATGGTGGAAATGGGCCTGCTGCTCCCGCTCGACGATCTCGTGGAGAAGTACGGCCAGGAGATGAAGGCGATCCGTCCGCAGGAATGCTGGGATCCCTTTATCTTCAACGGGAAGCTTTATTCTCTGCCGAACCAGTACCGAACGGACGGCATCATCCCCGTCATCCGTGAGGATTGGCTCAAAAAGCTGAGTCTCGCCATCCCAACGACGATTGAGGAATACGAAGAGGCGATCCGGGCTTTTACAGAGGACGACCCCGACGGCAACGGCAAGAAGGATACGTACGGCATCAGCGGCCCGAACGCGCCGATCACGTCGACCTTTCTGCCCGCCTACCTGTACTACGGCGTGCTGCCGGATCAGTGGATCTTGCAGGACGGAAAGCTGACGTTTGGCTCCATTCAGCCGGAGATGCTCGACGCGCTCAAATTGATCAACAAATGGTTCCGCGCGGGCTACATCGATCCGCAGTTCCCGCTGTACAACCGGGAAAAGTTCGAGGAAATGCTAGGTCAAGGCAAGTTCGGCAGCTACGGCAGCACGGAGGTGCAGCGTCTGGATCCGGCCTTCGACATCGGCCTAGCGGCCCTGCGCGAAGCGGAACCCGAATCGCACTTCATCGCTTATGAACCGATTGTGGGCAAGGACGGTGTAAAGCGCCTTTGGACGAACGACTACCGTTCGATCGGCTACACGATGGCGATCAGCGCTAAGTGCGAGAACCCCGTGCGCCTGATGAAGCTGCTCAACTATGCCGCGTCGGAAGAGGGGTATCTGCGCATCCGGTACGGCGAGGAGGGCGTGCACTACACCGTGGACGAGAGTGGGACGTTCCACTTCACCCCGGAGTGGGAAGACATCAACAAGCGGACACAGGAAGGCCTGAGCATCCAGTATTCCAACCTGTTCCGGCGCGAATGGTTCGACCGCTGCGCCAGTCAGGAGGTGTGGGACGGCGTGCGGATGTTCGAGACCTACGGCGAACCCATTTCTCCCATCTTCGTGACGACGGACGCGGACATCGAGTACAACACGATCCTCACAACCCTGCGCGACGAGGCATTTACCAAGATGATCTGCGCGGCAGACGAGACGGCGCTGGACAAGATGTTTGACGACTTCTGCGCGAGCTGGCTTGCGAATGGCGGCGAAGAGGTAATTCGTCAGAAGAACGAGGCGTATCAGGAATCGCTGTAAGGGAAGGCAGGGCGGAGGGCTTCCTCCGCCTCCTCCCGGCGGCGCTTGGAGGGATGAAGCATGCGTTCCAGTTCCAGGCATGGCCTATTTTTTCGCTATCTCGTCATGTTTTTGCTCGTGCTGACCGTTCCGGCAGGCGTCATGGGTGCGAGCATCTGGGGCAGCATGCGCGCCGCGCTATGGAGGGAGATCGAGTCCTCGATGCAGGCGGCGTCGCAGCAGGTCGTGTCTGTGATGGAACAATACATGGTGGGCATGGACGCACTGGCCTCCATGCTGGTGACCGATACGGACGTGCGGACGATGACGGCCATGATGGGCAGCGAGCGCGCGTCGATTGAAAAGACGGAGGGCGTGCGCAAGATGAACGCATATAAGACGCCGAACGTCTTTATCGAGCGCATCATGGTCGCCAACGACGGGCACATCCTCTCGAGCGACGGCCTGCTTCTTCGGCAGGAGGAAGATGCCGTCGCGCGAATCCTGGCGGAGATCGGGGACGAACAGTTTGCCTACAGGCCGGAGCTCATGCGGGATAAAATTTATTATGCGAGGCGCCTTTCCATCCTGCGGGACAACGGACAATACCTGCTATGTGAAATTCCGCGCTCGATTTTCGTGCGTCTCGCGGGCGTGCTGCCTCATTCGCTGGACGTGCAGATGCTTCTGGTAGAGGCGGATGAGAACGTCGTATTCAGCAGCGCAAAGGAGGATGCGCTCGTGCCGTTTCTTGCGCAGGCGGCAGACGGACAGTGGCAGCGCATGACCCGCGAGGGGAAGATATTTCTGGTTTACGCCACCCGCATGGAACGGATGAACCTGCGCGCGCTCTTTGTGCTGCCGGAGGAGGCGGTTGGCGCGCCGCTTCAGGAGACGCTGCGCATTCTGGCCGTCTATTTGCTGCTGGCCGTTCTGCTAGGCATCGGGCTGTCGCTGTTTTTTTCCTACCGTAACTACAAGCCGCTGCAGCCGCTTCTTCAGGATATCGGCGAGTACGCGGCGGACGGTGCTCGCCGTCGCGGCGGCCTATCCGCTATCAGCGACGCGTACGACCGTGCGAAACGCGACAACCTGCGCCTGATGGAACGCATGCAGCGAGAGCAGGTGTACACGGCGCGCCACTTTATGCTCAACGTGCTCCGCGGACGCTATGCGAAGGACGCGGATCTGGCGCAGGCGGCGCAGCAGTTCAGCATATCGTTTCGGGGTTCGCGCTTTTGCGTCATCGTAGTGCTCGTCCACCGTTTGGGGACGATGTCTTGGGACAGCACGGACGACGAAGCGGTTCAGGAGATCATCGGGTGCGCCTTTATGGACAGAAGCCAGCTTTCCACGCTGCTGGTGGAGCCGGGGTGTACGGCCGCAGTGCTCAACTATAGCCCGGGGCAGTTGACGGAGGACGAGGTTGTCCGAGCCGCGGAAGACATCGTCGGCAGCATCCGCCAACGATACGGCGCCGGTGTCACGGTGGGCGTGAGCGAGGAGCAGGACGGGCTCAGCGGGCTGCACAGAGCCTACATTCAGGCCGAAAACGCCTGTGAATACAGGCTGATCCGCGGAAATAACCAGGTAATCCTCTCACGGGAGGTCGTGGGACTGATCGATGATGTAAGCCTTCGCTACGTGCAGGCGTTCCGCAACCAGGCGGAGATACAGCGTCACCTCGAAAGCGGAAATTACAACGCGATCGAGCTGCAGATCAACCGCCTGTTCGGGGAGATTGCGGGCAGCAGCCTCAGCGTCAGCCTCGCGAGGTGCCTCTACTATGAAATCATCAACATGGTCCTTCGCACCCTGCCCTATGGGTTCATCAAGACGATCGACGTCAGCCGACTGCTCGGCGTCGATACGATGGAGGAGCTGCGCATGGGCGCGCTGGAAATATACAGGCGCGCATGCCAGGAAAGACAGATTCAGAAGGAACGGAAGGGGCCGGTGGAAAACGCGCTGGAATACGTCCGCGCGCGTTACGCTCAGCCGGATCTGTCGTTGGAGGCGGTGGCCTCCGAGCTTGGCATATCCCGCAGCTATTTGAGCCGGCTGTTTTCCGAACGCATGAGCATGACGCTGTGCGAGTATATCGGGCGTTTGCGCGTCGAGGCGGCCTGCGCCCTCATGACCGAGACGAGTTTGCCTGTCGCGCAGATTGCACAGCAGGTTGGATACCAAGATCTGCATACGTTTTTACGCAATTTCAAGAAGTACATGGGCATGACGCCGACACAGTACAGAGAACGGAGGGCGGACGCACAGCAGCGCCCGCAGGAGGAAAAGCATGATTATTCGTGAAATCGCAGCGAGCCTTTACCCCTGGGATTTGCATGACGAACCGGTAGACCAAATTGTAGACAAGCTGGTGGAGTGCAGCGGCGTAAACAGCATCTACCTGGTGGGCGTCATGCACTATGAAAAACGGCCGCTTACGAGCCTGTTTTATACGCAAAACCCCGACCGGAAGTGGTACGCGCCGGAAGACAGCCGCGTGTACTACCGCGTCGACCCGTCCGCCTTTGCACGCACAAAGCTCAAGCCCCAGGCGTCGCAGCGTGCTTTTCTCAAGGACACGGACTGGCTGGACGTGCTGATTGAATGTGCGCGCAGGCGAGGACTGAAGGCGGGCGTGGAAGTATCGCACACGTTCTACGACACGCAAAAGGCCATGACGGAATGCCCGGATGTGCTGCAAAAGGATATACATGGTGCTCCCATCGCCCAGCATTTTTGCTGCAATAACGCAGATGTGCGTGAGTACATGCGCACGCTCTTCGCGCAAACCGTGAAGGAACACGACGTGGATTTTATTCAGACTTGCATGATGCTATTCCATCAGGGCGAACCGGTAAAGACACCCTGGTTTTTACCGCACGAAGCAGACCCCAAGCTCAGCGCGCTGCTCGGCGTTGTAACGGGCGGCTGTTTTTGCGAGCACTGCCGCGCGAAGGCTATTTCCATGGGCTACGATTGGGATGCGATGGTGGACTCGCTTAGAAAGCTGGAGCGTATCGTGACGGCGACGCCTTATCACAACAACGACCAGTGCCTGCAGCTGCAGCTTTTGATGGACAGTAACCTGACGGAGGCAGGGCTGCTCATGGAATTTCCGGCACTTTCGCAGTTCCTCGAGTTCCGCATGCGCAGCATTACCTCCCTCTTTCGGGACATTTACGAGGCGATCAAGCTGGTGAAACCGAACGTAGACTTCCGTTACAACAACTATCTGCGCTATCCGGAGCTCGCGGGCCTGAGCTACCTGCATGTGGCGCCATACCTGGACTCCGTACGCGACAGCGATTACACAGAACAGCGTACGGTCACGGATGGCTTTCAATACAAGCGCAATACGCTGTGCAAGATTCGCAGGGGCATCGGCTGCGAAAAACCGCTGCTCGCGGCGTTCGCCGTGCGCCCC